>NZ_CP062261.1 GCF_014863545.1 Paenibacillus sp. JNUCC32 | reverse complement strand
GCGCTGAACCCCGTGAGTTTTCGAAGGCTGTCCGTCCGGAGCGTTTCAGCGGATAATCGCAGGGTTCCGTCAACTAACGAAGCCACTCGTAAAAATTTCGCTTCTATTATATACGCTAATTTCCGCATATATTTCGCAGGTTTACAACGTAGTAATTTACGTCCTAATCGGAACTACTATACTCCGTTAGTCCCCGCCATTTAACGCTATAGATATAAACGGACAGTATCAACGCAATCACAAACGAGTTAATCCGTCTCATTAACGCAATCCCCCTTCGATCAATTCCATCTTTAGCGTATCCCAATCCGCACCATCTTCCGGCTTACTCCGTGTATCTACGCTGCTTACCGATACCTTAGCAGACATATCGTATTCAATTACCGCCTCTACTAGCGTAGCTGTACCGATAATATTACCGTCACTATCCCGCATGATAACGTCAGACATAGCGCAATCCCTCCGATTAAGGCTAACGTTAGTGTTAGCGTTATTGATAAAGATATGGCCGAGGAAGACCGCCTCGTCCTCTGTCCGGCGCTGCCGTCCAGATTCGTATCACTTACCTTGCGTTTAGTTCTTTTTAAAAGATTAACGCGGACAAAGATTATATGATTCACGACGTCGCCGTTAGGCGTCGGAAGTGACGGCGTTAGCCGATATCCTCCGCTACTTCTTCCGTTCTAATCGCGTATTTATCAAGACTGTACGTAGTTATTTCGCCTACTTCGGAAGTAATCGTCACATTCCGATGGGTCACGCTCTCTACTCCGTCAATATACAGCTTATCAAACGATCCATGCCCGTTATTACTTACGAAAACAAGCGCAGGCATTTCGTCAAACACTAACGCAGGTTTTCCGTTAACTTCCGTTAGTTGAATCGGAGACCGGTCATTACCGCCTACATTCGATTTCATCCGTTTGAACATTGCGCTATCCCCTTTCCGTTAACAAAGACTATATATAATTCCGCACCCAAAACGCCGAAAAGCCGCACCACTACGCGGTGGAACGGCATTTTAACGTGTCCGAATAAAGTCACTTTTTTCGCCGATTTGTCCGAATAAGGTCACTTTTTTAAGCGGACAGGCCATTAAATTTCGCAACCAACGACTCGTCAGGCGTCTTGTTTCCGCGATAAAACACGCTAGGATTAAACTGGAACATGCGCTGCGGTCCGACGGATGTACGCGCAATAACGTACTCGCCTCCGAACTTCATATGCGGAAGTCTACGCGTCAATGTCTTCTCGTCGACTCCGATCGCAGCCGCCAATGACTTACCGTTGAACCAGCGTATTTTCTTCGGATCGCGTTCCGTAGGATTCGAGCACAATGCGTTATTACTTACGTGTACATACGGAAGCATGCGGTACATAAGGCCGAGATCAACCGCTTTAACTTCGCGGTAAGCCTGGCGTACTTTTGCCGTGTATGTACGAATAACCGCACGATTCTGCGTTGCTCCTCGGAAGTGATAACGCGGATTGACGTAGTAGCTGCCGAATTCGTCCTCCGTAATGATACCGGATTCCAGGCAAGCGCTCATGAAATCGTAGAACGTACTCCGTTTTCGTTTGAGCTGCAGAACGTCGAGCATGTCCGCGCTAGTCATCGATTCGCCGCGAGCCTTAACGATTCGGCCGCCGTCATAATCAACGTAGCACTGTAGAACGAGCAAGTAGCCGCACTGTGCCGTTGTCAGGCGCTCGGTCACGTAATGGATATCGTCCATAGACGTAAAGGTAAAGCCGGCATTGCGGCCTTTGAACGTTTCGCGGTCAAAGTGTTCCGCAGCTCCTTTACGCTGTGCTTCCGTTATAACGCGGTCACCATAATCGAGGACCGTCGCGTATATAAGTTCGCCCGTTTCCGGATCTGCTAATCGTCTATTTTCCGCCATCAGACACCGCCTTCGCCAACTTGTCCGCTATCTTACGGGCATCTTCCGGACTACCTGCGCTAATCGTTCCGGACGTAATCACCATATCCGGCTCACCCGTTAATTGAACGGTGCCAGCGTCAACTGCCGCCTCCAACTCCCGCAATGCCTGCGCAGCTTTCTTCGCCTCGCGCTGGATCGCTTTGAGTCCGCGGATGGTTTCTGTGATGTCAACGTTGATGTTTACGTTTAGTTCGCGCGTTGATTGCGCCATTTATAACGCCTCCATTTCGTTTTAGACAAAAAGAAAAAGACGCAGATTGATCCGCGCCTCTTAAAATTGACTCCTATACTTACTAAGTCGGTAAAAACACACTTTTGTAAGTAATTAGGTCACTTATTGCGTAACTTTTCGCGCTCTTTTCTTAATTCCCGGATCTCGTCGTCAATGGCGGCCAACTCAATGTAAGTCAATGATTGCGAAAATTTACGGAAATCTTCATCCTCGTGCTCGTCTTCCTCCTCGTCGCGAATGTCCTGCAGGATAAATCGGCGTTCGTCTTCCAACTCGCGTATTCGCGTCATAATCTCGAATAGACGGTCCTCAACGTCCTGCGCATCGTCACCATACCGGTCGAAGAACACTTTAGCGCGGTTTTTAGACGGCTGGAACGTCTGAATTGCGAATGTCTCGTACACCTCACGCTCGTATTCGCTTAGAACGAAGTATACGCGGACATTATTAACGAACGGAATGATATCGACGATATGAGACCGCTGGCTTAAGTGAGCGCGTAGCCTACTTCGCAGGTTTCCCGCCTTGCCTACGTACAGCGCGAGCCCGTCTTTGTCGAGCAGAATGTAAACGCCAGCCTTACCGCCAAGTACGGCCGTTTCTGTTCGGTAGTTGCGCGCAGGAAAGTCGTAATAATCGTCAGGCAGCGCAATATTAATCGCCATATATTACGCTCGCCTCCTGTTTTACGCGTCCTGCAATTCCGACACAGGAAACGAAAGACGGCAGCACTTCGCCACCGTTTTCGAAAAGGTTATATCGCGTTATTTCGCCTGGCGCGGTGTCTTTTTTATACTGTTTGGCCCGTCGCTTATTTCGTATCTTCGTATTTTCATCGAGGAATATCTGCTCCTGCTTGGATCGCGTGCGCCGAATCGGATAACGATACGTCTTACCGTCCGTCGCTAATTGCGAACCTACTCCGCTATGTTGGCGGCTCGCTGAATCGTCAATATCATCGCCAATATTAAGCGCAACCTCGCCTCGCATATTCGAATCTTCGCTTCCGCGTGCGCCGAATCTCCGCCTTTCGAGCTGCGTCTCAGATAGGAATGGATATTCGTTGTGAAGGACCTTGTGTAAATTCGGGTCCGTCAATTCCTCACGCAATACATAATCGGTCAGGCGCTCAAGCTGCGCCCGATCCGGTACCTCTCCGTTTGCTTCGATATAGCGGTCGATTAGCGCCTGCACAGCCGCCATACGCTCCGTTCTGTCTGCGATATTGGTTGCGATGAGTGCCGCTGTGTCCTCGTTGAATTGCGTTTTATAGTCCGTCATTATCCGTCTCCTCTTCGTCAAATTCGACCGTTACCTCACCGTACTCCCACCGCGCAAACACTGCCGCAATCCTGGACGCTGCCTCTCCGATAAATTGCGTAATCGCCTCGCGACTCACCGCCATAAGCGCCGCCGCGTCTTTCTGCGTCAAATCTACGCCATATACCCACGCAATCGCCTCCGTCTGGCGCTCCGTTAGGCCGGCGCTGTTAATTGCGCTATGCAAATCGATCAATATATCGCTGGCTGCCGTGTCGCCTTTGTAGCGGCGTTCGGCTATGCGGTGGCGATCGCGTAATAACGCCTTTACGCCAGCCGCGTCGTTGAGAGCGTATTTCACCTCGTAGGCTCGCGCCTGTTTTTCCGTATCTACTTTAACTGCACCCATTAGACCGCCTCCATTTCCGAAGTCGAACGATTGCCTGTTTCGCTCGATTCCGTTTGCTTTAACCGTTTAACTAGCGGTTTACCTACCGCACGAATAACGTTAACTGTGACGGCATTACCCGCCTGTTTGTAACGCTGCGAATCGCTAATACCTGCGTTCATAACTGCGTCATGTTGCGCGTCGGTAAAGCCCTGCAAGCGCCAGCACTCGCGCGGAGTTAACTTGCGGATGCGGTAGCGTGGTGTTACGACTTGCGGAACCTTATCGAGTCGGGCGGCCTGTAGCGTGCCAGTTTCGTCATATTTGACCGTTGTCGTCCAGCTCGTTGTTTTTTGGAAAACGGTGTAAGGTTCCGCAATCTTCTGCTCTCGTCCGCCACCGCTGACTACCGTGATTGTTGGCGCAAGGCCGTCGACAGAATAGACGCGGTTCATCTGGTCGTTTCCGTAGTGTTCGAGTGAGCCAGCGATTACTGTTGTTTCTACTATTTTCGGTTCGTTTCCGCTGGCGCCCAGCCCACTCGGTGTAGGACAAAGCCCATCTGGCGAATAGACTCTTTTTCTCTGATCGTACCCGGATATATTTACACGCCCGACCATCGCGCAGCCATCGCCGTCCACATTCGTCTCTATTCCGCGCTCTTCTAACTGCGCAATCAATTTCGCCGTCTTTTCCTCGCTCAGATAATATTTCTCGTCGACTTGCATTTCCAAAACGTCTCTCAATCGCGTAGTCACTTCGCCGTTCTCTGGCCAATCGAAGTTAAACGTACGAATCCCAAGCGCCCGTACCCTCCGTTTAGCCCGCGCTACCACGTCGCTCCCAGTTACGTCCCATTCCGCATGTTCCGCGTTACGATCACACGCTAGGAAAATACGCTCGCGATTCTGCGGCACGCCGAAATGTTTCGAGTTGAGAACGCGGAAATCAATCGCGTATCCAATATCGTGAAGGATTACGCACATCGTTTCGAACGTCTTGCCGCCATCATGCGATAACAGCCCCTTCACGTTCTCCAGCAGCATCAGGCGTGGCTGTTTAGCGGAAGCTATACGCGCAATCTCGAAGAATAACGTACCGCGCGCATCTTCGAATCCTTTACGCTGGCCAGCGACTGAGAACGCTTGGCACGGAAAGCCGCCGACCAATACGTCATGATCCGGAATGTTGTGCGCATCGATTTTCGTAATGTCGCCGTGTAATTCCTGGGCGCCGTTGTATAGTGCCTTGTACGCTTGGCTTGCGTATTTATCGATCTCGGACGCGAATACACACCCGCCGCCCAGTCCGTCCAATGCGGAACGAAATCCGCCAATGCCGGCAAACAATTCGATATATTTAAACGTCAAATCTAACCGCCTCCATATCGTTTACTTTTCGTTCAATTTACGTATAATTATCGTTAAAGGAGTGATAACTGTGTCCCAACGCTTTAATATCGAAGAAATTCCGCTCGTCAACTTATTCGTAGCAACGGACAAGCAGCGCCGCCTACGCCTGTCATCGGACATTATCGCGCTATATGACCTACGCAACGGCAACCGCGTCACGCTCGGCTACGACCACACGGCGCAAGTAATCGCGCTCCGTCTCGCTAGTTCTGCGTCAGATCCGACCGCAGCCAACGTAGATAAACGCGGCTACGTGTCGGCGGCGCATTTCTACCGTAAGACGCAGATACCGCAGGAGGCGCGGCGCTACGTGTTCATTGCGGATCAGGACGGTTGGCTGCTTTTTGAGGCGGAGTAGGTTGCGCGTTCTTTTCTAGCGGAGTCCTATCGTCATATGGCGCGCCCCTGTCCGCGTCTATCCGTCCGTAAAAGTAGCCGGCGCGGTAAGCATCGCGGTATATCTCAAGCGGAGACATTGCGCACCACCTCGTCAACCTTCGCGTACAATTCCGCCAGCGTCCCGTCGTTAACGATTTCGTAGTCAACGTCAAATCTGCGCGCGTGACTTTCGGTATCATGCGTCAAGTCGCGTAGGTTAAACGTGTCACCGGACTTGATGGCGCGATCGATGCGGAGGGCTTCCGGTGCTGTTACGCGGATGATGACGAAGCCTTGGAGCTTACACGCCTGAAACTCGTTAGGCTGGCGGAGGTCGGAGATGACTGCGCGGAACGTGAAGCCTGCGTAATTGTGACTCGTTCGTGCTATTTCCGCCAAGCACCGATTAACCCAAATATCTTCGTCAATTTGTTCGCGCATGAACTGTCCATGAAACTGGTAGCCGGCGCGCGGTTTCGGTTCGCGAGGTACTTCGGGATATCGGCGATGGAAATCACGCTTAAGCTCGTCGCCAAATGCGAACCGAGTGTATCCGAATTTCCGCGCCATGTATTCGGCAACGGCGTCCTTACCGCTGCGCATTTCGCCAGTTATTGCGAAGTTAGGGAGCGTCATTCGCGGACACCTCCATCCATTTTCCGTCAGACCGTACCGCATACATCGCGGACGGAATGGCGCTTAACTTAACAACTGCGTAGTTACTAACGTACGGACCTCCGTGATGATATTTAAGCGCAAGTTTAGCGTCTCGAAGGCTTGTGTACGCTTTGCTGTGCGCTAATTCTCCGCTTGGCCTGCGAATGATTACGTAAGTGTCGATCATCATGCGCCCACCTCCTCGCGGCTGTCGTCGACAATGGATGCGTTAGCTAGATACGCGTAGTCCGTATAATCACGGCCGTCTTCCAACGATACTACGCGCATACCGTTTTCAATTCGGTAGGTCCGGCCCGCGATGTCCCAGCACACAACGTCACCAACTCGCGGCTCCTCCGGATTCGGCACGCTCAAGTATTCCGCCGGCACTTCGAGACCAAGCGCACGTCGCAGCGCGATCGCACGTCCGATATGCGCGTTAAATACGTCGTTTGGTGCGGCTTTGGCGATACCTTTGCGGAATGGCTTACCGCCTCTTATCACCGAGATCAAGGCGACGACGGTACGTTTTTTGCGGTTAACGATAAAATCGCACTTATCCGTTATAGAAGATCCGTCTTTATCCGTGAACCAGATAGTCGGACTATATCCGGCATAATAATTTCGGTCGAGCAGCGCTCTAACGTCAGCCTTCGCACGCTCAACGATTTCGTCGCGGATTTGCTGCGGCGACTTAACCGTAGGAATTGCGAAACTCGGCGGCGCATCATCGGCCAGCCCTTCCGCAACTTTGACGGGCTGTTTCGCCTTCTCGAGCGTATCCACACGGGATTCGAGCGATTTGATATCGCCGCTGACGCCTTCCTCGATTAGTACGATGTCTTCGCGAGCAACACGCAAGTCAATCGCCGCTCGCTTGTGCCAGTCGTATAAGGCGTTGAGTCGAGTCTCGAGCGCCTGCACCTTCGCTGTTAATGCGGCGATATTAGCGGCCGCCTGGTCGAGCGGTGGCTGTGCGGATAAGGGGGCGGTAGGTTCGGCGGATTTGGCGGATTCAACTGGTTCGAGTACGCGGTAATCTCCGTCAACAACGTAATATCCGTTGATTCTAACGCGGTTTTTATATACTTCGCCGCGTGCTGACACGGTACCGAATTCTCCGATTCTGTGCATAACTTCGGTATCGTCGATGACTGTGTGCGCCGTGCTCACCGCGATCACGCGCTCGCCTACCGCTGCCTTACGGTCGACCATACGGAGGCGCTCGTCATCGATGCGCCCTTTGGACGCTAGTCGTACGATATCGGTCGGTTCGAGGACTACGTATTCCTCTAACGCGATAACACGCTCTCCTAAAGAATCGACGCGGACGTAACCATCGGACTGACGCACACTACTCGTAACGAATATGTCCCCGATGTCGTACCGATCCTCGAGGGGCCACCGCTTAACAATCTTAATCCGTTCACCTACGGTCGCCTTACGTTTAACCTCGCGATATTCGCGTTCGATTCCGCCCAATTTTTCGTCGTTTAATACCGTGATATTTTCGTTCATTTCGATTCCTCCTCGATTTTTATACTTACCGCTTGCCTTCCGAATTGCTTCGCGTCGTGCAAATTCGCCATCAATACGTCAATTCGCGCGCCTTTAATGTCGCCGCCAACGTCGAGCGCGATCGCGTCGATTTCCGTGCCGTCAGCCAGGCGGATTGTGAACACCGTGCCTAGCGCTATTTCGCGTGGGTCGACCGCCACGACAACTCGTCCGCCATAATATCGCGTGTGCCTCACGTCGATTCCGGACGCTGTTATACCGCTGCAACCGGTATCGCATAGCGCAATGTAGGCGGTGGCTTCGAACGTGCGCCATTCGGACGGAACCTTGCCTGTTGATTCCGTCTTTGCTTGCGCCTGCTCTACGCCGGTACTAACGCCGGTAAATGCGACTGATACGGCGACTATGGCCGCGATTACTGCTCGGATGTGACCACCTCCTCTTCGTTAGGTACTTCCGTATCGCTTACGGCCTCGAACGACCATTCGCGCGGATAGTCTTCGTTGAATAGCATGTCTTCGATTCGACCGCAGATTAAATCGCCACTTGCGACTTCTTCCGGATCGTATACGACATAGCCGCGTATCTCGACTTTGCGCATTTACTCCGCCTCCTTTTTCGAAATGACGACGCTAATATGGCCGGCATCTTCGCGTATTTCTGACGATTGGTAGCGGTTATCGTATTCGTCCTCTTCGTGCCAATCTACGCTATACTCAACGCCGTTTACGTCGACGCATACGATGTCGTTGTACGTGGTGATGCGGCGATAGTCCGGTTTATCTACGACACTCAGGCGGAGGAAGCCAACGTTTTTGTTTGCGTGATGGTACGGATTAGGGCGAGTACAATACGTCATGGATTCCGTAATATCGGACATGTGTAGGAACGCGATGTCATCCGTAGGGATAACGAGTTCCTCGCAGTTTTCGAAGAATATCGAGAGAGATAATACCATCAGACCGCCTCCTCTTTCGCTAGTAATTCGCCAATAGCGACGGGGAATCGCGCCTCGATCAGCGTTAATACCGCCTTGGCGTACGCCTGGATTTCAACCTGCGCATCGTGTTCGAGACGTTGCGCTAGGAAATGCGCGATACTCTGTAGGCTGGCGGTCCAGTACCATCGGACATACATTCCGTAAGCTGGAAGGAATAGACGGGCTTGCTCGGCACAGATTCCCTCCTTTAACGCTTGAGCGTATAGTTGGACGCCGTCCTCGATATACTCGGTTAGTATCGCGGACCACTGGCCGTCATCTTTCTCGATTGGCTCTCCGCTACCTTGTTTCGAATTTTCTGGCGCGCTTCTCCATTCTCCGACTTCCGGTACGTAAAACGTCAACTCCTCCGTAATATAGCGCCGGCTCGATTCGTTCCAAGCGTCGAGGCTATCTCCGGTTCCTTCCATGTGCGCAGAGCCGACGATATATTTCCACCATTGGCGCGCAACCATTAACGGCGCGTACACTTCGAATTGAGCGATGGCGTGGCGGAATGGCGACGTATGGCCTTCTCGCGCGAGGAACTTAATGAGGCGGATATCGCGCTCGGTCAGCTCGTGCGATTCCTTTGCGTAGGATACTCGCGCTGCATTTGCGACGGTTAAGTCCGATCCCATTACGTCGACCAGGCGGACATATCCGTTATCGAGTACGTTGATTCTATCGGTCAATTGGCGTCCTCCTCACTTACGTATACGTTGACGGTGACGTCTGCGCAGTCGTCCGTTACATCGCGGAGCCATTGGCGGCCGTTCTCGTGCATCTCGCGCAATTTATCCGCTTGTTCTTCCGGACTGAGTGCGTCATAAATGGCGTCCAGTTCCTCGTCAAACGGAACCCGCGCAGTCATTTCGAAGATTAGTGTGCGTTTCATTTGCGTTCCTCCTTCGTTAATTTACCGTTAAGCCATTCCGCCAAGCGTACGAGTCCGATAGCGACCGCGAACTCTCGCCAGGCTTGCGCGTGTTCTTCCGCGAGTTCGGCGAATGATTTGCGCCGGCTCATTTGCCGATTAAGTCCGACACTGACGGAAGCGCTTCGAATGCTTTACGCATGTTCTCGGCCGCCTCTTCCGCCGTCACTCCGTAACCTTCTTTCGCGCTCGTTCCGTCCTGCCTGGCGTGATTCTCCGCATTCTTTTTGAGATAGATTGCGTAGACATCATCCGCAGTCAGTCCGACTTTGTCCGAAAGGCTTACGAGGAAGTGCCACATATCGATGACTTCGCCCTGCAGCGCTGTCTTATCGACCGGCTTCGGATTCTTCCACCACTTCCAGTTAACTTCGCGTCGGATCTCGTCAATTTCGGACTCCATTGCGAGCGTGATTCCGATAACCCACTCGTCAACCGTCTTATCGATGCCGCGTTCGGAAATGATGCGATCATCCAGCGCTTTTTGCATTGTGAAGATTTGCGTTAGTTTACCGTTCAATCGGCGTTCTCCTTTCGTTATTTGAGTGCGTCAAGAATCTCTTTGACGGTGTAATATTCCGGATTAACAACGTGCATTACGTAATCCGGCAGGCTTAGCAGACTCGCGGCGAATAAAATTAATGCGCCGATACCACCAATAAACCAGCCCATAAACACGTAAAATTCCATGTCTTCGTTGTACTTCTCCATTGTGAGCCGCGCCAACTTATATACGACAATCGGTATGACGACGACCACTGCCAGACTCAACAGTCCGTACGTAATCCCTTCCGCCACCATCTGACGCGCCATCACCTCGTAGACATGCGTCACGGCCACGCCTAATTGTTGCGCCAATGATTCGATGTACTCCGCAATCTTATCGTTCATTTCTCGTCCTCCTTCGTAAATGTAACGCACACGACTTCGTACGTATGCTCCCCGCGACCAAAGCGCTCGTCATCAGCCGCTAAGTCCTGCGCAGACCTTACCGCGTCAACCTTCCGGCTGTACGTGCGCAAAAATCGGTTTTTCTTCGACAGTCCGTACGGATAGTTGTCGCGGAGAATAGCGTAATGTTCTTGCGACCGACTCATTCGCGTCCTCTCCTCTCGCTTTACCAGCGTAATTTATCGGCGTGCTGCGCCAGCTTACCGCGGAAATTCACCGTCAACTCACATACGGCCGCATACGGTTCGTTGCGGAAATGTTCGATGTACGGGACAAATCCGGATTTACCGGCGTCCTTGAGATCACACTGACCGTCATGTCCGATAATGATGACGTGGCAGTCCGTGTGAATCCGCGTAAGCACCTTTTTAAGCTCGCCGCGTGTTAAGTTCTGCGCCTCATCGATGATTACCGTTTTCCCTTTCAGGTTCATGCCGCGAGCGAATACGTGCGACATCGGATACACCCACACGTCACCGCGCTTCTGCGCCTCCATATTCTCCGGATCGAATATCGATTTCGACGGATTCTCGCCGATCTCATACAGCGCATCGGTTAGCGGAGTGATATACGCGGCTTCCTTTTCGCGCTGCGTGCCTGGGCGGAATCCCATACGCCCTTCTTCGACCGGACTGAATACGTAGACTAGCGGCTTTCCGAGCAGTTTCGCAACGGCGACAGCGAGCGTAGTCTTTCCGGTACCTGATGGCGCGTTAACAATCGTGAGCTGACGGTCGAATATCGAGTTAACATAGGCGCGCTGCTCGTCCGTTAGCTTGGCGGCGAATCCGAAGAATAGCGAGTCTTTCGGTAGTGGCATAGCGTGCGTTCCTCCTTCGTTAGATTGGTTCCGGCGCGGCGTATTGGCGCCTTCCCTGTATATGTTCCCTCTCAGGCGCTTTCCGCACAGTTTGCGGTAATTATTTTTGCGCCTTACATATACCTAGACGTACGTCAACTAGAAACCGTACACCTAAACGCAAAAAAGGAGACGGAAAATTATCCGCCTCCCTCGTTTATAAATCGTCGAATCCGTTGTCGCCGCCCACTTTGCCGTAATTGCGCGACTTCCCTTCGAAAAAGTCCGTTTTCGTTGCGTTGAGCGCATCGTCCGAGAACGGTTTAATCCACGGCATACAGTTAACGTCGACGCCTTCGTATAGATTCGGCAGTCCCATCATGCGCAGGCGTCTGTTCGCAATGTACCGGATATAATCGGACAGCTCGCCGAGATCAATGCCGCGGACGTTAGCGAGCGTATAGCGCGCCCAATTCGTCTCGAGTTCGACGGCACGGTCGATCGTTGCGTAAACGTAATCGCGATTGGCCTGCGTATCGAGTTCCGGGAAGTCTACGAGAAGCTGCTTGAATACTTCCGCGAAGAAATAACAATGCTGGTTCTCGTCGCGTTGAATATACGATATCATCTGCGACGTTCCCATCATCTTCTGATCGCGCGCCAGGTTGTAGAAGAACGCGAACGTGCTGTAGAAGAAGATGCCCTCGAGAATGAGATCCGCGACCAGCGCTTCGAAAAACGTCTGCGGCGACGGCTCATCGCGGAACTTCTGGTATATCGCGCTAATAAACGTATTCCTTTCGAGCAACACAGCGTCATGCTTCCAGTATTCGAAGATTTCGCGCTGTTCCTTATCGCTTACGATCGACGACAACACGTACGAATACGATTGATTGTGCACGACCTCCTGCTGTCCGATAATGGCCGCGATTGCTTCGAGTGAGCTATCGGTAAAATATCGCTTAACATCGCCGACGAACATCGTCTGCATCGAGTCCAGGACCGCGAGCAATCCGATATTAATCTTGAACGTGCGCTGTTCTTCCGGGTCCAGACGCGCAAATTGCTGCGCATCCTTCGCCATCGGAATTTCGTCCGCTATCCAGTGATTGAGCAGCAGGACCTTGTACAGCTTATACATATGCGGCATCCGGATATCGTTCCAGTTGAGAATACCGGAGCACTCTCCGTCAATAATCCGCGTAGATTTATTCGGTGCGTTCGTGTTGAATATCGCTTGTTGGCGCAAGATATCGCCCTCCTATTCGTTATTTGCAGCAGGTGAGTTATGAAGCTTTAAACTTATGTTTTATGTGCCATATAGCCTGCGGAGTCACCCCGTAGTCTTTAGCTATCTCCGAGAGTGTCCGTTGGTCGGCTAATATCTCCATCCTTTGATAATCTTTTAGTTTCGAATTACCGTTATCCTCTCCCCTAACCCTCCTGCCGTCAAAAAGTCCGGTAGCAAACGCGTGCCTGATGTTATATTTGCGATCACACCACTCAAGATTGGATACGAAATTATCAGTTTTAATCCCGTTTCTATGATTAACTTCTGGTAAACCATCGGGATTAGGGATGAAAGCAATAGCGACTAGGCGGTGAACTAAGAACATCTTTCTTTCGCGTGAAGGGCTAACCAGACATATTTGTAGATACCCTCCTTTAATAGGGTTTCCTCTCATAACTCTACGTGTGGTTATGTTCCTAACTAAGCCGGTATCGCTGACCTCGTAGTTGCAAAACCCCTCGATACGTCTCCACGTTTCTCGACCACTCATCTGCAGCCCCCTCATCGTATTAAGACGAACAACTCTGACATTCCTCAATCGTTAATGCACGGCTTCTAATGTAGTAGCTACTCTTGATTCCGGACTTCCACGCGTCAATATGAAGCGCCAAGAATGCGCTCGCCTTAATATCCGGCGTTACGTAAAGATTGAATGATTGCGCTTGGTCAACGTGACGCTGACGGACTGCGGCCGCCTTAATCGACCAGTGCTGATCGATAGTGAACGCGGTCTTGTAGTACCACATCGTGGCCGGCGAAAGGTCTGGCGCAGGATTAGCGATTTTATACGTCGTCTTTTCCTCGTACGACAGCAGCTCGTAAATTGGGTCGATACTGGCGGTCGAACCCGCGATAATGGACGTTGAGCCATTCGGTGCGATCGCGAGTAAATAGCCGTTACGGATTCCGTGCTGAACGACCTGCAGCGTTAACTGCGCCCATCTGTCGTCGGCAACGATAGTGTCCGCTACTGGATCGATATAACCGCGTTTAGCGAAATACTCTCCGCTATGCCAATCGCTGCCCTCGAACGCAGGATATGCGCCTTTTTCTTTCGCCAGGTCAGCGCTCGCCTTTATCGTCAAATACGCGATGTCTTCGTACAGGCGGTCGTTGTAGGCGACGGCTTCGTCCGATTCCCAGCGGATACCCTCAAGCGCGAGTAGGTGGTGGAGACCGAACGTACCGAGTCCGACCGCGCGGTATTGCTGATTCGTATATTGCGCCTGCAGGATTTCGATATTGTTGATATCGATAACGTTATCGAGCATGCGGACTTGTATCGGAATCAAGCGGTCGAGGACGCCGTCCGGAACAGCACGCGCCAAGTGAATCGAGTTCAAGTTACATACGACGAAATCGCCTGGCACCTTCGTAATGATGATGCGCGTTTGACCGTCCTTCGTTACGAGTTCCTCAGTTTCCGTCACGGTCGGCGATTGATTCTGCATGATTTCCGTACACAGATTCGACGAATAGATCATGCCGCGATGACTGTTCGGGTTCGCGCGGTTGACGGTATCTCGATAAAACATGTACGGCGTGCCGGTCTCAAGTTGCGACTTCATAATGCGCTTCATAATATCGATCGCCTGCACGGTAATTCGCGGTAACAACGGATGCGCCAGCGCTTCGGCGTACTTCTCGCGGAATGAGCCGGCGCCGACTTCCTCATCGTAGAAGTCTTCGAGGCCCCATCCGAATGTTTTGCGGACTTCATGCGGACAGAATAGCGCCCACTCGCCGCGCTGCTCGACCGTTTCCATGAAGAGATCCGGAATGCAGACGCCGTGGAAGATATCATGCGCGCGCATCCGCTCGTCTCCGTTGTTTAATTTGAGGTCAAGGAACGCTAGGATATCCTTGTGGAATACGTCGAGATAGACGGCGATTGCGCCTTTACGTGTGCCGAGCTGGTCTACGCTGACGGCCGTATTGTTGAGCTGCCGAATCCACGGAATGACGCCGCTTGACGTGTTCTTATGGCCGCGGATGTCCGATCCTCTTGCGCGCACCTTGCCGAGGTAAACGCCGATGCCGCCGCCCATTTTCGATAGGCGCGCTACGTCCGTATTAGAGTCGAAGATACCCTCGAGTGAATCGTCGACCGTATCGATGAAACACGATGATAACTGTCCGCCCGTCGCCTTGCCTGCGTTCGATAGCGTAGGCGTCGCGACCGTCATGTACAGATTGGACATCGCCCAATACGCCTCTTTGACGAGATCAAGGCGTTTGTCGGCCGGTTCATTCTGCATAAGGAACATTGCGATAACCATATAGCGTTCTTGCGGAAGCTCCATAACACGTCCTTCGAAATCTGTCGCGAGATAACGTTCCTGCAGCGTAAGTAATCCAATATAATCGAAAAGTAAATCGCGTCGGTAGTCGATACACTCGCCAAGCGCCGCAATCTGTTCCGGTGTGTACGCGCTAAGCAATTCCTCGCGATAGATGCCGCGCTCGACCAGTTCGCTGACTAGCGGTAGGAATGCACCGTATGGCCGGTCGCTATACGCCTTATAGCGCCGATTAACTGCGGCCTTCTTATACAGCGTAGTCAATAGCGCACGAGCCGCCGCGAATTTCCATTCCGGAGTCTCCTTCGTTACGAGTTCAAGCGCAGACATAGCGAAGGCCGTCGTAATCTCATCGCCTGATACGGATTCGGCGCGTAGCTTGGCGTTGACGCCGCGTAGGAGCTGCGTCTTATCTACGCCGGCCAAACCGGAGAGAATCCGGTCGGCGAACGTGGATAGGCGGCCTGGATCGAACGTAAGTCGGCGGTTATTAGGCTTCGTTACATATTGCGGTGTGTGCGTGATATGTCATCGCTCCGTTTCGTATTTTTGTATTTGGCGCTCAATCTGCGAGAGTCTGGCGCATAGCCTTGCGATATCTTCGCCCTTAATGCGGAGGGCTTCCGTTAACTGTTCGCGTTCGTGGCGTAAGTAGTGGGCGAGAAGTTGGTCGCGGCTCATACACCACTGCACAGCGGAACGATGTTCGGATCGATAATACCTTCGCCAGTTTCGTCGACATCCCATTCGCTACCACATGACGGACAACTTACGTCTTCCGGAACTTCAAATTTCGGAATAGCAAAACCGCAACCACAATCACAAGCGAAAACAATCCACGTCATTACGCAATCCCTCCGTCTATTAGATTTTCGCGAATTAAGTACGTCAGCGTTACCGTGATTGCATCCGCCTCGTCGCCGTCTTTATTGAGCGGTAAGTCCGGCAGGTTGAAGAATATACGCACGGCTTCCGCAATCATCGCCTTATCGTTCCGCTTACCTGGCGATTCCGTTATCCGCCTTGCCCACGCCTTAACCGTTTGTATATTGATGTCGTAAATTTCGTAATCCGCGAGTGCGAACTCAGTTACTCCGTGGCTTTTGAATATCTGTTTTGTCGGAAGGTTAAACCGCACGATGCCGGCTTCTCGCGGTATCACTCGTTCTATCGGATATTTGCTTATGATCCCCGTTATGCCTGCGTGAATCTGACGAAGACGCTCTCCGTCCGATAGATTAGCGTTAGATTTTATAAGTCCGTAATCAACTAACGTCGGTTTCCGATCAGTGACGGATATGATTGCGAAGCCTGATTTCGTGAGTGACGTATCAAGTCCGAGGTGTATCGTTGTCTTCGCCAGAATCGACCGCCTCCTCTCCGCCATAGTATCCGCACAGAAACAGGACTAGCGCGAGTATTACGGCAACAATGCGCAGGAATAGCGTCGAGTCACCGAATATTAGCTCCATTACGAAGCCGACGCCGAGCGCTACCGCACCGCCGAGTCCAACGAATAGTAAACCGGTCGCAATCCGTTCCAACATTAAGCAGCGCCTCCATTTCGTAGTTTCATAATTTCCGCCAATGCTTTTACCGCGCTATTCTTCCGCCAGTCCGGAAGTCCTGATCGCTGAATCGCGCTCACTTCGCGTTTAATCTGCGCTATTTCCTCGTCTGTTAATGACGCTGATATCAACCGTTTATACGGATTAAACGTCCAGCGACTTATATCGGTCTTTGGCGGAGTGCTTGAGTCGGCTGCCGTTACAATGTCCGCAAAGTGATCGAGAATTTCAGCGCGGTCAGCATCCGTAATATAGACGCCGAACGCCATAATATCCGGATTCTTTTCGAAGTCCTCCGCAGACATGTCCCACGCCTTACGAGCGCCGTTTACGTAGATGATGACGTAGATGTCAACGTCGTACATGATCGAGTAGCAGACGCATTGCTTAACGTGCTTGTCTTCCGCGCCATTACGCATTGAATACGGAGACGTTTTCGCATACGTCGATTGCTTCGACTTTATCTCGAGGCCGACGCGCAGCACTTCGCCATCTTCGGAGACATAGCGCATGATGCCGTCGCAAGTACCGTATAACGCGAATTGCTTACCGCGATGAGTAATTCGTTTCGCTATCTGTGCAAAGTTTTCGAACATCGGCTCGCCGCGGTCATTACGTTCGAATGCGAAACGGCTGGCGCTCATATGTTTCTCTGCGAATAGAATATCGCGCTGGATAACGTCGCCGATCGCGGTACCGATTCGAGTCTGACGCCCTTGATTCGGTTGGCTGGCGCTAATTTCCCGTTTAGCACCGCGAACTTTTTCGTATAAGGCGCGCGGATCTGTGTCGGCCGACGATGGCGAGAAATACGGAATGCCTCGTGGCGGCCATACTTTGCGCGACTTGTCCGATAAGATGTCTGCGTACCAGCGGTGAATCTGCGCGTCGAGTGCGTCGTCGTACACTTCGGGCGCTGAGTGCCAAGCGTTAAGGTAGTCCGTAAAGTCTTGCGCTATTTTATCCGCGATTGATTGTGTAATGAAAACCACACTCCTTATTTATATTTATCTGCGAACTCCGGCAGCGGCCGGTTATTCGCGTAATCCCAATCGTCCGGACCGAATTCCTGCATCCAGCGTTTTTGTATAACGATGTCGGTCGTCAATGGCACGCTCAATTCCGTCGTCTTCGTCATTACATCGTTAATGAGCGCAATCGTTTCTGGCGTCACCTGCTCGTCCGGTACGCTGACGATAATTTCATCGTGTATGGAGGCGTTAAATTCCCAACCACGTTCGCGACAAATTTGCGCAATGCGAATGCCGATGCGCTTGAGGATGTCCGCACCTGTTCCTTGAATGACCGCGTTAAATGCTGCGCGTTCCCAATATCCGATGAGACCGCGCTTAGCCGCTAAGATATCGATTTCGTCCTGTACCGCGAGCATTCTCTGCTCATCGCGTGGAGATGGTTTTGTTATATTGCGAAGCGCCTTCCGCTCGGTATATAACCGTATTAAACGCTGCTCGTTCTTGGTCTGCGCTGCCGCAACGGATTTATAATCGGGAAAACGACGTTTACGTCCGTCCAATGTCTCTACGTACCCGTGTCTGCGCATAAACTCGCGGATATCTGCCACCATCGTTTTAAACGACGGAAATGTACGGTCGAAGTTTTCGAAGAACATATGCGCCACATCGTCCGTTACGTTCATTTTCTTCGCGAACGATTTCGGCGATTGGTCGTACGATACCGCGAGTTGGCCGGTCTTCATCATCTTCCGCGGCTGAAACGTGCCGGTCGGATCGTACGCCTTGTCTACGCAATATTCTTGCGCCAGGCCAAACGTCATCATTGCCATCGTTGTATAAAGATCAACGCCGTCTAAGAAGATTTGCCGCATGGAGTTATCTCCGTATCTCACGTACATTATGTGCGACATATTTCTAGGCTCGATCTGGCCGAGATCAGCGCCGATAAACGTAAAGCCTTCGCGTGGTATGAATTGATTACGGACGCGATTGCCTGCGCCTTTTGACGGCATGTTCTGCAGGTTCGTCCCTTTCGCTACCTTGCGCTCATCAGCGATGAGTTTACGAACAATGGCGTGATAGTTGGCGTCAGTTATCGTCATCCCCATCGATCAACCTCCAAAGATGTACTGCGCTGGGAACGACAAAAGAAATATGAAAATTACCGTAATCCAGAAGAACTTAGCCGACTCTTTTGCTGTATCAAAGAAAAAAGATAACACAAGTCCGATTAAACTAAGACCTGATATTAACGACAGAATAACAAATGCCGTCCACGCTATAATCACGCTTACCCCTCCGTTTCAAATTCGCTTAGAATATCGATCGGTCTGCCGCTATATCCTGCGGAACTATACCGCCCTGTCGCCGTACCGCCCGCCTTGAACTCGGAATGCAGACGCCCGTCTCCTTCGAGCGCATCCGGAATCTTCTTCACGTACGTATTCAGCAATTTCTCGTACGCAGCAACGACCGCCAGCGGTTTTAGCGCTTCTTCCTCTTCGTAATAAACTTCGAGGATCTCCGCAGCCGTCGACCGCGTCTTGCCGCGCTTAAACTGGCCGGTACGATCGCGAATGCCGAGGTAATCGTAAATCAGATACGCCAGGTGATTTCCGTTCGTTATCGTAAACTCCTCTACGAATAACGGCGCGTGTTCCTCGTCTGCTGGCGACAATTCGCGCGCTTCCGTCTGCAGCTCCGCAAGCCTAGCGACCGCGCTCGTATATTTCTTAAGCGTTGTTTTGCCGGCTGCCTCGCATTCCGCGATAATAGCGCGCTGTTTCTCCTGCGCCTCTTTATTCCGTGCGATCCGTTTGCGCTGCGCCTCAACCCACGCCTCGACCTTCTTAGCGTTAAGCGTACGGTCCATCTTCCGAACAAAGTCCGCGTCGATCTTGTACGAATCAACAACGTCCTGGCGCGCCTTTTCGAGCAATGGCGTGAACTCCGCCTCTAACTCCGCAAGTCCGTCGAGATCCACGACGAAGCCGCACCGCGCCATGAATACGTCCGTCTCCGGCAACTTCGAGTCAATGAGCGCATAGCATTCGAGCAGCTTACCGGCGCCACTAGCGGACGGAGCTTTCGCCATTTGAGCGAATTGCCATTCCGTCAGTTTCCATCCGTAGAGAACGTCCTTAATCGCGTAGATGCCGACCAATTCGACGCTGAACGGAGCTGGCGACCGGTTGCCGAACATGTCTTCGAACGTGTAGATTGGACCGTTTATGCCGAAGTGTGCACCGTATTTCGCGATTAGCGGTTTGAGACCGAAAGACTCTTCGTGCTCATTTAGCGAGTTCATCGCATCCAACGAGTCCCATACGCAGCCGCGGATCTCGTATCCGTCTTTAATCGCAACGTGAAGGTCATAGCGCGCCGACCCCATGTGAAACGACTTGCCGTGCGCCTGGCTCGATAAATACGGCTTAATGGCCGCCAGCACTTTCGAACGTGTGAGCTGCTTATCGTCCGCCTTAAACGCACATGTATCATCCAGGAAATCGAAGCCGTCCTCGCCGCGCATATCAACGTGACCGTACGGAAGATAGTAGCCTTCGTCCAATAACGGCAGCCATATCGAAAAGCCAATCGATAGGTCGATATACGTATCTACGCCGGTACCTTCGAAGTCGCCCGCAGTCATCGTTTCAACGCCGAGTATGCGCCAGCGGTCCGTCCATTCCGCCATTTGCCGCCGACATTCCGTTCTCACACGCTCGATGAACGCTGGTAATTCCGCGTCGTCCGTCAGTATGTGGAAGTTGGCCGGCTTTGACCGTAATGTCTCCGCGATCCTTTCCGCGCGCTCACTGTGCTTCCTTTCCGCGAGTAGGCGCGATCCTGCCGCTAATACGTCCGCCTTCGAAATCTGTCCGCCACCGGACCGGAGACTGCCTGTCTCTCCGGTCTTGACGGATTCCTTAACGATGTCTACGAGTTGGCGCTCGCGGTCCGTTAATTTCATTTGGCTAACGCGTTCGATCGCTTCTTCTACGGTTTCGGATGCGTCTTTCTTCCGCTTGGCTGCCGCTTTGACAGCTTCGCGTGCTACCGCTCTTGATGCGCTGTCGTCCGGACGGTTAAGCGAAAGTTTTATTTCGATGTGGATACGCCTCCTTCCGCACGGTCAAAGCGTTGTTCGACCGGTACAATGAGTTTTACCTTAGACCAGCACGCACTTCCACTCGGACGATCAACCGT
Organism: Paenibacillus sp. JNUCC32; assembly: GCF_014863545.1. Lineage (NCBI taxonomy): Bacteria > Bacillati > Bacillota > Bacilli > Caryophanales > Paenibacillaceae > Paenibacillus > Paenibacillus sp. JNUCC32. The sequence goes on along the minus strand of NZ_CP062261.1, from coordinate 42,074 downwards.
CGCTACTCTGATGTCGCCGTTATGGTCCATTGCGCTAACTGTCTCGCCGATATGCCCGACTGGTGCGTGCCCTCCGCGGCTGTTCACCACCTCAACGATATCGCCCTTTCTAATCTCGCCGACTTTCCGCCCGATCGCCGCCCATTTCGCTTCCTCTTCGATACGTGCGACCTCCTCTGCGCTGACCTTTTCGATGTTCTTCGCGTGGATATATCCATTGCCGCCGTAAGTGAGGCGTTTAACTGCGTAATCAAAAGAATCGAAAGGGCCGTCGGTGATCTTAGTAATCTGGACGATATGTCCGACGCGATGTTCGTAGTTATCAGCGATAACTTTCGCGTAGTCACCAACGCTAAACACCGGCTTCGACTTCGTCGCCTCCTCGTATTCCTCACGCGTCACCTTGCGGAGTGCGTCGGCGTTGCAGTAACCGCTGTTATTTCCGACAACCTTCAGCGGATAAATGCGGTGGTCAGGTTCGTAAAGTTCGACGGTAACGTAATCTCCGTCTTTAAATCCGGCCAGACAATGCGACTTACTCACGTCAACCACTACCGCATAGCCGCCGTCCGCAAACTCTCCGATTGCTTTCGCACGTTCAGCGGCCTTTTTGGCGGCTTCGACTTCGGATTCGGTGGCGCGGACTAGACTTTCCGGATCAGCCCACGGATTTCCACCGTAGTCGTGACCGTCAATACGTTCGCACTTGTATCGACTATCCGATTCTCTGACGATGTTAACGACATCCCCGTCTTTCCCTCCGAAAAAGCTACGGTGAGAACTGCCGATAACCCTCGCGTACTCACCGACTTTCAAGCGTTCAGGCTGCGGTGCTGGCTCGGCAACATTGACCGGCTCGATTACGGCGTATTCACTTAGGAGGACAAGTTTGCGAGAGTTTCCGGGAATCCTGACGCGTACATCACCGTCACCGTCTGTGTTACATACAACAAATTCGGCACCATTCTCATATTTATCTTCGGTTGGATACTTATCAACGATCCGAATACGCTCTCCGACCTCCGCCTCACGCTTAACCTCGCGATACTCAACCGCAGCCGGCCTCGTCACCTTTTCGTAGACTTCGAATCTTTGCGGATGATAGCGCAACCCAGCACAACGAAGGTCTCCGACGTTATCGCAGAAACCCGTCTCCCCATCCGCGTCAATAACTTCATAGAATGCGCCCTTATCTACGTCAGTATTACGATCAGTTAGCGCCTTAACGATATCGCCCGCCTGCGCCTTACGCTCAACCTTGCGGTATTTAACAGCTTCGCCACTCGCGCCCCTAACCTCGACCTCATTACTCGGAACTACTACGCTCAATTTCGCCATATTTAATCGATCTCCCCTCGGATATTAATCGTTCCCATTGCGTCGTATACTCGTTCTTCTGCGTACTTGACTGCGCAGTCCGTTCCGTAATTAGCGTGAACGTAGCCGCCCACGTCATCAATCCGCTTAACCTCGTCGCCTGCGTAGATTTCGCGGTGACAATACGCACACTCTGCGACTACGGCCGGCTCGTCTGGCGGTGCGAAACGGTCAAACTGCGTCATACCGCCGCAACCTCAACGGGACCGTCCAGCGTCTGCTGCGTATAGATTTCGCGCTGAATACTTAGCGGAAGTTCAATCCAACGCTTTTCTGCGCTCGCTTCCGTAGCCCAATACTCGGTAAGTCCGGTATTTTCGAATACCCAAACGCGCGGTGCTTCGGCTTCTTTCGCGCCAAGTACGCCAATAATATAGTCGGCTTCTGGCTGCGTATAAGCCTCTCCGTTACCTTTCCGCGCATAAACGACCATTTCATTACGGCGGTCCGAGCGGAGCTTGATCGTCTTGACTTGGAACGTTTTCCATGCGCCATTATTAGGCTCTCGCGCCACAATGTCGTATGATTCCCGCGTCTCCGTCTTCGCCACCGTCCAGCCGGCGCAGATTAACGCCGTCCGTGCGAAAGCCTCCGATACTTGTCCAACGATTTCAGTAATGTGCGCCATTCATTCGTCCCCTTCCGGTATACATACGATTTCGATTTCGTTAGACTCCTCCGGCGGCTGTGCGGCGCCGAACGCGGTTGACTCCGCAGGTTCGACGCTCACCGCTATGCTGACCGCAAACAGTCCGTGTTCTTGCGTTAGATTCGTCAGGAACTTCGAAAGATAGGCGCCCGTTTGCGGCAGCTTCTTCGCATCCCTAACGTTGAGTAAGACGGTAACATTGCGCATTTCCGGGCCTGCTACGTCCATATGTGCCGCCTCCTTTCGGTTGATTGCGTGTTAGAACGGCAAGTCCTCTTCCGAAATGTCGAGCGGTCCGTCGTCGATTGGCGTTACGTTATCGTTGGATTGCGTTTTTGTCTGGACAGTGTCGCCAGGCAATACGGACTTATCGATATGGTCCGGATCGGCCTCGTTAAGCAGCGCGATGATATCGTCCTCTTCGCGGAAATTGGCGAGTTCTTCGTAAGGGAACGCGAATCCCACAAACTGAGCGGCCTCTGCCGGTACGTCTGCGTCGCCCGATTCGAGGGAATACGACTTACCGTCGGACGTCTTTCCGATTTTGATTACGTCGCCTACGATCGAATATTCCTTGTTGAATTTCTTCGCGGCCTTCTCGAGTTTGTCGTAGTCGCCGATTAAGTTATTCGCGTGGAACTCTTTAACGTCCAGGACGCGCCAAGTCATATACTCGAGGTCGAATACCGGAATCATAAAGTAGAGTTTGCGCTTGGCCTTCGCTTTGCACGAGATGCATACGCCGCCATTCGGCTTTTGATACGCGGTAAAGTTGGCGCCGACTTCTTTCGGAGAATGGAGACAAGTGTGTTTTCTGACGTAAGTTGCGCGCGTGGCGTAATCTCCGTCCTCGTGGCAGTGGTAGAAGAACCAATTATCCGGGTCTGCGAGCATAACGAATTGGCGGCCATCTTTCAATTCCGCACCAAGTCGGACATATCGCGTTACGCCTTCCGGCAATCCGTCGTTCAGTCCGTTTCCTTTCGGTGCGCTGCGTTCCTCTTCACGCTTTTTCAGTTGGTCGCGAATGGACATTTAATCACGTTCCTTTTCGTTTATTTTGTGCGGAAGGATTGCGCTCGCCTACGTGTCGACCCGCAGGTTTGCGGCTTACGCTTCGGCAAGGTGACGGCGGATTATTCCGCGGCCCTCCTCTCTACGTGCGCGGTGAGAGCTTTCGCAGTCTCCGCATGGTTCACGGCTCCTTCCGCTCGGACACGTCTTTCCTGCGCCCGTGACGCGACATCAACGCTACTTTCCGAAACACGCGGATTCGGCGACCGAGATACCCCGGTCCTTCACGTTGATAACGCGTAGCCGACGCAGGAACATCGGCATTATTCAAACGTAAGCAGCTACGCTTTTCATAATCGTCTTCTTTTCGCGTTTGATATCGAACAATTCGCGTTCCAATTTCGCAATTTCAACGTCAATTTCCGTTATCTTTGCGTTCATATCGGCGATAACCTTAACGGATTCAGACTTCGCTTGCCGTAATTCGCAGTTAGCGCGCTCAACCATTAACTCCGCCTTCTGTACCGTAATACGTTTAGTTTCGCGTACCTCTTTGCGCTGAGCCGCCTTAATCGCGCGTTGGATAATCCTTTCGATCGGACTGCGTACAATCTCGTTAGCCTGCGATTGCGGATGGATTGTGATAACGGTCGATTCCGTCGGCGATACGATAAGGACAACGCGGTTATGTGCGAACATGCGGGCGGAGTTTCCGTTATCGTCGATTACGTCCGGATCGATTAGCGCGGCTTTGCGCAGGATATCCATTACGAACATTGGCGCCTTGCTGCGGTCGATTCCGAAATGTTCGGTTGCGCGGTCGCAAGCGTGAGGAGTGACGAATATCTTGCCGGTGAAATGCGTGCCGGCCTTCGGATCAATAGCGATACTCATCCGACGCGCACCCCTTTCAACGTGAGTTCTGGCGAATAGTAATCCGCGATATCTTCGTGTTCTTCGATGCCTCCGTGATAGGCGACGTCAACGCTGCGTGGATTTTTCGAATTATTTTTCGGGGAAAACGAAACCTTTCCCGCTGTTAGCCGTATTGTAGTCATATAGTTAGCCTCCGTTAGAGTTTTGGGCATGGTTAAAGAAGCGTTTGACAAGCACTCAATTTTTGAGTAAAATATTAAACGTCGAGGTATACTATTGGAATTTTTAGGTAAGTATTATACATAAGCGTCTTGTATGTTATAATTTAATTGAGAACGACTTTCATGCCTGAAAAGCCGTTCTCGGTTTTTCTACCTAGGCCGATATAAACTCGCTTCTTAGCCGAAGACTTTTCGGCAAGTAATCGGATAAATCTCCGTGAACTTTGCGGTCATAGTTTCGAGCAAGACGTCGTAGTTTACGGTCTACGGTGTTGCGTTGAAGCCCGAGCGATTTTGCGATCGCATTCGGAGTCTCACCGCGCATGGTTCCTTCGATGACGGCAATCATCGTTGGATCTAACAGAATCTTGGCAGATTCGAGAAGGGAATCAATCAGTTGGCGCTGGTTGGTTCTCTTCTTTTCTTCATTTTGAAGCGCTTCCCCTTCGACATCCACATCAGCTTTGAGTACCAGCGTTGGCGCGCCTTCACTCTCTGTGGTATGCTCGTCCAGGTAGTGCTCGATCTTCTTCCTTCGGCTGCTCTCAGACCTCACGAAGTCGATCCTTGCGTTCCGAAGCGACGTTCGCATTGCTAGGGCGAACTCTTTGATTTCTCGGTCTTTGGATAGTTTCCAAAAAACATCATCAAAAATCGTGTCCGCATCATTCGGGTCTATGTATCCCATGGTGATTAATTTCCCGCGATTTGGAATGAGGAATACTTTCCTTGCGATCTTGTACATCAAGACTAGTGACTCTTCGCAAGAGTTGGCTTTGTACTCCTGGAACGCTTTATTCAGTTTTTCAAGACTCAAACAACTCACCTCTTTTCAATTTTGTGCGTTACATATACTTAGACGTACTTCAATCCAAAACCGTACACTTTGAAATGAAAAATATGCTAAAATTATTTTTGGGTAAAATTTCTAACACCGACTTGGAGGAGCGCACACATGGTACCTGTTGCCGTGCGCTGCCGTATCTCCGATCTTGCTAGCGAAAAAGGCTGGTCATTAGGCGAACTATCTCGCCGCACAGGGATAAGCAAATCAACGTTATCCTCGTACGATACAATGCGGACAAAAGATATGCCTCTCCGGATTGCCATAATAGTATCAGGCGCTCTCGGCGTCGAACCGGTTGACCTTTACGTTTGGAAATGGCGGTAGCGCTACCCGTAGGAACTTTCGTTCCTGCGCAGGCATCTCGTCCACAATCCTGCACGGTGACTTCCATTATATAACATGTCTGTGTAAAGTGTCGATATAAATTGCGTTTTTGTAACTATTGTTTAGGGCAGTAAGTCCCTTTATTCTCGCTAACTCGTTCGCATCCTTCACGTAACTTGGTACTATCGCAATAGATACGCCTACACTCCCGCGCAAGTCCGCCACGATTCGATTACGCCATTGCCGGCCTGCAGCGTCCACATCGCGCAGAATCACGACCTCCTCGATCGGTGACCTCGCTATCATATCGCGCTTACCGGCGTTCCAGGACGTAGCGCCACCGGTTGCTATCGCGGGTATTCCAGCCGACATCAACGTCATAGCGTCAACCTCCGCCTCCACTAGCGCCACCTTACGCAGCCGCCTCGCATACACGACATCGATTCCGTAGAGCATGTCGCGGATTGGCCGTCCGCCTCGTTCGTACCAGAAGACCTTCGTATCTACGCGCCTATACTTGATCGCGCCGAGACTTCCGTCCGGATTGAACCACGGAATAACTACGGCATTCCTTTCGCGGTCGAATCCGATGCGCATGAGCCGTTGGACCGGTTCGCTAATGCTGCGCTCGCCTAAATACGGATGGCGCCACTTGTAGTGGTCGAGAATCGCGCTATCGAGCGGTCGGTACCGTCGCGCCGTCTCCTGCGTGAGTCTCAGCGGTTTAAGTTGCGGAAGTCCGTCCGAGTTGGCGCTCGTGTCCTCTCCGTACTTATCGCGCAAATACTCAAGCGTTTCGGCCGGCGTTTCGTTGCGTAGGAAGGCCAGCAGCTTAACGATGCCGCCACGTTGCCATTCCGGATCGCGTGCGCCAGGATCGCCCCAATAGCCGGATTTAGCGTCGGCCGTGTCCGCAGTATAAACGTAGAATGATGGCGTGCGGTCATAGCGGAACGGTGATACGGCGATTAAGCGGTCATGCGTCCAAGTTGCACGCTCCCATTCGAAGAGTTCGAGTTCGGCGCGTACGTCGATTGGAATGTTCATACGCCTTCTCCGTTAATGTGCGGAAATACCTCCTCGAAAGTGAAACCGTCAGTGATCGCGGGATGCATATACCGTCTCCATACGTCTTCATACGAACAGTTGAAGAGACCGGCCAGCTCCTTTACGGCATTAGCAACAGATTCGATTGTCATGTTTACGCCTCCCTTATATAGCTATACGAAAGTTGTCCGAAATCCCACGCTAGAACGCAAATTGTTGTGCGGCGGCTTGTCCGGTTTCGAACTCGCGGACGATCCCGTAATTAGGTAGAAACACGATTTCGACCTGCGTATCCTCTCCGCCATTCCGTCCCTTACCGAGTTCGAGTATTCCGCGCCCTTCCTGCGCTAATGTGTCGACGCCAATAAGGAGCGCCGCGTCCTGCAGGATCGCCTTACTCTTCATGACTTCCGCACGTTTTGGCGGCTTCAACTCGCGAATACCGTCCGTCTTTTCCGACGCATCTTCCTCCGCCTGGGTTATAACGTGGATAACCGCGCCTGTTGCTCCGGCCACTCTACGTAAGGCGATCGAGGTCGCTGCCACGTCTCCGCCTGTCGTACGCGATGTATTCGCCTCGAAATCCATATAATAGATCGGATCGATTACGACGACGTCCGCCTTTGTCCGCCGAATGTCCGCCTCAAGCTCACGGATCGTACGGACACTAAAATCCGCATCGTCTACGGCACGAAGCGTTATGTTACCCGCGAGCGTGTCCGGCAGCGTAGTCGCAAATGTGCGCAATCCTTCTTCGAACTCTGGCGACAGGTTGCCGGTTAATAGCGCGCGGTTCTCGAAGCCGGCCTCGTATTTCGCGCCGTCAATCATTGCGGTAACTAAGCCCTGGCGCGCTGATAACGATGAGTAAGCGCGGGCTAACCACTCATAGCGCGACATCTCCATCGCCCACACGAGAACATTTGCGCCTTGAGCTGCGGACTCGATTCCGTCCTCCATCGTTACAACGGACTTACCGCGACCAGACCGGCCGAACCATGCGTAAACGTTGCCGCTAATGTATCCGCCTCCGATCGCTTTATTTATAGACGGAAACTTACTCCGCCAAATTTTAAATGACTCGCCTTTTCGGCGCTTCTCATACTCTTCTAGAAATGTCGTTGCCGATTCTTTAACGTTAATTCCCTTTTGGCAACGAACTGATGTTCCCATTTTAATCGATTGAAGTCTCTCCTGCAAGGTAGAAATTACCGTGTCAGAATCTGAGGAATCGTATAACGTAGGGAGTTCTTTGTTGATCAACTCCGCAATCCTCTGTTTTCCTTCCTTTTCCTTAATTTTTCGTGCCAAATATTCGAATGAGTCCGTAACGCTTGGAACATACATGAAGTCGGGGAAATTCGTAACGATCGTCGCGTAACTTGGTGCACTTCCTCCGTTTTCCTTCGCATAATCGAGCGTAAACTTAACCACGCTAGACTCGAGCGGCGTCGCGAAACTCTCCGGCTCAATGCCGAACTCCTTAAACGCGGCTACGTTATTCTCATCGATTACTTTCGATACAAATAGTTCGCAAGTCATTCGCTATCTCCGCCCCCTTTTCGATTTGCCTACGAAATGAATCTCGCCGCACATGTCGCGTATACGGTCCGCAATCCTGGCGTCAAACAGCCGCAGCATGTCCGCCATCGGAATATTCGAAGTGTATACGTCAGTTAATCCGTTCGCGGTCCGATCATTAACTACGGAATGCAGATCCGCACGAAACGCGTCACTTGCGTCACGTACCCCGATATCGTCGAGGACCAGAAACGGAACTTTCGACGCGATCGTCATCGTACGGTAATAGCGTGCTGCGGCCGGCTCCGCGATCTCTTCCGGAACGCGCGGACGATTGAACGCGTTAAAATCTTTCTGCCAGGCGTTGACATCGAGAAAGAAAGCCGGACGCTCAAGCGGAGTCTCGCCGCGCTGCAGACATCCGATATAGTGTGCGGTCAGATATTCGTTAAGGAGTGCGGCAGCCGTCGTCGTCTTACCCGTTCCAGGCTCCGCGCTATACAAGTACAGCGACTTGACGCGATCGCCCGTCTTAAACGTGTCTACGTATTTGTCTACGGCAACGTATACGTCAGCTTGTCCGGCGCGTGCTGGCGAGTTGTTAACGGTAAGGTGCCGGTATTCTGACGGCAGGCCCGCCGCTCCTACTCGTCCGCCATCGCCGGCATAACCGTGCATCGCGACATATGACGGACACATCCGATTGCACTTATCCGTATCAGCGAGCGTACAGGGTCCGCTTAAGATACAATTTGCGCTGTGATTAATCGCAACCGCCTCCGTTCGTGACGCGTAGGTAATTTCGTAACCACATGCGTCTAAGATTCGTGTTATTGCGTGACAGGTCCGCGAGGAATAAGAAGATGCGCGGCGGGCATTCGATGAAATCTACGACTTTCATTTGCGTTCCACCTTTACCATTCGGATTATTGCGGCCATATACGCGGACAGACGCTTCTGCCGGTACTGATTCCGTATAGGAGCCGCGGCTTTCTTTTCTGCGAAGTCAATTCGGTCGATTAACGTTTTCATTAACGTATCTCCTTTAACGCGAAATAACCTCGCGCTGCCCTGCCGTTTTGGAGGTCGGCAAAGCTGTCGCCGGATCTGCGTAAGAGGTACGCTGGGTCCGTGATCGTTTTAGGCGGAGGTTTTGGTGCGTGGGCGGACGGTCGAGGATGTCCGCGTGTAATGCGAAGGTTGGCGCTGATGGCCGAAGAGGTAAATATTTCTTATGATGCTACTTTAAACCTATATGACGGAGATGTCAATCACTTTTTGTGACTTTTGCTACATATTGACGTTGGTTCCATCATATATGATATAATAGACAAACTTATACATATAGGAAGGTGTAATTATGCCTTTGTTCCCAAGCTATAAACCTCTAAGAAAATTAGTAGTAGACCGAGATATGAAAATGTCTGACTTGTACAAGAATGACGTTGTCTCACGCTCTACCGTATCCGTCCTAAATATGGATCGATTTGTTTCACTCGAAACGCTGGCTTTGATTTGCGAATACCTTAACTGCCGCATAGAAGACGTTGTCGAGTTCGTTGACGACACGCAATCATAACCAATCGACCAACTCGCTAATACTTGGCGCCTCGCTCTCCGCAGCCTGGCGCCTTTTGGCCGTCTCCATTTCCGCCAGCACACGCGGCATGATACGCGGCAGCATATACGTCAGCAGAAAGCCGGCCGTTAATTGCGGATAGTCAGCGCTCGGCCGATATTCGGCGAAGGAGCGCTCGATCGTTTCGCGTACAGCCTCCGCGCCGTATTCGTTGAGCACGCGTTTGATTACGCCCTGTTCGTATCCGTATCCGCGATTCGGAACGTATTTCTCGACACCGTAATGTTCGCGATTGAGATCCGCAACCATCGTCTGCACCGAGAGCGTGTTCCAGTGTTCGAGCGGAAGGTTTCGCCAGTCCTTGCGCTCATCGGCCGTTATTTTCTTGCGTGGACTTTTCGCCATTACTTAGCGCCTCCCTTGCCTTCCGTTTAATATCGCGAGCCATATCGTCGACGGATGCGTATTGCGACATCGTAGCGCCTGCGATTTGTTCGAGTGCATCGCGGAGGCGTGCGTTCTCCTTCTGCAGTCGAATATTTTTGATTCTGCATTCGTACCAATTGCGGGAATAATTTATGGCGCGCTCCTCCGCCTGGTCACGCGACTTTCGCGCGTCATCAAGGGCTACGCAAAGAAAATCGTACTTCTTCCGCAGTTTACTCCGCCACATCTGAACCCACCTCCAACAGAATGTACCGTTCTATCTTCCGCAACATATCTTCCAGTCCGTTCTCATGTACGAATGTACAGTCGGTTATATACGCGGATGATCTCGCCGCCTCCAATTCAACGGTTATACTATTTCGTAGGTGATTAACGCCGTTCCTCAACCGCTCAACCTCCGCCTCGGCCGTCATTGCCCTCCGTATTGCTTCCGGCCAGCCTTCGCGTGATTCGACGAATAAGAGCGCGTCTTCCGTCTTCTCAAACCGCGCAATAATCGGATACTGCTCGTCCTCCGAAAGTAGCGGTTGCCAATACGATAAATGTACATCCGTATCGCCCACGCACATATCCGCGCCATCTGTCGCCGCCTCGCATATCGCCAGGTCTGCCGCAAGGTCACGCTTATTTTCCGTTGTCATTCCGTTTGCACCTCTTCCGCTTGGATTTGATTATATTTCGTGTCTGTCCGATTGGTCGAACGTCATATTCGGCCGTTTTCACATTCGAAATCGCTCGCGCGTAGGTATCGAAAATTTCCGGTTTTACCAGGTATAAGTCCGATTTAAGAAAAAATATTTCCGCTTTTACCAGGTAAAACTTCGCTTTTTCGCAACTATCCGGAAACGCTTATCGACAGGCGCGATCTCTTTAATTCTCGCGGTATCTCATCCGTACGTACTTTTACGCTCATTTCACGGGAGACGTACGCTCACCCTTTCCGCCCATAATATCGCAAGATCCCGTCAACCGTCCGCAGCTCAAGCGCGGCGTCCAACTGGCGCTCGATTTCCTGCGCGATCGCTGCGGCTTCGTTACGTTGTTGGTCCGTGTTCATTCCGATTCCTCCTCGATTCTTGGATACGTACACATTACCGCGCACTGTTTGCAGATATCGTACTCACGTCCGGTTACTGGCGATTTAACCGCTACGGCCTTTAGGCGGTCATCGCAAAAGTCGCACCATTCGTCATTACGCGCCATCTATTCGCCCACCTCCCCGTTGAGTAATTCCGGCCGACATTCCGCGCACCAATCGTATCCTGGAACGACTAGATTTCGTCCGCATCTTGCGCAATGGTCTTCGTTTAGCCATTCGAGAAACAGCGCCCTCATATCGTCCATTATTCGCCCACCTCCCGTTCCTCAATAACGTAAATCTTCCCGCGCTGCTCGACGATTTCGTATTTCGTCGCGTCGATAACGTGGCCTGGGCGGAGTGTGACTTCGTGGCGGATTGGCTCGCGCCCATTGTCGTCCGCTAGAACTAATAGCGTGACTCCTCCGATAAGTATTGCGCAGATTAAATTTCCGGCTGCGTTGCCGGTTTCCTTGCGTATCAAGCTATATAGTCCTACCGCCCATAGCAAGATCGAGAGAATTGCTGTGCATATCGCTACGATTATTTGCGGAGCGCTTAGTCCGCCGCCTGTCGTATTCAATACGTCCATTTACCGTTCACACCCTTCGGGGAAATTTTTTGCTCTTATATAGCTATACGGAAGCCGCGCGGAATCACACAGAGCGAATAAACTTCGCTCATTTTGCCGTCGATAATTTCGCAATGATTGCCGCGAGTCCGATCGCTTCCGGTGCGGTCTCTTTCGTAATATCAATCGGATATGAATACGGATGTGTGTCCGTATATGTGTACACTTCGTAATAACGAGCGTCCGGTTTTCCGTAACATCCGATCTGCATTCCGCCCCATTTCGCGCTTTCGTCGACAACTGTCCACGCTGCGGCAATGTCTGTCGTGTAATTCGGTAATATAATCGAGAACCTACCGTCCTCATACTGGACCTTACTGCTGCGTAACTGTTCGCCTTCTGGCGGAAATATTTGATCGCCCATGATACGCCATTTAAAAACAGCGAGCGCCACCCATGCGTCACGTGCGCGTGGATCGAGCGTCTCCCATTTATCGATAATTTGTTCGCGTGTCATTCTGCGGACACCTCCTTCGGGTGAAATAGATGCGGAACGATATACGGTTCCTTTTCTTCGCCAGCCGGTTCGCTATTCTGAACGAGCATGAACATGCCCTTAATGCGGTGATGCTTCGGTAATTCATGGAACAACGCATCATATCCGCACACACCTTCCGGTAACTCTACGGTCTCTTGCGTGTAGTATTTTCCGCTCGGCTTAAAGTACGTTACATTTACCGTTTTCACTTAATCGCTCCCCTTCTCGCTAATTTTAAGTGCCATTCCAGCGCCTTCTCCCCTTGCCCTTCCGTTAACCCTACCGCACGCCCAACGCGCCTATTTCGCCGCTAATGTTCGGGCTGACGCCCCGTAAGGCTTAACGCGGCATTAATCGCGTCAGCTAACCGCGCTGTCTCTTCCGCATAGATAGCGAGCGCCTCCGACAATGTCTCCGCACGACTAACGTTCGTATCGCGCAGAATAGCCGTCTTAGTGGCCGCGGTAATGCCGGCGCTATTGTACGTATAGAATCCGTCATCCTTCCACGTTTCGCGAACCGGTGGCGGTGGCGATCCGTCTGCAGGCGGCGCGTAGGCGGGCGATTTCGTAGGGTCGACGATGTGGCGGCGCTGTAGGATGAATTGTTGGGCTGGCGCTGTCTTCGTTTCATCCGTTGTTAGGCGGTAGTTTTGCGTGATATATACGTTAAATTTCGTGTTCATGCGTTCACCCCTTCGATTTTGATGCCGAACGTTTCGAGCGTGTAGATAATACCGTGTCGCGCGCCTCTTCCGTATGGATCTCCGCAATAATATCGATACTCTGCGCGGATACACTCGTGCGCCAGCTCCTCCGCGGACTTCTCGACGACGTATCCGTTGACTAGTGCGGATAGGAGCGTGTCGAACGGTATTAGGCGCAACGTAATCGTATCGTTGTGAAGTCCGCCTCCTGTGCGCGAAGCTAAGTCGCAAATAAATGCGTCACCGTAGTCGGGGTTCCGGCGAAGTTTTTCGATTACTTCCGCAACCTCCTTCGGAATAATGGGCAGCGTGACCATAACAGCAGTGCGTTTGTTTTCGTTCATAACGTGATCCCTCCTATAATTGTGTGAAATAGTGCAAATAAATGGCGCTATAAAAATAAGTGTTGACAAGTCGGCGTCGATGTGCTATTTTATAAATCTTTTAAGATCTTAAAGATCTAAGAACTTAAGATCTAGTTATTACTCACTTACGTTCGTAATAACTCCGACAACGAAACGAAAATCCGTTTCATTATCGGTATTAACAAGGGATTAACGGCGCGTAGGCTCTTAAAAGAGAGAGAGAAGACAACGATGATCCGGCCGATTTCCGCCGCGCCACCTCCGCACGAATCCTGCGCATATACCTGCGGCCAAATTTCAGCGGCGATTTAGGCGTTCTGGCTGCGATCGGGTACGTTTATGCTGTCCGGATATATCTGCGCCTAAATCTGCGGTAATTTTACGCCAACTCCACGGGACCGGAAATGTCCCGATTTGATAACGGTGGGTTGGCGCGGATTTGTGCGTCGGTTTCCTGTTTGTGTGAAATAGTGCAAATGCGTCGTTCGAACGATTGCCTGTTTCGCTCGATCAGCGTTTATCTTATCGCCTCCCTTTCGCCTTCTACCGAATATGTTCCCTTACGAGTGCGTCTCGCACACTTTTGCGTAAATTAATTTCGCGACTTACACATACCTAGACGGACGCCAATCGGAAACCGTACAGCCTGCCGCTAAATTTTTCCGCGTACACTAACATCAACGACGGTCGATTGCGATCCGCACATTTTGCGCAAAAAAATAACGCCCACCTCCGAAGAGATGAGCGTTACGATTAGACGATATGTGTTTTCTCTAATGAGCGGTGTTTGTGCAGCTCCGTTTCGTATTTCAATAACGTAGTCCTCACGCGATTGATGTGAGAATCCCCATCAGGATGATCTTTAAATAGTTGCTCAGTCTTTTCGACATAATGCCGCAACGCAATAACAACATCAGTAAGCTCGTTAATCTTCTCTCTGTTGGCTACATAATTGAATTCCCTCACGCTAAACCCTCCGCTCATAATTATCATTACGATTACGTTGACGTCAACGATTACGTTTAAAATATTCGTCCAGCAGCTCGTTAATGATCGCAGTCATGGCGCCGCGCTCCGCCTGGATTTCTTCGTCAACCATTGCGGCGATATCATTGCGAATCCAAAACGTTTTACGCGTGTGCGTTTCCTCAAACTTCGGCTTGGGCGTGCGTTTCTTGCGCGTATTATCAGCGCTTAATAATTGCGCATGTACGTCCGACTTCGTTCCACCGGCTATCTTCGCCTTAATCTGATCCAGTTTATTTGTTGACACGTTCAATCAACTCCTTTAAGAAGTCTCGATATTGAGTAACCGCGACGTTTAATTCCGGGTTATCCAGGAATCCGTTAATACTGATCCGGCCGGCAGCCGCAGTCCGCGTTAGAATCGTATCGAAGCACAAATCGCCGTACTCGTCGCCTACGATCTGCAGGAGCGCCTTATTATCCGTACGTCGCGAATCAATCATGCCGCGGAGTATGCCGACGATCTCCATATTAACTTCCGGTAGCTGCTGAACGTGTACGCACGTTTCCAGGAAGCGCGACAACGCCGTATAGCAGAATTTGCTCGCTTCGAACATCGCGACAACATGGTCGGACGCTGCGAGCGCATTTATCGTCTGCTCGCCGAGTGCTGGCGGAGTGTCCACGATAATGTAATCGTATTGATCGGCCACCGTCGCTAATGTTTCCGCAAGCACTAGCGAAGGGTTTCCGTGATAACCTCCGTTATACAGCCACTTCGAGAACGTCGCCAGCAAGTCGTTCGCGGCCAATATGTGCAGCTTGTCCGTAATTTTATGTATGTATTCCCGCGCGTCCTGCGCCTTGAGCGCTTCGAAAACCGTTACGCCTTGGAAATCGTATATGTCTTGTTGCGTCAATAATTCCGTAAGATTGCCTTGCGAATCCATGTCGACAGCCAATACGCGATACTCTTCGCTCAACAAATACGCCACGACTCCGCTTGTTGTCGTTTTCGAGCTGCCGCCTTTCTGTATGCCGAACGTGATAATCTTCGCCAATTTATCCACATCCTCTTTCGCGGTGTTTGCGAATAGTATAACGCGATGCGTACGTCAACGTCAACATAAACGATTACGTAGTGTTTAAAGTTCGGCGTAATTGGGCACGCTGAAACTAACCCCAAACCTTGCGCAAATAATCGTCAAGCAGGTAATCGCAAAGCACCCGGTAGAAGTAGCCGCCAAGTCCGTCATCGCTCGAATTGCGGATCTTGCGCTGTTTATACTGACGCACGACATCGCGCCAGGCTTGTCCGATCGTATCCCACGAAGCATTCGTCATATCAACGCAACTCTTCTTAATCGCAACGCAGACGGTTTTCCAGCGCGCAGCAATAACGTCAGGAGATCCGTCATAATACGGCTTCATGATTGCGATAAATTCCGTTGGGACCGATTTTAAAACGTCATCAACGTCAGGCTCGTTATTATCGATTTTTATCGAATTGGTTTTATCTTTTAATGTTTTATGTGAGTTTGTATCTAAGTTCTTATGTACTTGCGGCTGACTCGCGGAAACCTCGGCCTGGCGCGGCATCTCGGCCACTTTTTCGGACTCGTACGGTGATTCATTCGCGGATTCATTCGCCGGTTCAATGGCCGCTAATTCTGCGCCTATAAACTCGCGATTGATGACGTATACGCTGTGCGTTTGGCCGCCGCGTTTAGTATGTATCGTGTGGTGAACGGTTAGGATGCCGGTTTCCTTTAGCGCCTTGATCGCGCGGTTAACCGACGAAAGGGATACGCCGGCTTTACGTGCGATTTCCTCGCGATAGAGCCAGCAGACGCCGACGAAGCGCTTGGCGTGGAGTTTAATCGTATTGAGGACGGACTCGGCTGCGGAAGTGAGTTCGTAGACGGAAACGAAGCGCTTGACCACGGCGTTCATTTCGTCCACGTTTGTGAACGATTGATATTCGGAGAAAGACTGCCAGTATGCGGATGCGGACTTAAATTTAAACATATAAAAACGCTCCTCTTTGGATACCGATACTTGTCCAAATTTGAGCGCGCTAAAGTCTTCCGTTTTCACTAGTTATGTGGTATACTTGTCCCATAACTTAATGATTTACGGAAGTCCTTACTTTGCGCTTCGATCTCATGGAAACCTTTAAGTGATAAACTTTGGTCGGTTGGTCACTTAAACGGTAATGGTCGATTTGGAAAAGGTAAGGGCTTCTTTGTTTTTGTCGAATCGAATCTATTAACTTGATTCATAGTATAACATAGACATAAAAAGTTGCCCACAAGTATTTTAGAAAAGTTATCCACATATGCACAGAAAAGCCGGGTTCAAGTTTTCGCTTGATACGACCGGCTCTTGATTTTATTCTATTGTGAAATATTCATATGGTGTAAAGTTCATAATAGTACGCCACAATTTTGTCGTATTAACGCGACCTCCTCACCGCTTTATACGCGCCATCATCTCGTCAACGCTCGCCTGGTACACGCGGAACGGACGCTCTCCGACGTTATACTTCGCGGCTCCGATAATCCATACGTACGGAAATATCGCACGGTTCTGCGGCTGCCACGGCTCGCGCTTCCATTCTCCGCTATTGTAGTACGCCTCATAGCGATTTAGCTTCTCCGCCATCTGTTTATCCGTATAGGTCGACCGCTGAATCTCTACGTACCACGGAGCGCCTTTCCATATCGTAAATACGTCCGGCTCCGGCTGTCCTTTTCCGCCAAGTTTCGGTTCAACTTCGAATACTCGCGGCTCCTCTACGGCACGTATGCGCTTGTAATAGTCCGCGATCGCCAGGAAGTGCGCCACCTTCTGCGAGTCCGCCTTT
The DNA here is from genome assembly GCF_014863545.1 of Paenibacillus sp. JNUCC32. NCBI lineage: Bacteria > Bacillati > Bacillota > Bacilli > Caryophanales > Paenibacillaceae > Paenibacillus > Paenibacillus sp. JNUCC32. The sequence continues at coordinate 25,082 of NZ_CP062261.1, read as the reverse complement.
AACTTCCGGTCTGCAGCGTAATAGACGTATTTGCGCCGCTCGGTCGAACACTTAACGTATCCATCGCGTCTCAATCGCTTGAGCACGAGATTAGTCTGCGTTATGGGATGGCGCGTATGACCGAAGTACAGCTCCGCAATGTCATCGCGAGTTAGGTACCGAAACCGCTCAATGTCCGCGATTATCGCCTTGTCACGCGCATTCATTACAGCACCTCCAATTCGATTACGTCATCGTTATTAATATCATGATTATTATTGATAACATTAACGTTAGCATTATTAATTTTGTAATCCTTAAGCAGTTCGCGCGCAGCCGGCAACGTTAAGTGCGGTCCCTGTACGTATTCGCATCCGTTTAGCTTCAATACCATGCGCCCCTTGTCGCGCTCCATTATCGCCGCAGCTTCGTCTGATCCGATCGTTATGCGGCTGTTAATCGCGTCCGAATGACGGAAGGCCATGCGCACAGTCAAATTGTTCTTTAGGCGCCCCTCCAATACGCCAGCATCCGGCCGCTGCATCGATAGGATAAGGAATACGCCTAAGGCACGCCCAATCGTGCTGACGTCCTCTACAGCGGCCATGACGTCTTTCTCACGCTTCAATAGCGCCACCTCATCGATTGCCAGAACGATATAAGGCGGCCGCTTATTCGCAGGTAAGTCGTCAACGTGCGCTACCTCTTCCGCGTCCAGGAGATCGCCACGCTTCCGCATTTCACGCTGCAGGCGGAGGACAATGCGCTCCAATCCGTCGACATCCGTTACGACTTCGCGGGCCACTCCGCGAAATACGTGGAACTCCGACCGCTTGAGATCCGCGCAATATAGTTCGAGCTTATCGCCGCTATGACGGATGAGCGTCGTCAATATCGAGCGCAATGCGACGGACTTGCCGCTGCCCGTTTCGCCGGCTACGAGTAGATGCGGATTGTCGACCATCTCGTACGCGACGTTGCCTGTGCGCGATTTGCCGACGTATATCGGTAACCGCATACCGCGAATCGTTTCCGTTACCTCATCCGGATCGTACGCGAACTCCGCCATATTGACCGTGTACACACGTAGGACGAACGTACGCGCATCGTTGACCGGCGATAACTCCGCATCAGCTCCGAACACCTGGCGAAATAACCACTCGGATTCCGTTATGCGTGACGGGTCCATTCCGACCGGTAATCGAAACGCCGCCTCAATCCGGTTGAGATACGTATTCACGCGTAAGATGGTCGGATAGCTGCGCACCTCTCGGCCGCGAAATCCGCGTATCTTATAGTACAAGTCGCCGCGCCGGAAGACGTTAACGAGTGACCTCCGCAATACTTGGTCCGGAAACGTATGCCACAACTGCCACGCTGCGATTCCGCATCCTCCTGCGCCGATTACTTTAGCGAGCGCCAACGCGCCGCCTGCTCCGCTTACCAACATTCAGCCCGCCTCCTTTGGTGCCGTGCTTTAAACAGTTTCGTAAAACCGCGCCACTATGCGCCTTTAGACGCCGATTACATAAGTACCGATACATACGTTGATGTATACGTAAATGCATACGTCACAGGTCGAATATGCGGACGGCAAAACGGAAGAGGTCGCGCCATTGATACATAGTTATTACGCCGTAAATTACATACGTAGCCAGGCGGATAAAGACAACCTTTCCGCCATGTCCTGCGTGTTCAACCTTGCGCTCGAGCATATGCGAAGCCACTCCAACAACCGCCATCTGGACGAACGGTACTGCGTTAATCATTTCGACCACACTCCTTAATCGCGTTTGCTAAATACATATGTACGACGGCCTGGTCATCTTTCCGCATTTTTGCGGATAGAGTCGTATAAATTTCGCTAGACTTGTCCACGCTATGGATGAGGTGATCGTATGGGACTCGGAAAACAGCGCAGCAAATTCGGCGCCTACTTGGACCGTAAGAGGATTCCGCAGGAGAGGATACGCGAGGAAACGAAACTAGGCCGCGACACATTAACGCGGGTCTGCAGCCGGCCGGAATATTACCCGAGCGGTTCGACTATGCGCAAACTAATCGCTGCCGTCCGAAAGTTGACCGGCGATAACGTGTCGCCTGACGATTTTTGGTCGATGTAATCCGCTGCAAATTGCGCTATAATATACGAACAAACATTCGGAGGTGAACGTCATGCCGCCGCTAATTAGTTCGGAGGATTACGTGTTAATACAACCGTATATTGTGCTGCCGTTCATCATATCGGCGCTTGAACGCGATCGGAAGGTTATCGCCGAGTCGGGCGTGATTCGGACGCCATATCCGTATATACTGGCGATTGATGACGCGATTAAGCAGGCGAGGGCGGACTTGTACGAAATCAAGCAGGAGTGCCGGAAGCGCGGAATAAAAGTGTTCGATACTGAGCGGAATAAATACGGAATTGCAGCGCGTTATATGTGCCGCGGCTATCACGGAGTGTTCGAAATGCTGGACGATTACTTGACCGCGCAGGCAAGCGTATTAATGCACGGATACATTGGCGGACGTGGTGCGGAGGTTTTAGCGGACATGAAAAGACCGCCTGATTAGCGGCGGCCTGGTGGATTATAGTTCGAGTTTTATCGTTTTATATTCGGCTTTATTTCCGAAAGCCTTATCTACGGAACTTTGGATCGCGTCATAATTAACCGCGGCCTTTAATCCGTACGCATCATCAGGCACCTCAAACGTCACTTTGCCCTCGGTTTCCATCCCGGGATTAACCGTTAACTTAGAAACGGTATCCAGTGCGTGCTCATAGATTCGGCCGTTAACGTCTACCAGACGCACACTTCCTCCGTAAAGCGCTTCGGCCTGGCTTCCGTGATTCTTCGCCCGGACATGCAGCGTTACCTCTTCTCCGTCGCGTTTGGCGTCAGTTATCGTGAAACCAAAAGGCCCGTCAATTAACTCGTCACCAATACCGTACTGGATCGAAGGCTGCGGCGGTTCGTTCTGAATGTCGATTGATAATATCGCAGGTATCGTTATGAAAAGAACTACTAAAACAAGGACTCCCCCTGCAATATTCTCTTTGGTTAGGTACTTTTTCATTGAGTTATTTCCCCCCCTTATCGCCTAAATAATACCACAAACAAAGAAAAGCGCCCACCAACGAAGTGTATACGATCCTATACGTATCAACTCCGCCGATGGGCGCATTTATTTTATTCGTTTTCGCTATCTGTGTACCCGTTGCCTTCTTTCGGATTGCTTACGATGCCCAGGACGACCAGCACGCCGAGCACCGCGTTAACAGCGGCCACAACTTCGTCATACTGTTCCGGCGTAATCGTAAAGCCGAAGATGCCGCCCACCGCCTGAATCGCGAGCAATACCGCAGCCGTCAACGATACCCACATTCCGTAGTTTTTCCACTTACTCATATTAACCACGCTCCTTAGACGTAATAGTTGCGATTTTCTTCGTATTGTCCCACGCCACATTTGCGCCGACTCTCTCGGCAATATAGCGCAAGGGTACGTACACGCTGCCGTCAATGATAACGGCGTCCTGCGCCTTAACTCCGTCGTACATGACGGTTGCTTTCGGAATTTCCACTTTGGCCGTTGCTCCTTTCATTTCGTCCAGCTTACGTTGTACTGACGCCTTGAACGCGAACCAGCCCGTCCATTTTCCGTCATCATACATAAGCCGCGGACAAATCTTGCCGGACCAATCGAAATGGCGGCGCAATCGATCAACGCCCCATCCCCGGTCCTTTAACATCTGCGCAACCAATGACGCAGCGTTATCGAGTGTCTTCGCGTAGTTCCCACTTTCGCATATTTCAACGCCGATTGATGTGCGGTTGCCGGACTTAGCGCCGCTGCCGTCGCCCGCGTGCCAGGCGCTCTCGTTCAACGGAATGCATTCGATAGCCTCGCGCTCGTCGACAACAATGTGATACGATGCCTGAGCCTTATTTGCCGGATTCGTTAGCCAACTGCGTTCGTTCGCCGCTGTTGACGTCAGGTTAGCGGTATTGTGAATCGTAATCGTCGAAGGCGCCATGAAGTATTCCGGACGCCTATTTTGCGGAGTATCTTTCGGTATGTGATTCGATACATATCGCATTGATTAAACGCCGCCTTTCGTGAACACATACGTTATGAGCGCTATGATAGTACCGCCGAGAACGTATTTGATTAGCGATATCCAAGCGCGCTGATTCGCCGTCCTTTCCTTCGCACCGTCCGTCTGTGTTTGTTGTAGTAGCGTAAACAACTTCGTTTCGAGCGAGTCAAACCGCCCGAGAATCTGCATATAGTGCTCTTTCATCGCGCCCGTTGATATCTTGATTTCGCGGATTTCGTCGTCATGTCGTTTTTGCGTCTCCTCTAGTAGTTTTAACCGCGTTTCGTCCGCCACGTTTGCCGCCGACAGCCGCGCAAATTCGGCCGACAGCGATTGTAGCTGCTGGATTACTTCGTCCTGATCCGGCATATTTCCGTACTCCTTCCGTCTTTCCATATAACAAAAACCCCCGGAAATTTATCCGAGGGCTTTATACTTGCGGTTCTTTCAGCGCCACTGTTGCGTCATATTCTTCCTGCGTTATCCATCCGGAAGCGAGTGCACGATCGAGCGTCGCCATATCGTACTCTGCAGCCGCGTATTCCTTGACCGGCTCTACATAACTGGCGAAGATGTCCGGAAACGTCTTCGTGCCGTGGCGGAATATTGCCGTCGAGTATGCGATCTTAAGCGAGTTGATTATCGTAGCCATTATACGCCACCTCCTGCGAGTGTTTCCCATACGTCGATGATTGCGAGGTTAAGTGCGGCCGTTTCCGCCTTGAGTTCCGCGACTTGTGCGGTTAGTGGCGGTTGATATACCGGCGGTTGCTCAGGGTTAGTCGGATCGGGATACGCGAACTCGATTTCGCCTGTGTCCGGATTGAAGCGCCAACTTGACGCGGTTGCGAACTCTTCCGCATATTGTCCGGGTTCAAACGTGGTCATTTCGATAGCGTCCGGCTCGTACGGCTTTAACTCCACGTAGACTGCGAAATCTTCCTCTTTCGTGGATTCGATGCCGGCGGACATTTCGTTCCGCTGCGCCACTATATTTCCGGTAGACTTCACCCAAAAGAAGCGTCTACCTAACGGTTCAACTGTTCTCATCCGTTATTCCCTCCCTATACTCCGAATACGATATACGCTGTTCCATTAGGGGATACCGTTCCCGTAATGCCATCAAAACTCACAGAATTTGCGCCAAATACGACGTTTGTTAGTGTCTGTGTATTAGTTTCTATGCTAAAACCATCCCGATATAGGTCAGCCAGCAGTGAGTTACCAATTGTGTTGCTACCACTAAGGTTATACGCGATTCCGTAGCCGCGTGCTCGTGCCTGATACCCTGAGTTAATTAAAGTTTCTGCTCTCCCATATACTATTAATATCTGCGGTTTAAACGGTAAATTCGATATGGTTCTCGCCCCAGTTGAGACCGCCAAGTTACCCGACGACACTTGTATCCCCGTCTTAATCTGCGAAATCTTATTCGCTAATACCGCAAACTCGTCGCTACCTGATGCCGGAACTCCCTTGCCGCTAATGGCGGTAGCGATCGCCTGTTTCCCGTTAGCGACAGAGGACTTTAAATCAGCTACACTTGTCTGTCCAGACTCATCCAAAAAAACAATATTACCGCCGGAGCATTGGATATGAAAGTCCGCAAGGTCTCCTCCGAACCCTGTGTAAGCCTTTCTCCCTGCCGCAATACCTTTAGGATAATACTCTTGGTATGCATGAGTAGCCCCAACAATTCCGAAGATAGGACCATCGCCTGATAGGAGTCCACCCGTCCTCGGTAAACTTGCGTTCTTCGCATTCGTCTCCGCAGTATTCGCTTTCGCCTGTGCCCCTGCCGGAGTCTCTGCCGCATCTGCCTTCGCTTGTGCCGCCGCCGCTGCCGTTACGCCTTCGCTACCTCGATCATACGCACGCCTAACCGCATCAGCCGTCCCAGCTTGCGTCTTATTCGTACTTGTCGTCGTATCGTTAAGCTGCACAACGCCCTTCTGTGTAGTCGTAGCGTCCGGCACCGTTACGCCCTCGACCGCCTCCGTTACCGCCGTATCTACCGCCTCGGCCAACGCGTTCATGTCGCGCGGTACATCCGCCGTCATATTCGCATCGATTAGCGGTAGCCCTAAATTCGCTGTTTGCGCCATATATTACGTCAACCCCCGATTATAAATTTCGCCGTACGTCTTGCCCGTCGCCACCACATCCCCGTAAGTCCGTCCGCCTGCCGCCAATTCCGCGTAAGTGTAGAAACGGAATACGTACTCAATCGCAAGATGAGCCGGCGTAGTATCGCGTACGGCCGCCTTGAGCGCGTCAATCTGATCCGGAACGCCTAGCGAGCTGACAAACGTGATAATGACGGTATATGCCGGCGCGTTGATGTCTACGTCTACGTCACCGTTTGCGTACGCTTGAGCGACGTTTTCGATAAGCTCCGCCGTTACCGTGCCGACGCCACGCAGTCTCGACAGAAGGATCTCGCGCCGCTGTGCGTATGTCTTCGTTAAGTCCGTCGTCAGGCCGAAGATACGCTCCCAATGCGTTAGCCCCCACGTTGCCGTCTCGATAAAGAATTGCGCCAGGACATCGTCAATGCTGGCGTCAAGTCGCGCAATCTCTTCGGCTTCGCGGTCGAGTATGTTCGTGGCGACCGGCATTTCCGTATAGTATTTCGGCACATAGTCGCGCATTCTCTTCGCTACTTCGTTCACGTCGTCACCACCACCGTACCTAATACCGCAACCTCTCCGTCAGCGATCGCGATGTTAGCTCCGCCACCATTTACCGTAAGATTCTCGTAGTCAATGACTGGCGGAATGTCGAGGATTACGTTAGCGATCCGCGTCACACGTACAAGCGGATCAGTAAACGCGAGGCTCTGCAGATAAGCGCGTACGCCCGCCTCAATTTGCGCCTGTACTTCCGCCGTCGTTGCGCCAGGAGCGAGTTGTACTTTTACCGCGGTATTAATCGGAACCTCTACCGCGCCCGCCACCGTAGCGACTGCGCCAATAGGAGCGACGCCCTGGCCCGTTCCGTCTTGCGTCGGATCAATGTACGCCTGAACTGCGCTAACAATCGTCGAGTCCGGCGCGGTCTTCTCATCGTCAAGCAGGACGATTTTAACCGTTCCCGGTCCGTTCCATATCGGATAGACTCGCGCATCAGATACGCCAGGAACTTCGAGCGCCCATTGCCGATATTGATTCGCGTTGCCTGACGTAGCCGGACGCCCTGCACGTTCGAGATAGCGCGCCAATAACGACGCATCGGATTCGGCATCGACGCCGCCTTCGAAGAATGTGCCGTTTGTAACCGTTACGACGCCGACTAAATCGCCGATGAGAGTGTTAATCGTGCCTGCGCCTGCATTTCCGTCCGCTCCGCCTTCCTGCGCTTCTGCAGCGACCGTAACCGTTCCGCCTGCGATTGCGGCCGGCGCCTTCGTTACGAAATAGACCGGAGTCTCTCCGCCCGTTGACGCGACTGTTCCCGCAGGAATAACGGTTCCGTCCGGACCGCTGAACGTTAGCGAGCCGATTGCCTTAACCGCAGGCTTACGTGTCAGGCCGTATTCTCGCGCTCGCATATCGAGCCACGGTCCGTAAGTTGTATCCGCAAATCCTGCGGCCAGCACGACGTCGAGTTCGACATATGCGCGCTCAATCTCGATCGCTGCTGGCGCCGTCAAATCGTACGTAACCGAGCCTTGCCGCTTATCAATGTCCGGAGGCGACGCGTCTAACATCCGCTGTTGTATCGCGGCTTGCGTTTGGTCCTCATACGCCATTAAATCGTCACCTCCATCGGTATAACTTCCTCGTTTATCTCAATGTAAAAAGACACGAAAAGGCGGTCGCCCTCGCGTGTCAATTCGAAATCATATACGTCGTCAATGCGGTCATCGTAGAGCAGCGCCTCCTCGATAACACGCGGCACCTCTGTATCCAACAATTCTGCAGATGCATCCGAGCCGATAAGGTCCTCGATCTCGCTACCGTAATCATCGTCATAAATCGTAAATCGGAATCGCGCCGTCTTTACCGCTTTGACAACGAATTGCTTAATCGCGGTCATGCCGTCAACCGTCCCGCCCAACTCGCCGTTAACGAAGTCGAGTCCGTATGTCTTAAGCGGCTGCTCATCCGTTAAATCTGCGACCTCTTCTGCTGCGATATCAACCGGTTCTAGCGGACTTAGCGCCATACTATACGCCTCCTATCCGGTCGAGAATGACGTACACTTGCGCGGACTCATTGGACGCGACGATTACGCGATCTCCGGTCGCCAACGCTGCGCTGTAAACGATATCGACCTCGGAACCGCCGTCTATCGTAGCTTTGCGCGTATGCTCCGTAAGATGCTCGCAGATAACGAGGTCGTCAGCGTCCAATTCTACCGGCATATTGTCGATTTTGATGCGCAGATTAGGAGGCGCGGCTGTTACCGTCGCAAACTCGATATCTACGTCTTTGTTGTATCCTAGCGTTTGTATCAACGCCTTAAACTGGCTGATTCCGCTGCCTTCGATTAATTGCGTCAAATCTCCGCACCTCCTATCGATTGCTTATCGATTGTATAAATAAATCCGATGCGCTCGGCTTTTTCGTCTTCTTCGATTTGGTCGTCTTGCCGGCCGCTTTCTTTTTCTTCTTCTTAACTTCGGCTTTCTTAACCGGATCGTCTTCGTATTCCAATTTCGGCAAGTCGTCCGTTTTGGAAAGCGTGACATCCATTAGGTGCGTGCCGCCCTGGAACGTATGAGTATCCGCGTTAACGTAAAACCCGCCGACCAGGTCCGTCATGCTCTCGAACGCGTAAACGGCTGTGCCGGCCACGACATCCGATATTCCGAGCGCCTCGACCGATACCTCTTCGTTTACTTTCGCGAGATCCTTTAGTCGTTGCTTGGCGAGCTGCGTTATCGCGGATTGCTTAAGGTCGGACTCCGCCTGCTCTAAATGCTGCATAAGACCGTACTGCTTTACCATGGCCGCGTCCGTTTCCGTAGCTGTCAGCGGCTTCTTATCGTCGCCACCGATTACCTTAACGGATGTACGCGTCTCCTCTATCGACCGCGACCGGCTGGCACTCGTAATATTAACGCCGTCTTCGAGCATCCAACGCACGGCTCCGTCTTTCTTTTCGCGCAGATGGAGCTTTCCGTTACTCGCGACCGGGACGAATTTACGACCGTTCTGCTTGCGTGTTTCAGTTAGCGCGGTAACGATCATGTCCCACAGCGTCATATTGCGCAGTATCAGCTTCGGTATAACGTAGCCTGTCGCCGCGATATCACCCGTTGGGATGCCGTATGCCTTGCCGATTTCCTTAACGATGGCCTGCGCGGTCATATTCACGAATTTGCGCGTATCTACGTTCTTCGTGAGGTAGACGTTCTCATCGTGCGCGGTCAGCGTTGCGTCGCCGCGATTGCTCACGTTGTATTCGAATATGATGCCGCGGAACAGGCCGGCCCCGTCCGCATAGAAACGGATCTCTTTGCCGACTTCGATATCGACCGCCTGTTCCTCGCCATTTATCGTATTGGATAACGATACCTGCAGCGTACGGTGCGGCTTCGCTACGTCACCGGACCATTTGACGGATTTAACAAGCGGTTCGATATAATACTTGCCGTCATACAATACGCGAATATTCGTCGCCATTACGGTATCACCAACTTCAACCCAGGCCGGATAACGTTCGGATTCGCACCGATCGCCTTTTTATTCGCGTCGTAAATCTTCCGCCAATCGTTGCCCTTACCGTAAACCGTCGCGCTGATCTTGAAGAGCGAGTCGCCGGATTTAACCGTATAGGACGTCGGAACAACTCGCGTACTTGGCCGCTGCGCTGACGTTGTGGCCTTCGGTGCGGCTGCGCTACTGTTTGCGTTTGGATCGCCCTTCTTTGCGACTTTAATAAACGTGTACTCTTTAAGGTCCAGCGTATAATAAATATCGCCAGGCTCACCGCCGCGCTCCTCGTATTCGAAATTACGAATTGTGACCGCGATGTTAATCGGCGTATTGGTGACGATATAGCGGACAGGCTTTCCGGACCGCTGCCACCGTTCGATTGTCTTTACGTATTCCCACGGATCTAATAACCTCGGATGCTCGCAAAAGGAGGCGTTATAATCACGCGGAAACAAAGAAGACAGGGTGAACTCTTTCTGGCGGCCGTTACCGATAATGGTATACTCGCCGAGATTAGAGACTTCGATGTCTTCGTAACCGTGCACAGATGCTACGGCAATTGTGTCCGGATTGACCGGTAACCACATCACCTCTGCGCCGTTATTAAATTTCAGCCAAAACTGCGGCTTTCCTCGCGCCATGTATTCGCCTCCTTATTGCGACATTTCGTATGCCAATCGTTTTGCAATTCGTTCGATATCTGCTTCTTCGCGTACAGTTAGGCCGTACACGTTAACCGTTACTCCGCCTGTTCCTGCGCCATTGGCACCGCGCTCATTTCTGTACCTTTTCGCTTCCTCACGAGGCAAGACAGCTTCGCCTGCGTGCAATCTCGCCGGCATATTATTGTAAGGGACATTTTGGATTCCCCCACTAAACCCGAGGCCCAAGAAACCTTTCTTCTTGGTCGGTGCCTGCATAACGCCGCCTTCCCCAAGCAGTGGAACGTTATCCGGAGTGGATTCCATTTTACTGTTAAAATCTATTAGGCGTTGTTTTTGAGGTGATTCTGCGCCAGGGACTAGATTCAGAATGGACTCCGGAAGAGTAAACGCGTCCATAATTCCTTTGCGGATTCCGTTGGCAATTCCTACCCCCAACTTTATGGCCGCATCAATAAGGGGCTGAGAGTTTCCAAGTACGTTCGCAACAACGTTAGTTATGTTCGTGGCTGCCTTAGTTACAAGCGATTCCCCGTCAGATGACCACCATTGGTTAAATGCTTCACCAAACTTATCGAACGTAAATGCTATCTTCTGCTCTAATGTTGTGAGCTTCTGCCACTCCGGATTGTCCGTAAAATTCGTCTTGATGTACGCTTTCGCACGGTCAACCATCGATTGGATTCCGGCCGTAATCTGCGGACTGTATGCCTCAATGAAATCCGCAGCTCCATTCGCGAGATCCTTAACGAGTGGTAATATCGGCATCATGCCCGCAATCTGCAGCGTTTCGAGCGCGCCGCGGAATTGTTCAACCGCACCGGCCGCGTTATCCATCTTCTTACGCGCAACATCGAGCGCTGTGACCTTCGACATTTCCTCGCGGAACTCTTCTACGCCTTCCGAACCCTCTTTAAACAGGATCGTAGCCGCACGTACCGCGTCTGTACCGAACATGAGTTTAAGCGCGTGCTGTCGCTCTTGGTTCGTCAACTTCGCCATGGATTTACGTAAGGTTCCCGCGATATCGTTCAGCGATTTGATATTACCGGCCGCGTCGAAGAACTGGTTTGATCCGTCCGCCGTCACGAGTCCGAGTGCGCGGAATAATTCGATTTGCTCGTCCGTTACTGGCTGTAGCGTTTGAAGCATCGTTTTCAATGACGTACCGGCGTCCGATCCTTTAAGGCCGCGGTTCGCGAATAGGCCGAGCGCAACGTTAACGTCTTCGAAGTTCATGCCGAGACCGGCCGCAACCGCCGACGACATCGAAAGGGAATAGCGCAATTCCTCGACGCTTGTTGCGGATGCATTCGCCGTACCTGCGAGAATGTCCGCCGCTTGTGCCGCTGTCATGCCGTCTTCCTGGAACGCGTTAAGCGCGGTCGACATAATTTCCGCAGCCGCTGCGAGATCAAGTCCGCCAGCCGTCGCGAGGTTAAGTGCCGCCTCCAATGCGCCTGATTGAACGGTTGCCGGCCGTATACCTGCCTTGAGCAGCTCTTCGATGGCTTGCGCAGCTTCTAACGCGTTGTATTTCGTAGCCGCGCCCATCTTAAGGGCGAGCGCCTGCATCTGCGCCATTTCCTTTTCGGTCGCGCCCGTTAACGCCTCGATCGAGGACATCTGCGCCTCGAAATCCATCGCCTTACTAAGCGACTTTCCACCGAAGTATGCCGCCGTACCGAGCGCTGCGATTCCGCCGAATAACGCGCCCTTACCGATGCCTGCGCCCATGCTGCGGAAAACGTTCTTAACCTTCGAGTTAAGTCCGTCCATCGCCTTTTCCGCGTTCTTTGTGGCGCGTTCAACTCCGGACAATTCCCGTTTTACATTGGTCGAGGCGGAACTTGCGGCTTGCTGCGCTCTGGCGAGCATCTTATTGGTGTCCGTAAACTCCGAACTTGCTTTTTTGGCGCGGTCTAGTTGCTTCTCTAAGTCCCTTAGCGTTCGGCTTGCGCCATCGTCTTTAATTCGGATGCGTCCTTCGAGATTAAATGCCAATTACTCGTCGCCCTCCTCCCTGCGCACGATTTCGCGCTCTCTCTGCGGTTTTCCGTTCCTTTTCCTCGTCTTCCAGGACTAAGAGCATCGACGCAAACAGGAAGATTTGATGACGTTTTTCTTTTGCGTAAATTTCATCAGGCGGGATATGGTGCCGCTGGAAAATGACATGAAGAAGGAACGGGACACCCCCCGCCTTGATTAGTTTTTTGCGTCTTCGATTAGCTCTTCCTCATTACCGAATCCAGACAAATCGAGAATAGCGCGGAGCACTTTTGCCATTTCACCGGGCAACAACGCTTTTGTAACGCAATCAACGTCATCGACCGCTTCGTAGTGAGACTTAAGCGCCTTATCGTTAAAGTCCGGATCAACGCAACCTTTTACCACAACCAGCGCGTTAAACATCCGGTCGTCCGTTACCATGCCGCCTTTACCGTCCGGTTTCGATGCACGGTCATTGATTCTGCGTAAATCCTCATTACCGAGCGCTTTAATGGTGAAATGTGTTTTCAAACGTGCGATATATACTTCCTTCGTAAGTTCAAGCGTTGCGCCGAGCAGCGCGTCCAATCCTTTAGCCATGCGTTTATCCCTCCGAAATTAAAAAGGAGCGAACCGGAGTCCGCCCTCTTGTCGTTTATTTGCGTTATTAGTTCGGTCTAATTGCGTCGATAACTTCGTAGCCGGAGAATACAAACGTGTACTCCTGTTCTACTAGCGAGCCTACCTCAAAGTTGATTACCGGGATATTGTCAAATGTGACGTTTTTCAACCGCACACGATACGCACCGAAAGATTCCGGATCGTCAAGTTCCGCAATGAGTTCTGTGACAAATGGCGAACTCACGTCGTCTGTTACTTGGTTCATGCGCTCAGTCCATTCGGAGGTGACCATGTATCCGCCAATACTGCCGGAACCCTTAAGCGTAGTCGTTTTATTTCCAAGCCAACGCGTTCCAGAACGACGTACCTCCTCCATGCCGATCTCGATGTTAGCCTCGATCGACGTTACATTCGTGAGCCACATACCGTCGACATCGTACACTTTTCCGAAGTTTCCGCTAATGACGCGTTTTGCGTCTAATGGTACTGCCATCTATTTTCACCGTCCTTAAATGTTGATTGTGAGGAAGATTCGTTCGATGCTATCGACTTCGATGTATCCAATCACGAGGAATACGGAGTCGCCAACGCTCGGACGGTTCGGATCTAGTGCGACTACCGGATTCATTAATACGCCCTCTGCTTCCAGCGTTTCGAGGTACGCTTTAATCGCGACGATAAGAACCGCCTGCCCGCTTGGATTGTTGTCCAATTTGCCGATGTAGTTGTCGGTAGCTGTGCGTGTAATGTCGGTCGCAATCGCTTGTCGTGCGCGAATATTCCGAATTTTCTTACCGGAGGTAGTGACGCCGCTCTCGATTTTCACTTTCGCGCCATCATGCACGAGCAGAAGCGAACCGGCTTCGAGCGCTGCCGTTATCTGTGCGTTAGTCAAGCGTTTATTTACGTCCTCAAGCGGTGCCGGATCGTACGTAATCGATTCGTTAATCGGAGTGCCTGCGATGTCGCCCGCCACCCACGGCGCGTATTCTGCGGATGTGTATGTCTCCGTACCGATAACGCCGCCGACCGTCACGTTTACGATATAGTCGTCGCTATTAAGCGTTGTCCGTGCGATGCCGGCCGTTGGATCTGCGTCGGATGCCGCGTCGCCACCGATAACAACGAAGAAATGCTTTCCTTCCTCGCGATTGCGTTCGACCCACGTTTTAGTTGCCGCCTGCTGTACCGGATCAGATTCGCCGTCGAATACGAACACGTTGAACGGCCGCGTATCGAATGCTTCGCGCATATCAACGTAATCCTGTTCGACCGGAGCTGTCGGCATCGTGTAGACGAGAACGTCACGCGCACCGCCTTGAAGCGCGAGCAGAATCGACTCAACGTTAGCGAGTCCGAACTGTGCTGCGGCCTCTGCTTCGGATGCCACCGTGTAAAACGTTTTGGCTGTCGCTGTATTTGCGTAACTCAACAACGGAATAGCGACAGTACCGCGTGCGCCTCCGTTGATTTGAGCGGCCGCGGCTTCTTTGAAGTTAATGTAGATGCCTGGGCGCTTTGGTAGCGCTGTTGGGTCCCATTGACCTGCTGCCATGTGAGTACCTCCTTTTGGGTATAAAAAGAGCGCCCCAATTCGGGACGCCCGTTAAATCCGTCGTACATTGACGTTATTAATTTTTGGATATTGCGTTTGGTTGCGCGCTTCTCTCACGCTCGTATCGAGTACGCCGATAATTACGAATAGGCCGTTTTCGGTCTTGGCCGGCTGTGATACGGAAAACGCATTGACGCGGATATGTTCGATCAACTCCGACTGATATACCGCCGATCCTAGCGCATCCATATTCGCCAGCACCGTGTCCGGCCTGTTCGCAACGTGGACGATTTGATAAGCGCGATCTATCCGGAAGTGGTAACGTGTTTCCGTCTCGCGGTCTTCGTCAATCATCCGCACGTAGAACGAATTAGACGGAGGTTGCAGCGGCACGTCTTGCTTGCCGGTCGTTGCTGTCGGGAACAACGCTTTGATATACGCTTCAATCGCGACCATGTCCGTTATTACGCTCAAGTTACGTCATCCCCTTCCGCTGCAGCTCCGCCTCGATTGCGTCTTCAATTAACCGGTGCATACGCGCTTCGCTGTCGTTCTTCGCCTGCTCTAAGAAGTCGAGGACCGTTCCAGGTTCGCGCGCTGTTCCGCCGCTCTTGGCCGCCACATCATGCAGATATAGCGAATAGTTGAAGCCGTTATTAAACGCATTCGCTACGACGGAACCCGTTATACCGTCCGGTCCAACTTTCGGCGTCGTGTGGTCGATACGTGCGCGTAGATTACCGCCGCGGCGCCCTTTATAACGGCCGATTGGCGCAATATTCGTCGCCTTCAATTGCCAGTATTCAAGCGCATCCTCAACGCCATTGACTGCGCCATCCTGGACGGCCTCGCCCGCCTTGTCCATCAGCTTCGCGAATTTAGCGAAGTCCATCTCGAACTCGATCGACATTAGACGTACACCTCCGTTATCAAAGGCGTCCCATCTACGCGCCGCTTAACCGCAATCCGGACCGGTTCACGCTCGACGATTACGCCGATCTCGTTAACATACCGGATCTTATCGCGGTAAGAGATGCGCGCCAATCCTTCGAGTACGATGCGGAGCTGAACGACGGCCTCTTCGCCGTATTGATTCGCAACGGTTCGCGTCTCTTCCTGAACGAAGCAATCGAGCGTAAACGCTGGCAGCTCGATCGGCTGCCCCCATCCGTCATCAACTGCGCTTGGCTTAACGGTGACACTTTGACCGTCCGTGACCGCGAGCATCAGGCGGCATTCATAGCGATTTAATCCGCCGAGTCCTCTCGCATCAATGTCCGTCAGAATGTACCGCTGATTATGGCGCCATATCTTAAGCGCGGTGTAAATACCGACTTCCGGATCGAATGACGCCTGGTAGTCGTTGTTATCGAACGAATAGTCGCCGACAGCTCGCGCCGGACTTCCGTTCGGTACACGAGGCTCCGACCATATGACGTTTGCGACCGTTTGGCGGCCGTCTGTGTGCTCAACGATTACGGATTCGGTGCGGTGCTGCTTGATATCCGCCCGATTAGCGCGTATAAACTCGACATCTGCGTCCGTTAACATTACCGCACCTCCTCCGATAAGATGTATTGCGTATAGGCCGTACAGTACGGATGAATGTTGTAGATGTCCGCGTCACCAGGTAAGAAGATGCCGGCGCCGAGTCCGTGGCGGTTCTGTTGCGATACCGATACGCATTTCTCCGATTGATGGACGCCGGGAATAAGGCGAAGTGCGCTAACGAATTTCGATTTCTCGGCCGTATAACCTATCGCGGTTCTGTATGCCGTATTCGCCTCCGTTATTGCGAGTCTTCGCGCCTTCCAGGCTTCCGTATCGTATACTTCTCGTATCTCGCGTACCATCTTCGTCGTTGTATCTCCGCGAATGATTCCGCGCCGCAGCACGTTACCCATTTCCGCACGCTGATCGCCGGCAAACTGCCATACGCGATTCGATAGCGTTAATCCGTCAGGCCCGGTTCGTTGCGCCAGGTATTCCGCAATATTGCGAGGCGTTGGCTTGCGCCCGTTCAATCCGGACAGGATCTCGCTTTCAGCCACCTTCGCAGTCAAAACGAAATCAGCCGATAGGCCGAGCGCCTTCTGGAACGCCGTAAAAGCGTCACTATACGCAATATCTGCGCTGTCCTCCATCGCGCCGATTAACGCCGATTCAGTGACGTCGCGGATATCGCGTTCGACCGCCTCTAGGTCGCGGAGTAGAGTATTGACGCGCGATCGACTTATCGTATTGTCCTTGTTCGCGTATTCCTCTATTAAATCCACGACCTGCAGGCGCGTACTTGCGACATCCTTGACGACAGTGTCGGACATGTCCTCGGACGCTTCGAGATAGGCGTCATGCAATTCGGCCAATAATTCGTTTAGCCTGCGCTCGTTCTCCGTCACTGGCGCCACCACCAGCCATAACGCCTCGGCACCGTCATATCGCGGTCAATACGACGCATCACCTTAAACGTTGAAGCCGATTTGCGGCCGATAATTACGCCCCGTTCGCGCTCATACTCCGCAGCAAGATCGGCGGCGAGTTTGCGGTACTGTTCGGAGACCATCGTCTTATCTACCGCCTCTTCGCCGTCCGTGTACTTGAAGTAATGCGCAACCGAGAACGCGATCGATCGGGCGCCTTGTATCTGCGCCAACGTTATAACGAGCGGCGTTTCGTCGTCTGGAATGTCTGCGGCAGTTAACGGCGAGTATCCGTATTGATAGAGCGCCTCGGTTAACCACGCATCGATATCCGTAGGCAATACGCCGGGAACGTTGTGAAAACGGGCGGCCAAGCGCTCAGTTAATTCGGGCAATGTCGCCATTCTGCCGCCTCCTTATTTGCCGCGTTTGGATTTCGTTGCTTCTGCGGGCTTATCTTCCGACTTCTCCGCTTTCTTTTCCTCTACTACGCGTACATAGCCGATGCTGGCGAGGTGTTTCGCGGTCTTCGCTTCCACGTCGAGAACCGCGCCTTTACCTTTGCCGTCGACTACTGCGTCGAGGACTTCGACCTTTACGTTAGCCATTATTACGGAGTGTAAACGTCAGCGTGGAAGATGAGAGATGGCGCTTCAACCGCAGGGAAGCCGGCTGCTACCGTACGCAGAACGGATTCGATCGGCTCGTTCTTATCGTAAGCATCGAGTACAACGCCAGGCTGGAAGTCGTTCTCAACCGTTGGACCGTACAGGAAGTTACCGATACCCTCGGACAACATTACAACGCGATTAACCGGGAAAAACTCGATTGTTTCGTCTTGGCCGGTATAGATGTCCTTAACGGTCACCTTGCGGTTAGTAACGATTTGAACCGGAGGCAGACCGTAGCCACCAAGAACGCTGTTCAGCTCGTCGACACTAACGCGAGTTGCTCCGCTATTTGCGCCGCGCGCTTCGTTAACGATGACGGAGTTTTTCAGCAACAGCGCTTGGACTTCGCGCGAGATCAGGATTACGTCCGGTGCTTTACCGTTAGTAGTGGAGTATCCGTCAACCCAATCGAGAAGGTCTCCGATAACATCTGCGCTAGCGTCGGACCATGCTGCCGTACCTGTCAAAGCGACTTTGTTTTCCGCAGGAATACCGAAATCAACGCCAACTTTAACGCCGTTCTTGTTGTAAGAGAAGTTGCCCTTCGTCAGTGCTTCCATTTTAATTACGTCAACACGACGCAGGAGAGCGTTGACCAAGTCTACGCCTTTTACCGTCAGACGATCGATGATTGCTTGTTTTTCGCCTTCATTACGAGCCTGATTCAGCATCAGCAATTCCTCTTCGGTTGCGATGTATTTCAGACCCATCTTCGCAATTTCGCCCATTTTGGACGCTACTGCATCACGGTCTACAACCGGAGGCTCGGCGCCGTAACCGATCATTGCGCCAATGTGTTGGGATTTCTTGATGATGTCGTACGCAAAGGTATTAGAGAAGATGCGGTCGTCCGGAAGGAAACGGTCACCAAGCGTTGGAACCTCGTTTCTGTCCGCCAGTGTTGCGTCTACCAAGCCGCGAAGTGCGGGTTTTTGGAATTGCTCAAGATATGTGATACCTGCCATTTAAATTTCCTCCTAATGTGTGTTTTTGGGCGTAAAAAAGACGCCTCCGATTTTCGAAAGGCGCCTGCTTTTTAGATGTGGGTTACGAAACGAATCATTGGCGTAACTGCTTTGAAATCTGCGAGTGCTGCGTTCGTCGGCAACTTCGCTTCGTACACGGAACCGCGAACGATTACCTCGCCGACAACAAAATCTGTAGCTCCGTCAGATACCAGGTCGATGTTCAAGATTCCGAAATTATCAAAGCCTATTGCGGTTGTGAACGGCTCGTATTTACCGGATGTAGTGTTGCGCGCGATGAGCGTTCCTACTTCGACTGTGCCGGCCGGAAACTTCGTACCGTCGAGCGTTGCGCCACCTTCGATAAATTGGAGATGCTCGGACGCAAGAATGTTCTTTCCGCCTCTGAATGCTGTTTGAGATGTTTTCAAGCTATAAGCTGGCATTTGTTTTCCTCCTTGGTTTTGGTTATGTCAACGAATCCAATTAACGGCGCAGTTTACCCGCGGCTTTCAAGCGTTCATACTGCGTCTTGCCGACGTTAGTTAAATCGCCTGGCTTCGGATCTGGCTTGCGGCCGTTCCCCGGATTCGGGTCGACCCCGTTTGCTTTCGGCGGCATGTCCGCAATGACTTCGGCAATACTCGCCTTAATTGCGTCCTCATCCTCGCCGATTACGTACTTGCTAACGCGAGCCAATTGTTCCGCCGAATATCCGGCCTCAATCAGCAATTGCGTTTTCGTAGCGTTGAGTGCTGCCGTTTTTGCTTCGGTGCGAGCGCGGTCGAGTTCCGCTTGAGCGTCTTGGTACAGTCGTTTGTACTCCTCGTTTTTCTCGCGTTCCATGCGTTCGGCCTCCGCCTTTGCTGCCGCCTTCTCGTCGTCGAATTTCTTCTGCTGGCGAGCGAGACGTTCTTTAATCATCGCGTCAACCGCGGCCTGTTGTTCCGCAGTAAGTTCTACTTTGGCCGGCTTTTGCTCTGCGCCTTCCTGTCCGCCCTCGCCGCCGCCTTCCTCCGCAAATAACTGCAGGTCTAGCGGTAATCTAAATCGTTGTTTCATCGCAATACCTCCGTTTAAAGTCCGTCGACTATTACGTTAAATGACCGCCAGTTTAACGACATGCCGTAAGTCGGTCACGCTATTCGAGGATCTCGATAACGTAACTGTCTTCGTTCTCTTCTACGATCTGCCACCATTCGGCCGCCGTATCCGGACGCACTGGATCGTCAAATGATCCGGTCCCGATTTTCGGTACGGTTACAATCACGGCGCCACCGCCTTTATCTCGAAATCGTCCCATACGCCGCTTGTTCCGTTGCCGTTGCGCATACCGAAGCACTTGTTATCGATGAGAGCGGTATCCGTGGCAGATACGACTTTCAGACCGTTATAGTAGGCGTCAATATTAGCGCCGTTAAGAACGATCTCTAATTCGGCCCACTCGATGCCGCTCGGCGGATTGTACGAACCAAGCGCGTTCCAAGCGCCGGCGACGTTCTTGTATAGGCGTCCGTCCTTGCCCCATTGGTAAAAGTTATCGCGTGAATCCGGATTGTATCGGACGATGATCGACGCATCGGATGCGCCCATTTGTACGTGTGCTTTGACGGATACCTTGTCCGCGCCAGGCAGGTTAACGTACACAATCTGATCGTAGTCGGGACTCGCGATAATCTTCGCAGTGTTACCCGATATGCCCCAACTTCCCGCGAACACGGACCACGGTGCGCCTAACGTGGCGGCATCCGCACGATTAAAGTCATCCGCAAATAATACCGGCGGCTCTGCGTTTACCTTGGCCGCGCTCATTCCTACGCCTACTCCGATAATCATCGTTAGTACACCGCGACAATGCCGACCGCCGTTGTTCCGGTAGCTTTAACGCGTACGACCGATAGCGGATGGACAATGCCGGCAGCCAATCCGGTAAATTTGACTTCGCTTCCGCCCGCCATGACTACGACAACATCGCCGGAACCGCCAACGTACAGCCCTTTCGTAGCACCGCGCGTCAGATTAGCGTTGTTGTTTGGCGTAACTGCCTGCGCATCGACCGCATTAGCGCCGGCTAAATGCGTGACGGTTGAGTTTGAAAACCTAGACACTACCGTTTCCTCCTTGGTACGGGTCTGTCTCCGCTCGTCTTTCCGCCGTCTCACCTGCGATTTCTTGCTTTTTCGCCGCGACATTCTCTACGCCTAAACGACGCATAGCACCGGCAATGGATTCGAATCCTGATGCGGTTTCTTCCGTCAACAACTCAACGAGTGATTTGCGGTTATCCGGCAACGGAAGAACGAATTTAATCTCGTTTGTATAGTCGTTAATCGACCGTACAACCGATTTGTCGTACGCAAAAACAGCGCGATCGAGGCGCGCCTTAAGGTAGCGTATAGACTTCTCATGTAGCTCCTGCAGACCGTCCTGCCATTCGAGCCAGTGTTCTTCTGTTTCCTGTATGATCGATTGGAATAGTACGTGTAGCGCATCGCCATTGAGTCCGCCGAAGTTAAGTTCCTGCGGCACAACGTTAGGAAGCGATGTGATCTCGTGCAATGCCGCTTTCAATCGCGAATATTGTCCGTCGAATGCCGCGGACCAGGAGAACGTACCTTCAATCCGTTTGACGTCTGGTTTCGCCTCGGTACCGCCCATCCCGCCGACCACTTCGATAACTGCGCCTGGCGCAATCTGTACCTTTTCCGCTGTTCCGGCCGGCACGTTAAGGAGCGCCGTCATCGCGAACATTTCGAATTTAAGCGAATCGGCGGCATCCTCGTTCATCGCGTTAAGACGATCGGTAACGGCGCGCATCGCTTCGATTTCTGACGTATCCATCTCCTCGCCAGACAGTCCGGGAACCGCGAACACCACAAGCGGAAGGAAATCGATTCCCATCGACGCCTTCTCTGTAATAGTGCGGTAGCGTTTCAAGTCCGTCGTATATTCGGCGTCTTCGTAATAGCACGCTCCGCCTTCGAGCGTAAACGATTCTTTGCGGATGAGTGTCCGCCCGTCCTCTTCGCGTTCTGATACGAAGTGGCCGCCGATTAACAGCGTCATGTCTTCGTCGGAATAAACGGGAACAAATTCGGTATCCGGCCGCCATACCCAACGTAATTTGCCGGTATTCGTGTCAAATACGATCTTGCATACGACTCGGCGGGCGATAAGGTAATCGCGAGCTGCTTTCGTTAAGGACGTCCGCATCTTGTTTTCGCGCCATAACTGATACAGCAACGACTCGTAACTTGCGGCAACCTTCGCCTGCTCTGGCGTCGGCTCTTGCGGAGTCGGAACGTTAATACCGTGTTGACCGCCCATAAGCCAGCGCGCTTTCTTGTCGATGAACGATTTGAAATAGTTCGTCGGAAAACGGATCGGATCGTAATCCAATTCGGGCGGCCTCGGCATCTCCTTCGCGGTTACGAGCTGACCGGTCGCAGGATTTACGTGCTGCTTGCCGGCGTAATATTCGTAATCGCGTAGCTGACGGTCGATCCGGCGCCAGGTCTGGCCGCCTAACGCCTGCTGCAGCGGAGAGAAAATAAGGCGCTCGTAAAAGTCTTCGCTAATCGTCGCGTATGGCGCTATGAGTTTCGTAAGCATTTACGCCCTCCTTTCGTTTAGTTATCGTGTACGTTTGCGCGCTGTCCGGACATATCCGGAAGATGATAGCGCGGCAGAAACGGCCATTTGCAAGGCATCCGGTCCGTCATCGTGGTTATGATTCGGATATAATTCGAACATTTCGAGCAACAAGCGCTGTTCCCGTTTGAATCGGATGCGGCCCGCCTGGATGTCCGGCAGTAGCGCCTCAATCCGTAGGCTTTTTCGCGTACGTTGCTTAATTTGCTTTAAGCGAGTGTGCGCTGGATATCCGCGCTTCTGTAAGGCTTCCGCCAACTTCTGCGCGAACCATTCTTGCGCTTGTTGCGCCTCTACCGCCAGGCCATCGTATTGAAACCGTAATGTTTTTTCGACCGCGGTATCGAGCAATATGTCCGGATGAACGCGCTCAAGGAAAACGTCGAGTACGTAGCAAACGCCGGCCGCCGATTTGCCGACCGATATGATGCCGCTATAGTCGCCCTTCTCCTTGCCCATCGCGAAGTCAATGCCGGCGTAAATCTCAAGCGTGTTGATATCGATGTCCGACTCAGTATAGTAAACGAAGTCTTCCGGCTTAAATACCTGCGACTCCTCGTCGATCGGATTGCCGAGATATTCCTGATTGAACGCCTTGGTTCCAATAGCCTCGCGCTTTTCCATGAAATACTTGTACGTGTAGGCTTGCGGCCACAATACTTCTGTACCGCGTAGCATTTCCGCTTCGTTCTTCGCATAGAAATCGTCGGCCTCGTCTTTCGCTTCGTCTCTGTCCGCGTTGTAGATTTCGCGCCATTGCTGCCATAAGTCTTCGCGTTCAGACCAACGCAAAATCGCCGGAAACTTACGCGAGATAAAGTCCTTACGCTTGGTCAGTACGTGATTGAGTAGCGAGTCGTAATGGACGATGGTTCCCATGTATACGCAAATGCCGCCGAAGCCTAACGCCTCGAGCATCTCCGTCCGGAACCAGTTAAGGTTCTTCGCGCGCAATTCCTTCGTGTTCGTATTGTCGCCGGATTCCAAATCGTCGAGCAAAAACAAGTCTGGCCGGTGCGATCCGTGGCGGAGTCCGCGCATCTGCGTACCCATGCCCTTCGCTTCGACCTTCGTTCCGGTTAGCGTGATAAATTCGTACTTGTTGTCCGTCTCGTTCATCGACTTTCGCGGATGAAGGAGGACGCCGAAATCCTCGCGCAGCTTCTCGTTGAATACGAGCTGATTGCGTGCCCACTGAATAAAGTCGCCGGCTACGTCCGTTGTCTCCGATACCTCGACGATATAATGCTTGTGCCGATATACCGCTTGGTGACATAGATACGAGTTCGACAGGTAGGCGGTCTTGGCGTGGCGCCGTCCTACCGACCAGCCGACGTTAGACTCGATTCCTCCGCGCGAGATATCGTCCAGCAGCGAACACAATGTCCGGTGAAATTCCGCCGCGTCTTCGTATTTCTGTCCGGCCGGTATCAAGTTATCGGGATTGCCCGGATTCAAGTCCTCCGAGAAATATTCGTATGTGAAGTAGAGCAAATCGTACTCAGCGCGATCGATACGTTTGAGCCGCTTTAACTCCGCAATCGTAGCGCGCAATGATTCTTCGTGATATGTTGTTGCTCGGCCGGCTTTGACTAGGTCGCGTAGTTTCTTGGCGCGCTCACTAACGAGCTTGATGCGCTCTTCTCGCGCAGCTTTATCAAGCCAGGCATCGTTGACAAATGCGATTGGAACGCACCTCCTTCGTTATTCTTCGCCGTCGACGTCCGCCAGCAGCGTGTCCAATTCTTCGAGTTCCTGCGTGATCTCTTCGTTCGAACGCGTTGACGTAGCGTCTTTCGATTCGACCGCGACCTGCTGCGTAATGAGACCGTGCCGCTTAAAGTAGAGATCTATACCCTTAACACTAGGCTGCGGTCCGTTTATCGTCTTCATTAGCTGGCGGTAGACGTACGCACGCTCAGACGCTAGGAAATCATCCGCGACATAATTGACATATTCGATAAAGGCGCGGTTTTGCGTGCGCCACTTAAACAGCGATTGGCGGCTGATGCCGATTTCTTCCGCGATTTCATCGAATGACTTGCGCTCGTCTTCCGCTGCGAACTCGCGCTCAACGCACAGTAGCGCGGCTTTAATCTGGCGCCCCTCTAATCGTGCTTCGAGGGCGGCTTTTTTCTTATCGGACATGGTTGCGTCCTCCTTCCGTAAAATTAGCGTGGATTTAGCGTTTGATTGCGCTGGATGACCGTTTATACTCCGGAAACACAAAAATGCCTAAATCAACGGTCAGATTTGGCGTAGGGTATATGTGCGTTGCGGAATGCCTCCGCCTCTTCGTCAGATAACGGATACAGCGCATCGTCGCAGCTTGCCATTCCGTAAATTAATCCGTCGTGCAGAACGTAATAGTCGTACATCCCGCCGTCATCCGTAGGGCAGCGCAGGTATCGGTCATCCAATGTTAACACCTCCGTGAAAATTAGCGTCGTTTTATCGTTTATAATCGTCCGGCCTCCGTTAACCCTTCCGCAATACAAAAAGCGCTAAATCCACGGTAGAATTAGCGCTCAGGTATATGCTTGCGTATTCGATTACGTTAACCCCTCGGTTATAAAATTTTGCGAGAAATGTTCGGGCGTCAGGTGGCGCTCACTTTTCGTAACCACCCCCGGGGGCCTCCACTTTAGTGCTTTACAGTACGGACATGTGCACAAAATATGGGTTTTATACATATGTCTGCGCCTGCCAATCCGCATAGTTACGCGGTTTTCAATTTCCGTATCCATTTTCACGCCAATATGCACGCAATATTCATCGTTTATACACCGTTTATGCATGAAAACA
>NZ_CP062260.1:6407500-6620000 GCF_014863545.1 Paenibacillus sp. JNUCC32 | reverse complement strand
TGTATCGTCCAAGGATTCCGACGGCTTCTTAATATGCGGAGCAATAGCGCAGAAGAACTCTCCAGCTTGGATATCATCGAGAATTCATAGGCAAGCAAGGCCAGCTCTACCCGTTGTCCCAGCGTTTCCGTGCTGACCGTAAGCTCTTCATATAACTTGCGTACAGGCGTGTTTAATCCTGTAATCTGCTCCCAGACCGCCGATTCCGGATGAATCCCCCGCTCGATCAGCTCCAGCTCGCCCCAATGGTGCAGACCTTCCAATAGAGTATGGTAAGCATCCAGCACCCGCTCCTCCTTCAAAAGCATCTTGGCATCCATGTACTTTTGCAGGAAGTGGGCAAAGCCTATAAACAATTTTTGCTCCCGGAACGGTTCTGCGAACCTGAGGAAATCTCGCCGCAGATTGGAAAGGCGATCTTGATTGTCTTTTATGACATCCCCTTCCAGGAGGCATTTGATCAGTACTTTGTGCGTGCCCCTCAGGAGCTCCCGATGCAATTCGTCCAAGCCGATGCTTAACACCTGACAGCGTTCCCCGCCTACGATAGAATGCTGGATGGGAGGCTCATCAGGCGTTCCGTCATACACGACAACAATATTGACCTCAAAATCGTGAACTAGTGATCCTCGCTGCATTTTGTCCGAATTACGGTATGCTATCGCTCCTACAGCTTCCTCATCAACCGTATTTCCATAATAAAAAGAAAAGTTGGTTAATTCCACGTTTCCCTCCATACATTCCTTGGCGAATTTCAGCCATTTCAGTTATAATGTAATTCTACATGTCCATGTAAGTTCCTTCTTTTAGGAGATAAGATCTTATAAGATGACAAACGGAAT
This sequence comes from Paenibacillus sp. JNUCC32, assembly GCF_014863545.1. Lineage (NCBI taxonomy): Bacteria > Bacillati > Bacillota > Bacilli > Caryophanales > Paenibacillaceae > Paenibacillus > Paenibacillus sp. JNUCC32. The sequence goes on along the minus strand of NZ_CP062260.1, from coordinate 6,619,158 downwards.
TCAAGATTTCATTTCTTGTTTCGCCTTATTCCATAAACAACTATTTGAATGGACAGGAGTTTTCGAGCATGATCTTTAAGAATGCAAAAATCAACGCCTTCCGCACATGGGGATTGCTGCTGACAATGCTCGGCATGGGCCTTATGGTGCTTGGCACGGCCGGTATCGTATTCTTTGGACAAGCAGGCAAAATATTTGCCGGTATCGGATTGGTGTTTGGCCTGATTATGATGCTGGGAAGTCTCGGCATTTACTTTTGGGCAGGCATGCTGTCCACGAGCGCCGTCCAAATCCAGTGCCCGGAGTGCAATAAGCTGACCAAAATGCTGGGCAAAACCGACCGCTGCATGTTCTGCCATACGATTTTGACGCTGGATCCAAGCCAAGCCAACATCACAGCAGAAGAGCTTGAAGCCCAGCAGATCAAATCCTGACAAGGATTTGCAGAACCTGCTTATATGTAGGATTCGCAACGCTTAAGACGACTAAACACAAAGAACCCGGTTATCGCGAGGATAACCGGGTTCTTTGTGTTTAGGATAAGAATGATAAGTTCATGGATTCCTAATCGTGTATCGTCTTAAGAACATGCCAGGTTTCCGGGACGGCAAAGCTTCGATTCCAGGAAGCAATGCCGCCAAGCTCCAGCTTTTTGGCCATTTTGACCCGGGATTGCAATGAAGTGCCGTCTTCCATCCATATCTTCTTAATGGACTCTCCCTCCGTGAATTGGACATAATTCTGTCCGGTCCCGGCATCCAGCGAGCCTTTCACCTTCTGCTCCTTCAGCAGGGCTTGCAGCTTCTCCATACCAATCGCTTTGGAGGAAACCTTCGTCTCTCCCGCTTCGCTCGTTTCCGTCCAGACCCTTGTATATAACGGTACGCCCAACACCAGCTTGGATGGCGGTACTGCATCCTCTTCCAGGATTCGCCTTACCGACTGCTCAGCCCATGGCAATGAGGAGACCGATCCCGCTTTCGGACTGGTGGCCCAGTGCTCGTCGTAGGCCATCACCATCATGTAATCAACGGTTTCGCCAAGTCGTTTCCGGTCGAGAAAGAGCGACCACATCTCGCTGTTCGATTTGGGCGTAACGTCGATGGACACAATCAAACCTCTGGCTTTGGCCAGCGGCTTCATTTCCCGCACGAATTGTACGACATGATCTTTATCCTTGGTGTAGACATTTTCAAAGTCGATATTGATACCGTCAAGATTGTATTGCTTGGCATAAGCCAGCATCTGTTCGATGATATGGGATCTTCTATCGAACGTAGACAGCGCTTCGGTTGTCAGGTCAGGGTCGAAGCTGTTGTCCATAAGACCCCAAACTTCCTTGTTCCTGTTATGCGCCCAACTCACATACTGCTTAACCGCTTTGGACTTGACCGTTCCTTCTCCGTCCACGATGCTGAACCAGGTCGGACTGACCACGTTGACCCCGGGCAGTTCGCCAATGCTATCCGTGCTTGGATTCTTGGTGTAAACGGCTTCCCATACCAGGTTGACCGACTTGTTCTTCCATTCCAGCTCAGCCCGCGAAGGGGTCTGCTTCAGAGCCGGAATTTCTTTCAGTTCCCCAAGCTCGATCTGCTCTTTAAGAACATATCCCGTATACCCGTTATCCGCCTGAACGAATAACCATCCCCCCTCTTCGCGCCATACCCGAAGCCGCTCGCCGGCCGGCATGTCCAGTACGATCGGGGACTTCTTCTCCCCGCTCTCGCGCAGAGCCACGGTGTCCTCAGGTTGACCGGGAGCGGCCTTCGCAAGCTGAATCGCATCCCCGGCGCGCATCAAAATGACCGCGCCTGTTGCCGAGTCTTCGTGAACGGCCACCCCATAATGCTGTTTGAGCGGCTTCAGCGGAACGTAAGCAATGCCGTTAACCAGTTCAGGCGCATAAGGCAGGGTCACCGTTTTGCCGTTCAGTTCCCCCTTCGTGCTATCCATCTTTATGCGAAAAACCGATTCGGAAGTCGTGATAATAATCGATTCCGTTTCCTGCTCGTAACGGATGTCGGCATCCACGCTCTCCTGAATCACCGTGATCGGCAGCAGCAGCTCTTCGCCAGACCCCAGAGCAGGATGCTCCTTCAATTCGCCCTGAACGAAAATCGGCTTGTCCATTCCGCGCCAGTCCGGTTCGGTATAGGTCTGGTTCGGAAACAACGTGGTGACAACCCACCAGACCCCCGCCGCAATCAGCATCAGCCCCAGATAAAAAGAGCTTCTGTTTGTACGCCTCTTTTTTCCCCGATATCTTCTTCTTGCCAAACTGCTCCCCCATTTCACTTTCGCCAAATCGCCCCAATACCGTCGCGAAAAAATAAGCCCTTAAAAATAAAAACGTGTGGAATGGTTCATTCCGCACGTTCATCATCTATAACAACCGGCGTCTATTGGCAGGACTTGCAGAGCCCATACAGCTCCATTCTCAGTCCCTTTACTTCAAATCCGGTGCTTTTCTCAGCCTGCACTCCCACATCTTCGAGGGACGGATAGCTGAAATCCTCGATTTTGCCGCAACTTTGACAGATGACATGATGATGGTCGGAGACGTTGGCGTCAAAGCGACTCGAATTGTCTCCGTACGTCAGCTCACGCACCATGCCGGCTTCAATAAACATTTTTAAATTGTTATATACTGTGGCTACGCTCATACTAGGAAAATTAGGTTCCAGAGCCCGATAAATATCATCCGCTGTCGGATGGCCCATAGATTCCACCAAATACGTTAAAATCGCATGACGTTGCGGCGTGATTCGGACACCGGTCGTTTTCAGTTGTTCCAGCGCATGCTGTACGGACGTTCCCATGGTTGCCCACCGCCTTCAAGTTTAACTGGTTTTTACAAAGCTTAGATCGCTCTTACGCTTTATTGTACGGCGTTTCTTGGATTGTTGTCAATCCGGCAGAGGCGTCCAGCCCCCGCTGTTCCGGCCTTCCTCCTGTTCCGGGTAGCTCCGGTAAATGTTCAGGTTACTGTTGCCTTCAATGCGAATGGAATGCTCGCCGGTGCCGGATTCCCCGAAAATGGTTTTCTGCTCGATCTTAAGATTAGGCAGCGTGGTCAGAATTCTTCCGTAACTAATCGTCCCTTCAAGCTTGTAATCGCCCTCGAGAGGAACGTGAAGATTCATCTCTCCAACCGCGCTATATACATTCCAATCGCCTCCGATCCGAGGGGAACGAATGGCTACTCCGCCATTAAGGGACTCGGCGCTTAATTGCGACTCCGCGCCGCTGATCAGAATATTGCCGTTCCTCGTCTGGACCCGGATATGATCCGTCGTTCGTTTGACCGTCATGTTTCCTACTTGCGTGGTCAAGTCGGTCTCGCCCGTGATGTCGACGGCCAGCATATTCCCGCGGTTGGTGGACATTTTAATATTACCGATAACGCCGCGCGCGGTCATTTCACCGTTCAGCGTTTTGCCTGTGACATTCCCGTAGACCCGATCCATCGTGATGGGTCCATTCCCGCTCTCCAGCAAAATATTCTCAATCGCCTCTACGCGGTTTAAGGTAATCGCTCCGTTCATCGTCCGTATCTCAAAATTGAACCGGCGATCATCCGGGACCGCGATATTCAAATTCATTCGGGGCTGCCGTTTACCCGATTCTCCATAGGCTTTTCCCTTGGACCGAATCGTGATCGTCTTGCCTTCCCCCACCTCGATCGTCGACTGCTCGGCGATCGCCTCCGCTACACCGGGCTGCTCTCGGTCGACCCACACTACCGCTTCCACCCGGATATCGTCGACATCCTGCCGCGTGATGGAGATATCTCCATTCAAGTGATCAACGATGATCTTCTCGGTATCGAGCTCCACCGGTATATCCAGTGCCGGCTTCTGGAACCGGTTATCTTCAGCTTCGCTGTAATCCACGCCCGCTGCCGTCAAATTCAGGCTCACCCGGTTCCAGAGATGAAGGAAATGCTCCTGCTGGGAAATCACGAATACGGACGCCGTAACGGCGACTGCCAGCAGAATTCCCCGAATATCCGGCCGAAACCGAAATTCCCTACGACGGCCCAGGGCGCGGGACAGCGTATACCTGACTATATATTCAACGCCGAGCAGGATAAACAGCAGCGGCCACCAACGCTGGAGCATGAATATATAATCCGTCCCTCTCCACTCGTCAAGCAGCAGCAATGCGCCCGTACTGACAAGCAGCAAGGCGGCCGTATATCGCCCAACTCTGATTTTGTGTTTCATCCGTCTCCTCCCCTCGTCTGATTACTCGGCTTTCACCCATGTGCCGCTGTACGTGTACTATAGGGATTTTCTCTTGTCTTTATGATGCCTGAGAGCTTCCCGGATCCCGGCCCAAATCCCGATAACGATGAGCACGATGGCGGAGGCCTCCGCACCGTAGTCGCGAATTCCCTGCTGCAGCCAAGGCGGCTTCTGGTGAAACAAAATGAGCAGGGACCCGGTAACAACCAGCATCAAGCCAAAGGCGATTCCCCGTTCGCCGCGGAACAGATGATTAGCCCCGTTCCCTCTTCCGTCACCTCCGGAAGCAGCGGCTGCCTCGCCGCGTCTTTTTCGGGAAATAATATATTCGGCTGCCTGCAGCACGTCATACACGTTATAGAAATAACCGACCGGAATCAGAAGCCCCAGCACGACAAGCAGCGGAACGTTGATCTGCATGCCGATGGAAGAGAAATATAGAAGCGCCGATATATCCAGCAGCAGCAGCATGATGAACGTGATTCCCTTACGGTACATGCCGAGGTACAGATGACCCAGACCTGGAATGAGAGCGGCTAATAAAAGCGCGTAGAGTTTCCGTCTTTTTCGCTGAAGTCCGGGATGCCGCTTCATCCGAATCGAGCGCCTTTTTTTCTTGCGGACTGCGGATTGCGTTTCGGTGGTTGGATTCATAACCTTCTCGCCTCCTTCCAAACATCAAGGGACTGGCGTTGTTTACCGATGTTTTTCTTTGATAGTACCCCAATGCGAAGCCGAAGTAACTGGCAAAAAACTGGATAGGCCGTTCAGGAGAAGCTGATAAGCCTGCAAAAAAACGGCCCTGCCGGTAATTCAGCAGATGCCGTTTGGTTATGATGATGGAAGCCGGTTATTCAGCCGTTACCATCGTTACGTGGCCGATTCCCCGCAATCGCCGGGTGATCTCCATCGGTTCGAATTTACGATCGGTCAAGACTTGCAGCGAAATTTCGAGTCCTAGGACCGCAGGCTGCAATTCCCCGTATGCCGCATTGCTCCGCTCGTTTACGACGAGCTTCTTGATCACGAATTCCTGCTCCTCCAGAACTGCCGATATGTCATCCAAAATATTCGGCGTATTCGCCGCATGCAGCGTGATCAAATGCAGTTTGCTGCCGCGGATGTACCGCTGCTCCAGCTTATTAAAGACCACCAGGTTCAGAAGGATCAGCACCGTGGATACAATCGACGCAAAATAAAACCCGGCCCCTACGGCAAGCCCCACGGCGCCCACAACCCAGATGGACGCGGCGGTCGTTAATCCGGTAATGGATTTGCCTGTAAACAAAATGGTGCCGGCACCCAAGAAACCGATCCCTGTAATGACGGCCGTTGCCAAGCGCGCAGGGTCAATCCTAACGTTAATCTCGTCTACGAAATCGGAGAAACCGTAAATGGATAACAGCATAATAAGTGTAGAACCCAAGCATACCAATATATGCGTGCGAAGTCCTGCAGCATGGTTGGAACGCTCCCGTTCAAAACCGATCAAGCCGCCAAGGAGCATAGCCAGCAGCAATCGTAATAATATGGATACATTATCTATCACCCAAGGATTAGTCAAAAGAACGATACTCCCCTCACGTCACGTCTGTCGAATTGCGATATCATTCATTGTTTATGAAGATGAAACTCGGTCAATTCCACGCCCGGAGCAACCTCGAATGCATGGTCCCTCACGAACCCGAATTTCTCGTACAAGGTCACCGCCGGCGTATTGCGCGTCCCTGTCGAGACCGTGAACATCGGCGCCTCCTTGTAGCATTCCAATACATGGCGAATTAAACTCCCCGCGATGCCCTTGCGAAAATGACCGGGATGGACCATCATCCGCGATATGGTAACCTGATCCACTTCGGGCTCCACCGCTATGGCTCCGATGAGATCCCCTTCTTCATTTATATAACCTATAAAGGTTTCCCCGCTCGCACGGATCGTCTCAAAGGTGTCCAGCAGCGGAGGAATTTCGGAGAATCCGATCAATTCGGCTTCCAAAGGGTACGCCATGTGCTGCAGGCTCCAGATCTGCTGTACGGTATCCCGATCCTCCAAGGATAGTTCCTTAATCATCCGTTCATCCCCTAACCGAGTTATTGTAAGAAAAAAATCATCGGCGTGCTCTCAAAGAAGACAGACCGCGTTTTACGGTATCTTTTCTGGCGATATCAGGCAGCAGCCTCTCCGAAGTTCATACTTTCTGATATCTTAAAAAGGAACTTGCCCCGATTTCGGGACAAGCTCCACATCTTCTAAAAACATGATTCGAGGAAACCCCCGGATCGTTTAATTATCCGTTCAGCACCTCAACCAGCAGTTTGTTGGCGAGGGCCGGGTTGGCTTTCCCTTTGCTCTCTTTCATCACTTGACCAACCAGGAAGCCGATCGCCTTCTGTTTGCCTGCCTTGTAATCCTCCACGGATTGCGGATTGTTCGCGACCACCTGCTCGACGATGCCTTTGATCGCACCTTCATCGCTGATTTGGACAAGTCCCTTTTCCTCAACGATTTGCGCAGGCAGCTTGCCGCTTTCCAGCATCTCCTTAAAGACGGTTTTCGCGATTTTGCTGCTGATGGTCCCCTTTTCGATCAAGCCGATCATCTCGCCCAAGCCTTGGCCCGTAATCTTCACTTCAGACAGCTCCAGATTGTTCGAGTTCAAATAACCCAGCAGATCGCCCATGATCCAGTTGGATACGGATTTGGCATCCTTCGTGTAGTTCAAGCTGTCCTCAAAAAAGTCGGCGAGCAGCTTGGATGACGTAATGACCGCAGCATCATAGTCCGGCAAGCCGTACTCGGAAGCATAGCGGGCCTTGCGGGCATCCGGAAGCTCGGGGATCGTCGCGCGAACCGCCTCTTTCCACTCTTCGCTGATATGCACCGATACCAGATCCGGGTCCGGGAAATAGCGGTAGTCGTGCGCCTGCTCCTTGCCTCGCATGGAGAAGGTCTTCGCCTGGGCTTCGTCCCAGCGCCGCGTTTCCTGTACGATCACGCCGCCTTCATCAAGGATTTCCGCTTGACGGAACTGCTCATATTCCAATCCGCGCTGCACGCCGCGGAAGGAGTTCATGTTCTTCAGCTCGGCTTTCGTTCCGAATTCCTTCTGTCCCCATGGACGAAGGCTGATGTTGGCGTCGCAGCGAAGCGAGCCCTCTTCCATCTTCACGTCGGATACGTCGCAATACTGCATAATCGCCCGCATTTTCTCCAAGTAAGCCTTGGCTTCCTCCGGCGTTGAGATCTCCGGTTCGGACACGATCTCAACGAGCGGCGTTCCGACCCGGTTAAAGTCGACCAGCGATGCATAACCTCCGTCGACATGCGTGAGCTTGCCGGCATCTTCCTCCAGGTGCAGGCGGGTAATGCCGATCCGCTTCGTCTTCCCGTCCACCTCAATATCGATCCAGCCGTTTTCGCCGATCGGCTGATCGTACTGGGAAATCTGGTATGCTTTCGGGGAATCCGGGTAGAAATAGTTCTTGCGGTCGAATTTGCTGACATCGCCGATGGTGCAGTTCAGCGCCATGGCAGCCTTTATGGCATATTCCACAGCCTGGCGGTTCAATACGGGCAGAACGCCGGGATGGCCAAGGCAGATGGGACATGTATGCGTGTTCGGCGGAGCTCCGAACGCAGTGGAGCAGCCGCAAAAAATTTTGGAATGGGTATGCAGCTCTACGTGAACTTCCAATCCGATAACCGTTTCATATTTTGATGTAGACATCGATTGTTTCCCTCCTTCTCTGCCGCCGGTTTACAGTTCAGGGCGCCGTTTATGATGATCTGTATTCTGCTCGTAGGCATGCGCAACGCGCAGCACGGTCGACTCATCAAAGGCTTTCCCGATAATTTGCATTCCTACGGGCAGTCCGTCCGCGAATCCGCAAGGGACGCTTACTGCCGGCACTCCCGCCAGGCTGACAGGAATCGTCAGGATATCGTTCAAATACATCGTCAGCGGATCATCGACCTGCGTCCCCAGCTTGAAAGCCGTAGTCGGAGCCGTTGGTCCGATGATGACATCATATTGCTCGAATACTTTATCGAAGTCCTGCTTGATAAGGGTGCGGGCTTTCTGAGCCTTCAAATAATAGGCGTCGTAATAGCCCGAGCTAAGCGCGTAAGTCCCCAGCATGATGCGGCGTTTCACCTCATCGCCGAAGCCTTGGCTGCGGGATTCATGATACAGGTCGATCAAACTGCCTGCATTGTCGGAACGAACGCCATAACGTACGCCGTCAAAGCGGGCCAGATTCGAGGAAGCCTCCGAAGAAGCAAGCAGATAATACGTAGCGACCGCATAATCGGTATGCGGCAGGGAAACTTCGTCCCAGGTAGCGCCCAGCGATTCAAGCACCTTCAGCGCATTCAGGACGGTTTCCTTCACTTCGGCGTCAACGCCTTCGCCCAGATATTCTTTAGGAACGGCGATGCGCAGGCCGGCAACGTCTCCGGACAACGCGCTCACATAGTCAGGCACGTCCACTTTGGCGGATGTCGAATCCATCGGGTCATAACCGGCGATGGCTTGCAGGACATAGGCAGAATCTTCTACGTTTTTCGTCAAAGGCCCGATCTGGTCCAGCGATGAAGCGAAGGCGACAAGGCCAAACCGGGATACGAGTCCGTAGGTCGGCTTAAGTCCCACGACGCCGCAGTAAGAAGCCGGCTGCCGAATGGAGCCGCCGGTATCCGAGCCCAGCGCGAAGTAAGCTTCGCCGGCAGCTACGGCCGCAGCCGAGCCGCCGCTCGATCCGCCTGGTACCCGGTCCAGGTCCCAGGGGTTGCGCACGGGATAAAAGCTGGAGTTCTCATTGGAGCCTCCCATTGCAAATTCATCCATGTTCAGCTTACCGATCGTTACGGTGTCCGCCGCGCGCAATTTGCCGACAACCGTCGCATCGTAAACCGGCGTGAAGTTAGACAGAAACTGACTTGCGCATGTGGTGCGAAGCCCTTCCGTTACGATATTGTCCTTAATTCCGACAGGAAGTCCGAACAACAGTCCGCGCGTCTCCCCAGCAGCCAGCTTGTCGTCCAAAGCCTTGGCCGATGTACGCGCGCCTTCCTCGTCCAGCGTAATAAATGCCTTTACCCGATCCTCACGTTCGGAAATACGGGTAAACGCTTGGTCGACCAGATCGGTTACGGAAAGCTCCTTATTCTGCAGCTTATTATGTATCTCCGATAACTTGTAATCAAACAGACTCAAGTGTGTATCCTCCCTCCAGGCTATTCCAAAACAGCAGGTACTTTAATTTGATCGTCTTCTTCATCCGGTGCGTTGAGCAGCACTTTCTCGATCGGCAGGCTCTCGCGCACTTCGTCTTCCCGCATGACATTGCTGAGGTGCAGCACGTGCGTAGTCGGCTCAACGCCGTCCGTATCCAATTCGTTTAATTTCTCGGCATATTGTAAAATCGCATTCAGTTGGCCGGTAAACATCTGCTCTTCTTCAGGCGTCAAATTTAATCGGGCCAGCTTCGCTACATGCTGAACATCCTTATCGGTAATGCTCATGGCTTTGCGTCCTCCTTCATGCCCCCATCCAGTTAAAGGGGTAAAGTCTGTCTCGATAACTTTTCTCATTATATTGTAGAAGCATGGAAGATTCAATCCAATGGCTTGAAGCGCGGAACTCTCAGGAACTGCTTGCCCGTCACTTCAAAAAAGAGTCGGCCTCAGCCGACTCTCCTAGATCCAAGCGCGAAGATTCACCTGTTTGATGAAGTCCGCCTGGGACATTGCTTCCTTGGTTTCCTCTTCCTCTTCAACACTTTCCAACTCGCCGTTCATCACTTGACGAAACAGCTTCTCATTATATGTCGACAGGGCGAAATCGATGAGCGCTTCCCGCTCGACCCGCTCGGCTTCCTGTTTCAACACGATTGATTCCAGCTCTACATCATCCGCCGGAACAAAAAAATTACGGTTGAGGCTCGGAATCCGAATGACGTAATCGAACGCATTGTCCGGATTTCGGTCATACGCGATGATATAGCCGTATTGACCGATTGGAAGATTCTGCTCAAAGGCATCCGCAACGATTGTGATCTTTTCCCCTAAACGCAGCATCGTCTACCTCCTGAGTTGTCTATCCTTTTTCAAACGATAAGAAAGTATAAACTTCTACAGCTAATCATCCTTATTTCCCCAGAAAACTTCCGCTATATGCGGTCTGTCTTCCGAAAAGTAAGTCGATTGCCGTTTTCTTATCTTCATAGTCTACTAAAAAAAGATAGAGATGTCCATGTGATTCAGATAAAACCTGAATCTCCCATGGAAACTAGGATTGCGGGGACAATGGGCTCCGTCTGAGCAGCCTCGCGGCAACGATAATCGACAGCACCATGAGCAGTATCGCCACGATGATCGGAGACCAGACGCTGCTCACTTCGCCGACAATCCGCTCCGCGGCCATGCTGCTTAATCGGCCCGGGTTCCATTGAAGGCGGGAGGGCAGCAAACCGGACAAGAGCGAAAGCGCGCCGGCCACCGCCAAGCTGATGAAAGCAGCGGCAGGGCCGCGGAGGACGGCGCCGAGCGGCAGGGCAAGCGTTACGATCCAAGCCAGCCATACGACATACAATCCCCCGCCGCTGGCCACCGCTCCCCATTCCAAGGGACCGATGAGCAGATGCGTATAATACGCTGCGCCGCCAAGCCCAAGCGCAAAGGATGCGGCTACCAAAGTCATCATGGCGGCCCATTTGGCAGCCATCATGGGAATCGTGGATACCGAGCGGGCAAGAACAAGCTCAGCCGTGCCGGTGGCCCTTTCCCCAGCTACCGTGTTCATCCCCGCAAGCACAAGCACCAGCAGGCCGATGACGCTGAACTGGCTTAAGGCTGACGCCATCACGCTCTCGGCGGACGGGACGGTAAATAACGCCGCCGCTTCCGGCGGCACTTCTCCGGCCATGGTCAGGATTTCCGGCAAATAATAGGTCGATACCGGCTGCATAATGCCAAGCAGCAGAAAAACGGCGGGGACCCAAATCCATTTATAGGTCCGGCCGGACTCAAGCATCTCTTTTTGATAATAGATCCAGAACGGCTTCATGAGCCCACCACCTTCATAAACATATCCTCGAGCGTAGACGTGCCGGCTTCAAAACGAAGCAGCTCGATTCCGCCGTCGGCAAGCTCTTGGATCAAAGCGGCACGCGCCACCTTCATATCCGTCACCATCAGCTTGGCGCCGCGTTTGCCGAGCTCGATCTCTTGCACATAAGGACGGTTCGCGAGACTGTCGAGCCAAGCAACTTCCCGCTCCCCCGGTTCAACATCAATCGATAAGACCGGCTGGCGGTATTTCGTGCGTAGTTCGCTAAGCGCGCCCTTCTCCGCAATCTCCCCGTCTACCATCAGTATCATGTCATCGCAAATTTCTTCCGCATCATGAAGCACATGGGTCGAGAACAGGACGGTGACTTCCCCCCGCAGGCGGTCGAGCAGGTCCATAACCTCCCGGCGTCCGATCGGGTCCAGCGCCGATACCGGCTCGTCCAGCATGATCAGCTCCGGCTCGTGCACAAGCGCCTGTGCGATGCCAAGCCGCTGCTTCATTCCGCCGGAATAACCGGATATCCGGCGTTTGGCAGCCTGCTGCAGGCCCACCATCTCGATCACTTCCCGACTTCGCCGAAGGGCCTCTTTTCCGGATAATCCCGACAGCTTGGCGCTAAACGACAAATATTCCATACCTGACATCCAGCTATAAAACTTCGGATACTGCGGCAAGTAACCAATCCGGTGACGCCAACTGTCCGTATGGCCATCTCCCGATCCATATCGGATCTCGCCCCGGGTCGGAGGAATCAATCCTGCCAGCATTCGCAGCGTTGTCGTCTTCCCTGCGCCGTTCGGTCCCAGCAGTGCCGTACAGCCTCCGCGCTTCAATTCAAACGAGATGCCTTTAACCGGCATGATGCTTCCGATGCTTTTGGTCAGTTCGTGAATGCTAAGAAGTTTCTCCGTCAAGCCTCTCGCCTCCCCGCAATAAAATAAGCAATGCTGCCAAGAATGTTACCCAGCAATATAATCAACACCCACATCCATCTCGGCCCACGTATGTTTGCCGGCTCTGCCCGAAACAAAGATAGAAGACCCGTGACCGCAAGAATCGCTTGCAGTGCAAGAATCGGCCAGATCAATCCCCAGTTAATATCCATAACAATCCCCCATGTTCCATATTTTAATAAAGAAGCTTAAGACCCGCTGCCGTCTTTACGAATGACGAATATCCAGTAAAAGAGCAGCGGCAACGGCATCGTCGTAGACCCCCATATCCCCCAGAACCAAGCCATCTTGCCAAGCCCCCGCTTCCTTGCATCCAGGAAAAGCCATGTCCCTTGGATCAGCACTAGCACAACGGCAAGGACGATCACTGCCAGCGGGCTCTCGTTCACTTCATTCATCGGATTCCCTTCTTTCCGGCAGATCTCAGACTCTTGGAAAATACAAGAACGGAAATCCCCGCGACCATGCCGAACCCGTGAATAAACAGCAGGATCATCGGCGCTGCCAAGGCAGCCATCAATCCCCCGCCGACGATAAAGAGCGCAACCAGAAGAAAGAGAAGCAACTCGTATTTCATCCGCTTCCGTTTGCGTTCCAAGGTATGAACGGCCAACGCATGCAGCCCTTCCAGGGATGGGGATGGCGCATCTTCAAACAATTGATCCACCCGCTTCATTTCCTGGTTCAATTCTTCAATCCATTTTTCATCCTCATGTTCAGGTCCTCTGACCATCGTCACCCATCTCCTTTCGCAGCTGTTTAACGCCGTAGGCGGTCCGCGATTTCACCGTTCCTTCGGGAATGCCGAGCATCGTTCCGATTTCCTCGTAGCTGTAGCCGTAATAGTGCTTCAGCAGGATGGCAATCCGATGATCCTCGGATAATCGGGACAATCCATCCAGCATATCCGTCCAGTCTTCTCCCCGCCGCTCCATCTGCCAGCGCATCCGCCTTGCCGATTGAACCGCCTCCTGCTCCAGCCATTTCTTCTCCCGTTTCTTTCGCCGGGTATTATCGATGAACAAACGGGTAGCAATGGTAATCATCCAAGAGGAGAAGGACGAAGTCCCGTTGTAACGGTTCATATTCTCCATGCATCGAACGATGGTATCCTGCGCGGTATCTTCGGCAAGCATCGGGTCCATCGTCACTTTCAGCAAATATTTATAAAGGAAGGAGTAATGCTGCTTGAACAGCAGCGCCATGGCAGCAGCATCTCCTAACTGCGCTTGTCGTATCAAATCCTCTTCGCCAGGGATCATGATTGAAATCATCACCTTCTTTCGCCTTCGCCTGTAATACGAATAACTGCAGCCAATCGTTCAAACGGTTATTATATTTATCGTGTACCAAATGATGTAATTTATATAGATACCTCCGGATGCTTCAGAAATTTCTTATGGTATCCGTAAAAAAACAAAAAAAAGCAGCCGGTGGACCCGGCTGCAGTCTCCAATCGGAGGATCATTGTTTCTCACTTCATGATGAGGGTGTCATGTTAGCGGTCCACCTATTGATTCAATCTGATAACCTGCAGCCGATGATGCCATGGCTGCTGCGCGATCCCTTCATCCTTCACCAGCCTGTCCCAGACAACGGATGAAATATCCGTCTGGCCCCGCCGGCGGAACTCCGGTTGCCGATCAATCGCTTCGCTTCTTGTAACATTCCCGTTCAGCAGCGATAGATGATCTTTTCTCACTGGCGCTTCCCCCTAATCACGTCCATGCAAAAAAAACTCCCCATAAAATAAAAGAACGCAAACCGGGATGAATTCCACAGTCTGCGTGCTTCGCAATGGGTAACATTTAATTAACCGTATTGTATCAATCTTGTCTATATTTGTCCAGACAAAGTTTCCCGATTTATGTCGGATGTTATCCTAACTGCTCGCAGGAACATAAGGATTCCGCTGCTTTTCATAGCCAATGGTTGTCCGAGGCCCGTGGCCGGAGTACACAACGACCTCATCCGCAAACGTATACAGCGTGTTCTGAATGGAATCAAGCAAATCGCGTTCACGGCCGCCCGGAAGATCCGTTCGCCCAACGCCTAGACGGAACAGCACATCGCCGGAAAACAGGTCATTTCCGCACTTGAAGCTCACGCTTCCCGGCGAATGGCCCGGTGTATGAAAGACCTTGAAGGTATGCCCGATCAGCTGCAGCTCCAGTCCATCGGCCAAATCGTACTCCGCCGGCTCGGTGGACAGCGGTCCGGTGACCTGAGGCCACATCAGCGAACCGTTAAGCTTTGGACTGGCCAGCCATTCGCTCTCCAAGGTGTGGAGATAGACAGGACAGTCCTTCAGCTTGCGGATCTCCTCGACGCCCCCCATGTGGTCAAAATGCGCATGGGTCAGCAGGATCGCTTCAATCTCCAAATCCGCTATTCGCTTCACGAGCGGCCCCGGGTTCATGCCAGGATCGATAATGATCGCTTTGCCTTCTACAGGCCCTGTCAGTAAATATGCATTCGTCTGAAGCGGTCCTAAATTAAAGGTCTCAATATGAAGTGTCATGATTAAAACCCTGACATCAGTTCACGCAATTCCTTAATGATGGCAGCGTGAAACTCATACCCTTCCCCGTAGGCTTGAATGATGCTTTGCCGCGTGACGGCAAGGTTGTCCTGATAGTCCGTTGCTTCACGATCCGGATTGTTCTGCTTGAACTCAATCATAAACTTCTGAACATGCGCCGGACGCGGTCCCCATGTGCCCTGGACATGTCCCCCGGTATCCGAAATGATCACAACCGGAATGGAACGGGCGCCCATGGTCAGGAACTGATCCATGACGTCCAGATTCTCTTCCATAATCAGCACTTCCGTCTCAATCCCCGCGGTCTCCATCGCACGGAATACGACAGGGATATTGCGCGCAACATCGCCGCACCAATCCGCTGCCAGAATGAGGACCCGCAGATCATCCCTGAAATTGAGGCTTTCAAAAAACTCTTGATCCTCTTCATTCTCCCATTTAAACTGCTCGTAGCCTGCCTTGAACGTATCCTGGTTCTTCTGCATGCCGTCCATGAATTGCTGCGGAGATATGCCCGTACCCAAATGATTTGCCATATTCATACTCATTCGTTATTTCGACCTCGCCTTCGCTGATTTTATCCATTTTATCAAAAAATAAAGAATCATGACGGCTAATGCGCCCAGCAGAATTTCCCGAACGTAAGGCCCAGCCTTCTCGTCGATATGCTCCCACTGGTCGCCCAGAAGCAATCCGAGGTATAAGAATAATGCCGTCCACGGAATAACCGCAAGGGTGGTCAACAGCGTAAACCTGCCCACATGCATTTTGGATATGCCCGCCGGGATGGAAATCGCATGTCTTACCACCGGTACAAACCGAGCCGTAAATATAACGCCGGTACCATACTTGCCGAACCATTCCTCGGCGTAGTCGATATGCTTCTTCTTAATCAGTATGTACTTCCCGTACTTCTCCAGGAAGGGTCTGCCCCCGTAACGGCCGATCCAATAAATGAATAACTGGGCGAGCACGCCGCCAATGGTACCAAAAATCATGGCACCGATAAAATGAACCTCCCCCATGGAAACCAGATAACCGCCATAGGCGAGTACGATCTCGCTTGGGATGACCTCCACCATTAATCCGAGCATGATTCCGAAATAGCCCAGCTGCTGGATCCATTCAAACAGTCGGCCCACAGCCTCGTAAAAGAATTCCACGCTTGTCCCCCGCCTTCCTACTGCGTTGATTTCTAGTACTAGCCTATTCTAACACAGCCCGGGACATGCCTTCTACATGCCTTATAATGCGCCCAATTATGGGCGGCGCAGTGACTTTCGCCCGTTTCGGGACATATGGTGAAGCAAAGGAGTGAGTTAAAGCATGCATTCTCCCCATGCCAAACGACCGGGCAGCAAGCCCCCCTCCCCGCGCGGGATACGGCGGGCCTGCAGCAAAGAATTATACCGTACGACCAAGCGGCTCAAGCTGTACCTTCCTCCGGAAACCTTGAAGCAAGGAGAGGAATTGTATTATCGGAAGGTCATCGGAAACCTAATCTGGATTCACGAAAACTACAGCAATAAAAAACTGCTGTGCGACTGGTGGGAAAAAGACGTCTGCGGCGAGCTTGCCGAGCTCTGGCAGGTTCCGGAGCGCCAGCTGGCCTCTGCCTTTCGGGATGCCTTCGGGGGATGACATAGCCCCCCTCACTTCTCCCGTCACACCGTGAGAAATTACGACAAAAGGCTGCATTGGGATCGTCAACCGTAGATTGATAGGTCGGTCCTTTCTACACCGTTCGTTCTAAGGCGAACCAGCAAAGCGTCGTCAACGCCATGCCGCTCTTCATGGTACCGCGTCAGTTGGGGCAAGGTAAGCTGCCGCGATCGGTTGCGATTCGGCATGATTCGCCATAGACTTTGCGGAGATACCGGATATCAGGGCTGCCTTGCAGCATGCGCCCGTTCTCCCCATTTCATCGTGTTATCGAAGCGGTTGGCCTGCCGAGCCGCAAGCACAGACAGATGAAAGCCACGGTCATTTCGAAAAGGATCAAGCTCATGAAGGGCAGCCGCAAGGAAGCGATAGCGCTTCAAGGTATCCCATCCGGCCCGGGCTGCCTCAACCGCTCCGGCGGAATCTCCCGCCCTGCGGTGCCAGTCCGCAAGGGCGGCCAGCTTCAGCACGGCCCGGGTTTGCTTGACCGGATTGAAACGATCCAGTTCGATGCCCCTTTTGAACCATGCCGCCGCTTCCTCCGATTCGCCTCTTAGGGAATAACCTTCTGCCAGCTTCCAGCTTAAACCCGGGTGATTCGGCGCATGCACCATGCTTCGTTTCAGCAGCGGAATCTGCTCGCTTGGGGGAAGCCATGCCGAGAGCTTTATGGCCCCATCCGTATTGGCGGGGTTCCACTTTAACGAGGATCGGAGGAGCAGGATCTGCCGGCCTGGCGGCTCCGATGCGGCCCATCGCTCTTGAAGCTCGCTGATGCCCAGCGCCGCGGCGAGGAAAGTCCAAGCCGCGAGCGGGAGAATGGCCATAACCCTGAGCCGTGGCAACAGGGAAGGGGCCCGCTCCCCTTCATAGCCGGCTTGCAGTTGATTCCATCGTTTGAACGGCCGGGTTAGCCGAGTTGCCATAGATCCATGCTGAGGTGCCTCATCGGGGGAACCCCCGGCCAAGCCCATTACCGTAAGCCACAATAGGAGCAGCCATACCAGCCCGAAGCCCCAATCGAAATCCACGGACGCATGTCCGATCAGCACGAGGGCGGGGGGCATGAATCGGGAGCTTGCCGCGATGAGCCTCGCAACCATAAAGATAACCAAAATAAGGACAAGCAGCAGCCCAATGATTCCCGTATTCAACAGGATATCCATATATCCATTATGCACCTCGGCACCCACATAGGGCTGGGACTGAATGGCAAGGTAGGATTGCCGCCACGTCTCCCCTCCCCGTCCCAGCCACGGCGACGACCGGGCCAGCTGCCAGGCGTCGCTGTACATGAGGCGGCGCGCGCTTAGCGTTGCCGCGCCGCCCAGGGTCCGATCCTGCACCTGGAGCAGGATCACGACAATCGCTGCGGCTGCCAGCAAGGCCGCAGCTCCCAGTGCCCCGGGCGCGGCGTAACGCCGCCCGGGCCCCCCGCTGTGCCGCCAGCGGCACAGCAGCAGGCCGGCGAGGACGCCGCCGGCCCACAGCCCGGCCAGCCACAGCAGGCCGGGCAGCACGGCTGGCGCCAGCCTGGCATCCGCCAGCTGGCGGTACAGCAGCGCCGCGCTCGCCACAGGCGCGGCGGCAGCCACCAGGAGCGGCGCCAAGGCACGCCGCTCCTTGGCGAAGCCGGCCGCGCACGCAAGAGCGGCCGCGAGCCAGGCGCCGCGCGACTCCGTCAGGAGCAGCGCGGCGGTGTAGGGCGCAAGCGGCAGCAGCGCAGCCGCTGCGCGGAGCGTGCCCGTCCGGTTCCGCAGGACGGACGGCAGCGCGAACAGCCGCTCCAGCAAAAAGGCGGCCATCACCGCCCCGAACGTGTTCGGGTACTGAAGCAGGCCGCCAAGCCTCGCGCCGGTCGCGCTAATGTCCGCATCCGCCGTATGATAGATCCCATACGGCAGCTCCATAAGCCCGTATACGGCAAGCAAGGCGCTGCCGCACAGCACGGCGCCCAGCAGATGCCAGCCGGCATGCATGATGCGTAAGCCGGGGCCTGTACGGCACGCGCGCCAAGCAGCAATGGCAAAAGAACCATAGCTTCCCCACAGGATGATTTCCTTCATCGTGCCTTCCAGAGAGAGGGGGCGCCCTATCCCGTGAAAGACGTAGATGAGAAGGATTGCGCAGATGCATCCAAGAACCACCCGCAATTCTCTGTCCGAAGGAACCGCCTCCGGCAGTTTTCCCATGCCATGATTCTTTCGGCCTTGAACGGCACCATGCCAATCGGCTCCCGTCATGAGCAGCAGAAGCACGCCGAAACCCGCTCCGATCCAATATATATCCTCGTCAAAAAACATTCCGCTCCGAATACTGGCACCAAGCCCCAGCCCGATCAGCATCATCCCGCAAACACGATGCAGGGTATTCGATGCCATTACACCACGCCCCGTTCAAGAAAGAATGCGTAACCCTTCTCCGTTTCTGCCACTTGCACGCTCCCGCTCCTCCGCGTGCCGAACATGAAACCCGCCTAATAGCCATTGTGGACAAGGACGGTCGGCGTTATTCTTGATTCAATGTTGGCGATCACATCTGGTGCGGTAAGGGCCGCACGGTTCCCTGGATCAAGGCTTTGATTGCCATCGCAAGAAAAACGTCCATCGACGTACATTCTTTAGAAGAATGACCGCGTTTGGATGTTGATTACCTTGCATAACCGGAAGACCGGCTTCAAAGTTCCTATTTCCCATCAAAAAAGCGATGAACGTGCGCGCTCGCACGTTCATCGCCAATCCGGTTCAACGCGATTCCATTTCCGTATTCGGGAGAAGGTCCTTGCAAGCCCGTTCAAGGTACGGCGAGGCGCTTAAAAAATCGCGAAACGCGGTATACTCCTGCCATAGTTTATTCCGGTCTCCGGCAGAACCGCTGACCGCACGGATCAAAATATTCTTGGGCGTATGTTCCATATCGATAAACTCCAGCAGCTGCGTCTTGTATCCCATCAGGTCGAGAAGCTTGGCCCGAATGGCGTCCGTGGCCAGCGCCGAGAAGCGTTCCTTCAGTATGCCATGGGACAGCAGCGGCTCCATGACTGGGCTCTGGACTTGGGCGAACAGCTCGTGCTGGCAGCAAGGCACCGACAGAATCACCGAAGCCCCCCAGCGGACCGCTTTTTCCAGCGCCGCATCGGTTGCGGTGTCGCATGCATGCAGCGTGACCACCATATCCACCTGCTCCAGTTCGTCATAATCCGCAATGTCGCCGACAAGAAACCGCAATTGGGTATAATTCAGTTTTTTCGCCAGCATACTGCAGTGTTCGATGACATCCGCCTTGAGATCCAATCCGACAATATTCAGCTTTCTGCGCGCGGTTACCGCCAAATAGTGATACAAAGCGAAGGTCAGATAGGATTTGCCGCAGCCGAAATCGACGATCGTAAGCGGACGGTCCTCCGGCAGATGAGGAAGGACATCCTCCACCATCTCCAAGAAGCGGTTGATCTGTTTAAATTTATCGTATCTGCGGGCAAATACTTTGCCATCCTCGCTCATGATGCCCAGCTCCACCAGAAACGGAACCGGCTCTCCCTCTTCAAGAATGTAGGTCTTTTTCCGGTTATGCGACAAATCCGTTTTGGTCTTCGAAGCGGATTTGGTCAGAATCGAAACCTTGTATTTCTTCGAAATCAGAACCTGATAGTCCGCTTCCGGCGTATAGATCATCGCTTGCCGGAATACATTTTCGAACATATCCAACAGTACGGCCTCCGCCTCATCCGCCGGCACATTCTGATGGGTGACCTTGGTTGCGGAATAATAGGCGAACTGATAGTGCAGCTTGTTCTTGAGCTCTACGGGCTTAACCGTTACTTTGCTGTAGGTCATGCCTTCCCGCTTGCGAAGCTGGCTTAGCGTAGCCGTAATCAATGATGCTTCTTCCATGATGTTATGAATCAATTTTCTTAATGCATCCAAAAGGTACATCTCGCTTTCTTTTATGTTATAGACAGGTTAATCGAGGCCGGGAAACGGTTTGTCTCCGTCCACCGCCGCATGCGGAAAACGGCGGCGGAGCTCGTCCATTCCTTCCTCGACTTCCTCCAGCGGAAGCCCGCCTTTTGCCAAATCCTCGGGCCGTTTCTGCTGCAATCTTTGATAGAACCTTACGCCTTCGTCATATTCGATCTTACCGCTATCCAGCAGTTGGTACAGGGTATTCTCCGCTTCCGCGAACATCCCCTGCTGCTCCGTATACGCATAATAATCCAGCATCGCCGTTTCGGGCCACGCGTAAGCCCTTAAACGTTCTTTCAGCAGACCGATCCGTTCCGTCAACCCGATCAGTTTCGGATCCGCCCCTTGCAGGGCTGACTTCAAATATAACTGAAAGACCTTGGTATAGAGCATAACGGCTTCTTCTTCGCGCTCAAGCTCGAGCAGCAGCGACGCTTCCTCTTCCATCAGCCTTGCGGCACTCTGCAGCTTGTCCGCTTCCAGATAACCATGATTGCGAAAGAGCTGCTCGATATCGGCTGCGGACAAGGAGCGAAGCAGCCCTGAATTCAGTCGGAACTGCCGTTTAAAAAGCTCATCCAGCTCCCATAAAGCTTCGGTGTGCTTGCGCTCCTGCTTGAGCGAAAACACTTTGGCTATCATCTGTGTCATATCCTCGATAAGCCGCACAAGATAATCCCTGCGAAACATGCACTCGCCCCCAACCTGCATCCGTGCCGGATGCAGCGAATTGTTGACCTCATCTTTAACCTTCCGGCAATTCCCGCTGCCGAGGAACTTAGGACCGGCATGCCAGGCAGCTTCGGTGAATCCCCTGCAGGCGCATTCATGCCCGGTCTATTCCAATCCGGATCACGATTAAATTGTAGGCTATCCGGGACCAGAATTCCAGTAGCCGCCCTTCTGCCTCGTTCACGCTTTGTCAGTCGGGGTCCGGAAACGATGGAGGGGCCACTGCAACTGCAGCCCGCAATGCAACAAACGGATACCCCGCAATAGGAGTATCCGTTTATTATAAACGATATGGATTTATTCTTGCTCCAGCCGTCCCATGAAAGAGGAAATGACTTCGCCGAGCTTCTCGGGCGTCTCCATCATACTCATATGACCCGCGCCCTCGATCACGATCCGGGTTACGTTGTCATGGTCTGTGGTAAAGGTGCGCTCCGCCGGAATCAAGCCGTCCTTCTCTCCTGCTACAAGCAGGATCGGCAGCGTGGAAGCCGAGAGCACATCGCGCCGGTCCGGACGCTCGCGCATGGCCAGCGCCGCCCCTATCGCACCTTGCGGCGGCGTAAGGTAACCGATCTCCTTCGCCCGCTGAATGCATTCCGGCTTGGTTTCCTTCGTATCCGGAGCAAACAGGCCCGGCACCAATCCGTCAACAAAAGCCGTAATGCCCTCCCCTTGGATGGCGCTGACCGCTTTCACCCGTTTCTCCTTCGCTTCATCCGAATCCGGATAACCCGTAGAATGGATCAGGCCAAAGCCGTTCAATCGAGAAGCGTAGCGCTGGGCGAAGGAGAGCGCTATATATCCTCCGAGGGAATGACCGAGCAACGCCGCCTTCGGAATATCGAGCTCATCCATCAATAGCAGGACGTCGTCCGCCATTTGTTCGATGGTATACGATCCCATCGGTGCATCAGACCGCCCGTGACCCCGGAGATCCGGTACAATGACTCTGAAACCTTGAAGATATGGCAGTACCTGTTCCCAATAGGCGGAGCTTCCGCAGAAACCGTGAAGCAGAATGACCGGCTCACCTTGTCCCTGATCCACGTAGCAAATCGTGCTGCCGTTGCATTGTACTTTTTCCATAGCGATACCCTTCTTTCTATTCAGCGATGCCCTAGGATAGACACCCATTATTTTATAAAGAATGAACTATTATTAAACTAAAACAACCCCGGTTGAAACGCGTGTCTTACGGCCTAAGGCCAAAGGCCGCAGCGGCTTGCTTCGCTATCTGCTCCGCCATTCCCATGACCTGGTAAAGGGACGTCACTTGGAGGGTCCAATACGGCTTCGGTCCATGAACGTTCACGACCGCTGCCACGCTGTAGTCCCCCACTGCCGGCAGCTTCCCGCCGACGGATTGGGCCGGCGCCAGCGGACCTTCGCTTGTAAAGAAATAACCGACGGAAGAGGATTGTCCCAAGCAAGCATCAATGGCAATAACCACCTGATCCTCGGGTATGCCTTGAAGCTTTGCCTCAAGATTGAAAGCATCACATGGTTCGGGCAGCGTGCCGATCACCTGCGGAAAACCGTATTCCACAAGCCGGCTTCCAGTCAACGGACCGAGCGCGTCACCTGTGGAACGGTCGGTGCCAATACATAAAAATACGATGCTGCCCAGCGCATGGCGCCGCGAAATCCCCTGAAAAAAACCGGCCAGTTCATGGCCCGACATCTTGGCTTTGGCAGCATGCGCGCTTGGCGTCTTGCCGGCTTGTTCGCTCATGACGGACCTCCTTGATTAAATGGTTCGATGATTAGCATCGCTGACGGTGAAGCGTTTTTTTCTGATTTTAACCTATCTTCCTCACCGATGGCAAAAACATTGGTCGAGCCGCACGCTAACATGTTACAATACAGGGATGAAAATCGTAAATCCGCCTAAGAGAGGATGGTGTTATTCCATGGATTTGAGTGAAAAATCCCAAGCCAATGTCGAGTATATGATCGAACAGATTAAAACGAAGCTACGGATGGCTACAGGCGCTGCCATGCAGGCCTCTGCCTTCTCGGTTAACCAATATGATGATATTTATGATCTGTACGATATGGTCATGAATAAACAGAATCTTAGTATTTCGGAAGTGGAAGCCGTTGTATCCGAGCTTGGACAGCTCCGCGGAAACCAGTAGGACGGTATCTTCGCGTACTTTGAGTGTATTCTTAAGAAGCGCTTTTGTCATGACAAAAGCCCCGGGTACTTGCGAATCTCGCAAATCCCGGGGCTTTCTGTTTACGTTATGGCATATCGATAAGAACCATTTCCGAGCTTCCCTCACTGGAGTTCCCCCGGAAGGTCAACTCATGACGACGCTGTATCCTTGCCGCATCGCCCGCCTTAATATCGAATACGCCGTCTTCCGATGATATTTCGACATGACCGCTTATGACGTATAGATGCATTCTACGATCCCCGGCCAGACTGTACGTCAGTTCTTGTCCGGTCTCCAGTATGCTGCTGTACATCACAACATCCAGCGACTGGGGCAGGCTCGACTCACCATTGCCTGAACCGATGATCGGAAGCATCTGGTTCAATTGCTGTTCTTTTGTGAAATTGCTTTGATGGTGACTGGTCTCAAGGCCCGGCTCCGCAGGAAGAAACCACATTTCCAGATAGCGTACGTCCTCCGAAGATGAGGCATTCCTCTCGGCATGGTACACGCCGGAGCCTGTATTCACGACATGAATCGTACCGGGTGTAAGCTCCATGACCTTCCCTGTATCATCCTCATACGTCAACGTGCCTTCCAGCACCAAATGCACAATCACCAAATCATGATGAAACCTTCGATCAAACCCCTCCATCGGTTGGAGCACGTATTCATTATGCGCCAGAAGGCTTCCAAAGTGCTCGTTATGCGGGTCTGTATAATCACCAAAAGAAAAGCTGAATTCGCTGTGAATACCGTTTTCATGGGTAGTATGTCTTTCCGCTGCCGTCATGATTTTAATCATGGCCGGTCACCTCCGCCTTTTTTACTATTCAATACCCCGGCGGTTTCCGGTCTAATCAGTCGCCTTTAAGCGCGGAGCAGCTTAAATCCGGTTTCTACCCTGCCTACTCGAAGACCCTCATCATTATATAAATCTTTAGGATATGCAGCTTTCAGCCGTTCGATGGTCGCTTTGCTGCCATAGCCGATTTGTTCCAATATGGACTCCGCGATCCAGCCCCATTCTTCCTCGGAGCCGTCCGAAATTTTGAAAGAGATGCCGAGCCGCTCCTTCTTAAGGCCGAAACAGTACACTCCCTTGAAGCCGCCCTTGGCCACAATATTAGGATCTTCCAGAAGAAGGGTATCCACTTTGTGTTTACCCGCCACCATATAAGAGGCTGCATGCATGGCCTTTGTGATTTGCATGACCGCCTTTCGCGTCGGCTCGTCCTCTATGAGGTCCGGGCATGCAAGCTTCATGTAGGCTGTTGCCAAAGCGCGGAGCGGCATGGCGAATACCGGCAGTCCGCATCCATCGGTTCCCAGTTTCACATCG
Organism: Paenibacillus sp. JNUCC32; assembly: GCF_014863545.1. NCBI lineage: Bacteria > Bacillati > Bacillota > Bacilli > Caryophanales > Paenibacillaceae > Paenibacillus > Paenibacillus sp. JNUCC32. Next base: position 6,594,478 of record NZ_CP062260.1, on the reverse strand, counting down.
CCGGGAGCCAATCCCGCCAAATAGGCGACCGTCCGAAGGATTTCTTGCTGCAGCGGATGTTCCGGCTGATCGTATCCCGTCAACGGATATCCCGCCATCTGGCAGTAGGCCAGCATGCCATAATGCTTGCCGGAGCAGTTATGGTACCATTTACTTTTCTCGCCGCCGCCTCGCAAAAGTGTTTCTTTGCTTCCTTCGTCCAGCGGCCAGCTGGATGCGCACACCATGTGGGTTTCGCTGATGCCCGCCTTGCGTGCAAAACGCTCCAACACTTCCACATGAGCCTGCTCCGCACGATGCGAAGCCGTCATGATCGCAATTTCCTCATCGGACAGTCCGTAATGATCGACCAGCCCGCCGCGAATGGAAGGAATCGCCTGCATCGGCTTGGCCGAAGAACGCGTAAATGCGACATAATCCGGATCTCCCGCATAAGCCTCGACCTTACCTTGTTCATTCACAATACATATATGTCCATTGTGGACGCACTCCAAGATGTCCGCCCGATATTCCTTCACCAATACAGTGTCCATGTTGAATAACTCCTTCTATATACCGTCTGTTACGTATGATGCCTTGAGAAGCCTGTATGCTTGCATCTCCCCGAGATCACGCTTATTCGAGAATGATTGCGAATCTGTATTCAGTATAGTACAAAAAAGGGCAATTGACAGCAGGATACGTTCCATAGAGGACGGACATTTCATTTATCTCCCGTTTTGCACGTCTCCTGTTTCATGGTGTGGCCTTGCGTTTAATTACGAGATAAGCAAGCCCACTCGAAACACATTGCTCTGAAAAAGGAGGCGATCGTATGTGGGGAATCATCATCAGCATCGTGATGGCAATCATCATCGGGATAATCGGGGATGCGCTGGTTGGTCATGAAATGCCGGGCGGAATTATCGGTTCCATGATCGCAGGTTTCATAGGCGCATGGCTCGGACCGTGGCTCTTCGGAGCTTGGGGTCCTGTCATAGGCGGATTTGCCATTGTGCCCGCAATCATCGGTACGGCCATCTTTGTATTCCTGCTCGGTCTTGTTGCCAAGTTGTTTAGACGCACAGCCTGATCCTCGTGTTTATATTCATTTTTATATTAACTAAAAGGAGTGAAAGTTATGAATAACGCAGAACAAGAATATCCAGTACAAAGCGGTTCCACATTCTTCAAAGGTGCTTTTATCGGTGCCTTGGTCGGAGCGGCGGCAGCTCTGTTGTTCGCTCCAAAGCCAGGCCGCGAGCTTCGCGGGGATTTATCCGAGAAGCTGAGCATGGTGTCGGATAAAACCAAAGAAGTCGCTTATACCGTAGGCGATAAAGCTTCTGAACTGGCAAAAACGGTAGGAAGCAAAGCCTCCGATGTCATGGCCACCGTGAACGAAGGCCGCCAAAGCATTATGTCCAGCGTCAAGGAAGCATCGGCAGACGTGTCGAGCGAGGTTTCAAGTGCTTCCAAAGATGTGAAGGATAAAGCGATGGACACCTCTTCCGAAGTCAGCCGTGAAATGAAAACGACAACGAATTATTAATTCGTAGGGTCACGAATAGCCAGCTGACGCAGCTGGCTATTTTTGTGCCAGATCCGGCACGTTGTCTTATCCACATTGTATGGATTCCGAAGTGAAATGAAACGGCGCATCTGCCTGGAAAGCGGGGATATTTCATGAGTAAAGCAAACCCATATCATGGCGGCTCCGGCTTCTCAACCCGAAGCGGCAGTCGTTCGACACGAAACGAGGAACAACGAGTGCAATCCGAATCGTCCAGGGAAAGACACTCGAAAGAGGCGGATGAGGTGCAGGAGCATCCCTTTGAGCTTAGGCACGAAGTGAAGAAATTGAACACGCGACTGGACAAAATCGCCGCCACGCTGGAGAAGTCCGAAATGAAAGACATGATCGATAATTACATGAATCCCAAGAAACGCATCATTGCCAACCTCACTGCCGGCCTGGCCCGGGGGTTGGGCTTAACCCTTGGCACGGCTCTCGTGCTGGGTCTTCTGGGTTATATTCTCAGCTTCTTTGTCAATGTGCCGATGATAGGGGATTTCATCTCGAACCTGCAGGGATATATTGAACAATCCAAATCCTAATTCGTCTCTATTACCTGAACAAGCCCGGTACCTTTAACGGTTACCGGGCGATTGTGATGAGTTATTGCTGCACTTCTTATGCAATCGTGTACTTCGCACTCAAATATTCCTGTTTTTGGACTTTACTTGAAGCAGGTCCCCCGTCCATCCCTTCGCACGCATCCAAAGGTACATCCCTCCGGTCCAGAGCAGGGTGAAGCCAATGACTGCCGTGAAGCCCCAGAACGTCTTAATGCCGGGCAAGTTCTCGAAATTCATGCCCCATACGGCTCCGATCACGGTTGCCGGTGTGAATACGACCGTAAAGATGGTCAAGGTCTTCATGATTTCATTGCCGCGGAACGCCGAGATGGCATCATCTATGGATACCAGCGTATCGATTTCGCGCTCATAGTGATAAATCAGCCTTTCCATTCTTTCTACTCGATGCAGGAGTTGTTGAAACGAGCGGCTGGCATCCAGCTCGCCGTGATACCCCTCCTTCGCCGCAGCGATCAGCTCCTGAAAAGGAATAAACAGGTTGCTCCATTCCAGCAGCTCAAACCTTGACGAGAGAATGTTATCCATTAAAGATCTTCGGTTGCGTGTACGCATATCCTTTTCGACAAGACGCAGGTTATGTTCGAATTGATCCATTCCTGCATGGTAATAATGCAGAATGGCCCGGGCCAATACAAACAGGCCGTCTACGGGCCGCTCGCATTGATGAAGCATCGAGGCTCTATCGGCCTTGGCCATCACGCTGCGGGTATGCTCATCCAAATTAATGGTGATCAGCACTTGAGCATCCACATAGAAATAGAACTGTTCCGACTTATGATGCTCGTGTTCATTCGTAACCTTATAAAGCATGGACCCCATAATGACCGCCTCCACCCCATCCTTGAAACGAACGGATAAGTAATTCCGCTCCTTTAACGACGGTGCCAGATTAAACCATTCGGCTGTATAAGGATAGCGTGACCGAAGCTCGCCGATCCAGGAGGATTGCCAGTTATCCGTTCGGACATCGTGCCATTGCCACCCCCCTGCAAAATCATAAATATCCTGACCTTCTGTCGTATCCGGCCCAAGCATGATTTCCTTGCCACTCCCTTCGATAAATATGGATATTAGGTTTCAAAAAAGGCACGCATTCCCGTGATGGAGGAAGCGTGCCTTATGTTGCTATACGTCTGTCTCTACGAAGCTTGTCCATATCAATACGAAGAATTGGACATGATTTGCTTCAGTTTTTCCGTTGCCCGCTTCTGGATACGCGAGACACTCATTTGCGACACACCTAACCTTTGAGCGATCGCTCGTTGGGACTGCCCCTCCTGAAATGCCAGCAGCAGCACCTTCTGCTCCTGCTCCTTCAGCTGGCTCATCGCCTGTTGAAGATCCATGCGCTTCTCGACGGAATCAAAGTCGTTCACGTCCGAACTGATCAGCTCTCCAAGCGTGGCCCCGGTTTCTTCCTGAGACAATGGGGAATCCAATGATACATAATGATAGCATTCCCTTCCCGCCAACACTTCAACGGTTTCCTCAACGGAAAGATCCAGGTAGGATGCAATCTCATTCACATCAGGAGATCGTTCAAGCTTCACCATTAATTCATCAATCGCTTGCTGGACCAAGGCCCCCTTCTCCTTGATTCGTCTTGGCACTTGAATGTACCATGATTTATCGCGGAGGAAGTTTTTCATATGCCCGATCATACTCTTCATGGCGTAGGGCTCAAACGGAATCCCCAGGCTAATGTCGTATTGCTGAAGCAAACGGATTAATGCCATTTGACCAACCTGATATAAATCCTCATACAGATCGGGCCGATTCCGGGCAATTTTGCCTGCTGCCATCTTGACCATCGGTTCATATTTTTTAATCAGCACCGTTGCGATATCGTTATCCTTCGTCTGCTGATACTGTTCTATTAAATGAACTGCTTCATCTCTGGACTCTTGGGGAGTCGCCTTATCACTCATACTGGCTCCTCGCTTCTTGCGAGCCGCTTCGTCAGCGTAACCTCGGTTCCCTTTCCAGCCTGGTTTGTCACGCTCACCTCGTCCATAAGCGCCTCCATCAGGTAGAAGCCAAGTCCTCCGATTTGGACCTCGCTGAGATCTTTATCATGAAGTGTACGATCGCCAACCGCCCCCACACTGTCGAAACTCTCCCCTTCGTCTCTGACCGTAATGGATAGCGACTCGCCGGTCACTTGAAATAAAACCTCTACCATTCCGCCTTCCTGGCTATAAGCATATAAAACCGAGTTGTTACAGGCCTCCGACACCGCAACCTTCATATCTTCGATCTCTTCATAGGAAAAGCCCATCTTGGAAGCTATCCCGTATAGATTCAACCTTACAATATCCACGTATTCAGCACTGGCAGGCAAATTAAGTGTTATTCTTTGTACATCTGAATTCATTCTTTTCGATCCTTTCCTATTGGGAATTCTTCTTACGACTGAAAGAACTTCGCAATACCCGTCATATCGAACAGCTTTTGAATTTGCGGCGGAACTTCCTCAACTGCAAAGCGTGCTTCCATGCCATGTCTGGCTTTCAGTATCGACAGAAGAATACCAATGCCCGTACTATCAATATATGTCATGTCCTTCATGTTGACGATCAAGTCTACTTCGGAATTGCCGACAAGAGGCTCCATTACCAATCGAAAATCCGGAGCGACGGACAAATCAAGTTCACCGCTCAAAAATACAGTGCATACGCCCTCGTTCATTTGGGTTTTGGCATTGAACTTATCATTCGTTTTTGTATTCATAGACACTCTCTCCCAATCATTTGTTTTCCCTTTACATAACCCGTTATCTCGCTTGTTGAAACAGGTTAACGAGGGATCAAGGCGCGCTAATATATGGAAAACGATTCATTCACTAGCCGTTGATGATTCGAACTTGGCTTGGGCTGATGTCCCATCCGTCCGGCTCTACCGGCATATAACGGGATATCAGGTGCTTTACACAGCTGATTTTGACCGGTTTGCTGATATATTCATTCATGCCGGCATCAAAGCAGCGCTTCTGAATCCCGTCCATGACATTGGCTGTCATCGCAACGAGTACGGGAGCGTCCGCTTCCGGCTTCATCTGGCGGATGAGGCGAGCGGCCTCCAAACCGTCCATGACCGGCATTTGCAAATCCATAAAGATCATGTCGTAAGCTTTAGGCCCGGCAGCCATCTCAACGGCCTGCCTGCCGTCTTCGGCCATATCCGCAATCATTCCCATCTTTTCAAGCATGCTCTCCATCAGCTTTCGATTAATCGGATGGTCGTCCACGATCAGAATGTTCGGCTGTCTTCCCCCGTGCACCCGATATTTGTCCGAATGTTCCTCTTCCCGTAGCCGAGGATGCTCCTCCTCATGCGTGTGAACGCAGATCGTGAATACGAAGGTGGCTCCCTCCCCTTCCTTGGAGTCAACCTCGATCTCTCCGCCCATCATCTGCACAAGCGATTTACAGATCGCTAGCCCCAGACCTGTTCCGCCGTAGCGTCTGGTCATCGAGGAATCCAGTTGAGAGAACGGCTTGAACAGCCGGTCAAGCTTCTTCGATGAGATACCGATTCCCGTATCTTTTACCGTGAATTCAAGCGTTAATCGATTCTCTTCAGCCTTGGCAAGCGAAACAACCAAATACACGCCGCCCTCATTCGTAAATTTTACGGCATTGGATACCAAATTCACCAGCACTTGACGCAGGCGCCCCATATCGCCGAATACCATCGAAGGGATTTGATCCTCGATATAATACGTAAGCTCCAGGTTTTTCTTGGAGGCTTCTCCGGAGAACAAACCGAACACTTCCTGAACGCAGGACTTAAGATCAAACGGATATTCCTCCAGCTCCATTTTGCCGGATTCCATCTTGGAGAAATCCAGAATGTCATTAATGATGTTAACCAAGGCATCCGCACTGTTGCGGATAATCGTGGCATATTCACGCTGTTCATCCTGAAGCTCGCTGTCCATCAGCAAATCAATCATCCCGATGACGCCATTCATCGGCGTTCGGATCTCATGACTCATCATCGCCAGAAACTCGGTTTTGGCTTTGGCGGCAATCTCGGCTTCTTCCTTGGCCAGCACTAGCTCTTGATTAATCTTTTCCAGTTCCTGAGTCTTCTGGTGCAATTGCGCGGACTGGATCTTCAGCCTGTTATTGGTCCGATACATATCGACAAAACCCTCGATCTTGGATTTCAAGATTTGAGGGATGAAGGGTTTAACCATATAGTCGATTGCACCGGCGGAGTATCCCGCAAAAAGATGCTCCGCGTCCTTGCTGTTTGCGGAAATGAATATTATCGGAATATCCTTTGTCTTGTCTCTCGCCTTGATCAGCCTTGCCGTTTCAATGCCGTCCATGCCGGGCATTTGGACATCGAGAACAATCACAGCAAAATCATACTTCAAGAGATATCGCAAAGCCTCTTCGCCCGAAGTAGCTTTAATGAGCGTGTATTGTTCGCTGTCCAGAACAGCTTCGAGTGCAAGTAAGTTTTCAGGGCGGTCATCTACCAACAGAATATGAATCGGTTCGTGAAACCCCATGAGATCCTCCTACAAAACTTCTATTTAATCTTTCGATAGATTTTCTCGACGCGGTCCAATGTCTCATAAGCTTCGCTATAATTCGTAAAGTGTATGGACTCTTTGGCGCCCAGGACGAGAATACCGAAATGGCTTAGACTCTCGTGAAACAATCCGTGCACGTGATCCCGCAGTTGGTCATTAAAATAGATCATGACATTCCGGCAAAAAATCACGTTAAACTCGTTAAAGGAACGGTCCGTTGCCAAATTGTGCTCGGCAAATATCATGTTTTTCTTCAAGAACGGCTGAAAAATAACCGAGTTGTACTTCGCGGTATAGTATTCGGAGAACGAGCGGGTACCGCCCGCCTCCAAGTAATTCTTCGTATATTGCTTCATGCGTTTGATGTCGAATACGCCTTCCTTGGCCTGCTGGAGCGAACGCGAATTCATGTCCGTCGCATAAATCCGGGATTTTTCATACAGTCCCTCTTCATGAAGCAAAATGGCCATGGAATACACTTCTTCTCCGGTTGAGCAGCCTGCATGCCAAATCCGTATATACGGATACGTACGAAGCAATGGAACCACCGACTGCCTGAATGTCAAGAATAGTGTCGGATCCCTGAACATTTCCGTAACAGGAATCGACAAATTATATATGAGCCGCTCAAAACATGAACGGTCGTGCAGTACTTTGTCTTGGAGGGCAGAAATCGTGGAAACACCCTCTGCATGAACATGATGCCAGATTCTCCGCCTCAACGAAGGAATGGCGTAATTTCGAAAATCGTAACCATAGAATCGATGAATGCCATCCAAAAGAAGTTCGATCTCGATCTGTTCCAGTTCACGCTCGCTATTCTCTGTCAACAACAGTTGTTCTGATTCCATATGGTCACTAGATGACATTACGCTTGCACCGCTTTCCGAGTGTTTATTTGCTACTTGTACTTTACCCACAAAAGCGGCTTACGAATACAACCAAACCCTCATTAGGGAAAGAAGTTGCTCTGTCTGAATCGGCTTCTTCATATAATCGGAAGCACCCGCTTCAATGCATTTCGCGCGGTCCTCTTTCATGGCTTTGGCCGTCAGGGCAATAATCGGCAATTTGTCGAATTCCGGCATTTCGCGTAAACGGCGCATCGCCTCATAACCGTCCATCTCCGGCATCATCATATCCATTAACACCAGATCGAAATCCGGATTCTGCTGAAGGAGCTCGATCGCTTCCCGGCCGTTCTCGGCAAAGGTCACTTCCATATTGTATCCCTCCAGCACGCTGGAGAGGGCAAACACGTTGCGGATATCGTCATCCACAAGCAGAATTTTCTTGCCTTCAAACAGTTCTTCCTTGTTGTGCAGCTTCTGCAGAATTTTACGTTTGTCCTCCGGCAAATCGGCCTCAACCCGATGCAGGAACAGCGTCGTTTCATCCAAAAGCCGTTCCGGGGACTTCACGTCCTTAATGATGATCGACTCCGCATATTTGCGAAGCTGCATCTCTTCCTTCGAATCCAAATCCTTGCCGGTGTAAATAATAATAGGCAGATCCACCAGGTTCTCGTCATCGCGAATCTGGTCAAGCAGTTCAAAGCCTGTCATATCCGTCAGCATCAGATCAAGCACCATGCAATCATAGCGCTGCTTACGCAGCTCGCTGAGCGCCTCGGCGCCTGTGGATGCCGCCGTAATCGACACATCGTCATGGCCGATCAATTCGATAATGGAATTCCGCTGAATATCGTCATCCTCGACAATCAAGAGATGTTTCATCGATTTTTCCGCATAGGATTGGATATGCGTAAACGCGTCCTCCAGCGCTTCCCGGCTTGAAGGTTTCTTCAGGTAAGCGATCGCTCCCATCATTAAGCCTTGCTTCACTTCATCCACAACGGAGATGACATGCACCGGAATATGGCGGGTAACCGCAGAGCTCTTCAGCTCGCCCATGACGGACCAGCCGTCGATTACCGGGAGCTGGATATCCAGAATAATGGCATCCGGTCTGTACGACTTGGCCATCTCCAGTCCGATGTCACCCTGCAGTGCGACCAAAGCCTTGAAGCCGCGGCCTCTGGCCATATCGAGCAGGATTCTGGCAAACTTCACGTCATCCTCAATGATGAGCAGCACTTTATCCGTCGGTCCGAGCTGGTTACGATCATCGTCTACCTGTATGGCAGGCTGAACCTCTTTCGTAACCATCTTGGCTTTCGGTACGATCAGAGCGCTCTCCGGCGGTGCCTCCATCGCTGCGGCCGCTTCCTTCGCACCATCTGCCACTTCTGGATGGCTTGCCGGCAGGAAGAGGGTGAAGCAGCTTCCTTTGCCTTCCTCCGATTCAACCGTAATCCCCCCGCCCAACAGGCGGGATAGCTCGCGGCTGATGGAAAGGCCAAGCCCGGTCCCGCCGTATTTGCGGCTAGTAGTACCGTCCACCTGCTGGAAGGCTTCAAAGATCAGATCCGTTTTGTCTGCCGGAATGCCGATTCCGGTATCTTTGACAGCGAAGGCCACATAGTCCGATTCGGCATTTAGGTAAACCGGAAGCTTGTCCTTGTCGGCCTTCTCCACCTGCAGCTCGACAGAGCCGCTATTCGTAAACTTGAAAGCATTCGACAACAGGTTGCGCAGAATTTGCTTCACGCGATGACTGTCCGTCACGATGCTTTGCGGGATATCCTCTTCAATGTGAACGCCCAAATTGATATGCTTCCGCGATGCCACCGCGGCGAAATTCTGCTCCACGAAGGCTTCGATATCCGGAAGCTGGACGTCTTCATAGTTGATTTCCATTTTCCCGGCGTCCACTTTCGATAAGTCGAGAATTTCATCAATCATTTTGAGCAGGTCCGAGCCCGACATGTAAATCGTCTGTGCATATTCAATCTGCTTGGAGCTTAGGTTCCCATCCTTGTTCTCAGACAGCAGCTGCGACAATATCAGCAGGCTGTTAAGAGGGGTGCGCAGCTCGTGGGACATGTTCGCCATGAACTCCGACTTGTATTTGGTTGTAATCGAGAGCTGCTTCGCTTGCTGCTCGAGCTGTACTCGCGCCTTCTCGATTTCATCGTTCTTCTCTTCCACTTCCTGCACTTGTTCCTCAAGCGCACGCGTCTTGGCAACAAGCTCGGTATTGTAGTGCTCCAGCTCTTCCTGCTGGCGCTGCAGCAGGTCCTCGGAACGCTTGAGGGCATTGGTCTGCTCCTCCAGATTCTCGTTGGTACGGCGAAGCTCTTCCTGCTGCGTCTGGAGCTCTTCCGATTGAACCTGAAGCTCTTCGGTCATGGCCTGGGATTCGCGCAGCAGCTGCTCGACCCGCAGTCGGCCTGTGATATTGTTCAGAATGATGCCGAGGGACTGGCTTAGCTGAGACATCAGCTGCTCCTGCAAAGATGTCGTTTCCTCGAACGAAGCCAACTCGACGACGCCCATCACTTCATTCTCGAACAGAATCGGGTAGATCATGATAGACACCGGCTTGGATGAACCCCACGCGGATTCCACCTTCATATAGTCCTCAGGAGCGCCTTTCAGGACGACCGGCTTCTTATCGAGCGCCGCCTGGCCTACAAGCCCTTCCCCGATCATGAACGCAACCTTCGGCTCTTCTCCGCCTTCATGGGCATAGGAGCCCTTCATCTCCAATTTGTTCGGATGTTTGTCTTCCTGACGGATATAGATGGCTCCGTAATGAGCTCCCAAGATCGGCGTGAATTCGCTGATAAATCGCTGGCCGACCTCTTCCAGGGAATTGATTCCTTCCAGCAGCTCGGTGACTCTGGCCATATTCGAGTTCAGCCAGGATTGATCACGCTGCGCCTGGAGATAAGTCTCCTCGATGCGCTGCTTCTCGATGATGTCTTCGGACAAGTCTTTGAATACTCGTGCTACGTCCCCAAACTCGTCCTTGGACGTAACCTTGATACGGCGGATGGCCTTCAGCCTGCCTTCGCCGAAGCTCTTCAGCATCATGGAAACCACGTTGATGCCCCGGGTAATGCTTGGGAGAATCCATAAAATGACCAGCATTCCGATAAGAAGCCCGCCGGCCATGATGTAGATGAATATTTGCACGGAGCGGTCGTAAGCGGCTTGCGCTGCGGCTATATCATCATTGATCTTCTGATTCTCGTAGCTGCTAAGCTCGTTCAGGCTCATCAGAATCTCATTCTGAACCGATTGCCCGGTGGAATTACGGAGTGCGTTGGCCCCATCTGCGTCGCTGGTAGAGAGCAGTTCCAGCGTCTTGTTCTGATACACGATATATTCGTTACCCGCACGCTCGATCCGGACCAGCAATTGCTGTTCCTCTGCGGTATTTACGCTTTCCTTGATGGCCTTGAAATACTCCTCCGCCTGTGCCGTCATCGTCTCGATTTCCTGTTTGGACACCGCATACGTAGACGGATCATTGCTCAGGATCATATTCGTAAGTTCGCGCGCCATATTGTTGACTTCTCCGCGCATGCCGCTGGAGTTCCGCACCTTCTGGTAACGCTCCTGATAGATTTGGTCCATCTGGTTGTTCATATAACTGATCCGGTCGTACCCGATCAGAGTCAATACCAGCATAAGCGCCAGTAATGTTGTAAACCCAATGACTAACTTGCTCTTAAGCTTCATTGATTGGTTTCCTCTCCTTTTTTAAGAGATATCCAAACCAGGCATTTATCGTCCTCTCGCTCCTGCGATGGATCATCCACAAAATACTGTTCCTTCATTTCGTCTTCTCTCCAATGGTGAGGGCCGCCCAAATGCGTCTTCAGGTAATCCAGTTTCTCGTCATGTCCGCCCTCTACCAGTTCGAGCAGGCCATCCGTATACATAACCAAATGACCTTCGCCTTCATAATGAAAGCTTCTTGGCTCCATGTCCTCGATCCGGTCGAACAAGCCAACCGGGCAGCAACCTTGATCCAGCGTCATGACCTCGCCGTCCTCCTTGAAGAACAGAGCCGGGGGATGTCCTGCGTTGACATAGTCCACCCGCTTCAAACGAGTGTCCACGACAAGATAGATGGCCGTAAAATAGTACTGAATCAGCTGTTCGCCCAGGTTCAACTGATTGAATCTGCGATTCAATTCTTGAACCACCTTCTCCGGTTCGACATAAGTCGTCACCGTATCCTTCAGCACCGAAGCGATGAACATGCAAAACAGGGACGAAGTAATCCCGTGTCCCATCATATCCAGCAGAATCACGCCATAACGTCCGTCGCCTAGCGGAAACCATGCATACAAATCTCCCGCAAGCTCTGCCGAGGGCTGGTACAGCGCATGAATCTCCAGCTGTTCATCTTCGATGGGCGAGCTTAACACGGCATTCTGAACCATGGCCGCAAGCTTCAATTCCGCCTGGACCCGCTGTTCCCTTTCAATATGCCAGTCTTTCTCGTGCTTCAACCGAAGCGCGAGGCGTATCCGCGCCATCAGCTCCACCTTGTTGATCGGTTTCGTGACGTAATCGACGGCACCGGCATCCAGCGCTTCCGCCAGCTTCTTCGAATCTCCGACGGCGGTGACCATAATGATCGGTATATCTTTCAAATGCTCGTATTGCTGAACAATACGGCAAGCTTCTATTCCATCCATCTCAGGCATCATCATATCGAGCAACACCAAATCGATATCCGCCCTACGGGGATTCGGATCATGGCTGCGATCGCCGATCCCCAGGTGTTCCAGCATTTCCAGGGCTGAAGATGCAGATAGTGTATTTTGATAATTTTCCTTCTTCAAGATTTCTCGAATAATAATGACGTTAGTCGGATTGTCATCTACGATTAATATTCTCATTGCCCTCTCCTTTAACGTTACGGCTTATGCGGCAGAAATCCTTTTCCTACTATTATACTATAATAACCCTGTGATCATTTGCCATAGAAAAAGGTTCTCAAGCTTGAATCTTCCACTTTTAATAGATATATGGAACATTCTTTTAAAACATAGATAAGGAATGAGACGTCAATAGTCTCATTCCTTATCTATGTTTTAAGTCCTATAACTCCTATGTCGAATCAGCGCCAGGCTGAACGTTCAATGCTTCCTCAATCCTTCTTGGCTATCACGAGCACTTTGCCAAGGTCCAATTGTTTCTCGTAAAATCCCGCCTCGGCTTCGGTAAAGCCAAGCGATACGATTTTGGCACGCAGCTCATCCCCGCGGGACCGGAACAGATTCGCCAGGGCATCAAACACGCCTTCTTCCTTAATGCCTACATTATTGGCATCGGCTGCTTCCACAATCCGGCTCGTCTTGTCCGAATCATGGGCCAGTACGTAAATGTGATCCAGATCGTAACCGGACTGCCGTAGATTCTGAACCTCCTGAACCGCTTGCGTCCCGTTTTCCACGACTTTGGCATATGACTTCGTATTGGTGAATTCCATTGTGAAAACCTCCCCTAATAGTGTTAAACCTCAATTTAGGTTATAGTCCATTGGTTATTAACCGTAATTCTCAAGGTTGAAACAAATTTATTCACTATAATCGAAAAATAAATCGACGCCTTCGATTTCACCGGTATCCCGGTCAATGTATACCTTAAGCGCATGATGGTTCTCAAGGTATACATCTCCGTCCTCCGCCTTAAAATACGGCTTACCCAGGGATGCCCGGACATGATCGGTTGACATGCCTATATGCTGGCCTTCAACCTGAAAGGACTCGGCAGAGGGCTTGACATGAACATATTCCGTGAAGCCGTTGCGGACTCCAACTTCCATATCTTTATAAAGAAGCTTAGTGGTTCCGCTCAGCCCGTCCTGCTCGATTCGTGCAGGCGTTCCCAGCTTGCGGACGATATCACGCTTGGTATCCGCAAGCGATATCCCGTTTAACGTCCCATAGCCCTCTGAAGAGTTGTCGCCGGTGTGTGCTTGTCCAACATCCGCAGCGGCATGAACTACAGGCGCTTGCCATATCTCGGCAGCAGGCTGCTGCGCTGCCGCAGCACCTCCACCTCCGGAGTAAACCATGAGCCCGACCATCAACAGTGCGACATTCCACATGCGACCTCCTCCTTTCATCATCTTGCCGTGTTATACCCTGGCTTGGCTTAAACCTGTTATCTGGCTTTTTGACGACGGAAACTGTTCCACAGGCCAACTGCCGTGTCCACGTAGGACAGCCAGTTCCGGCTGCGGGACTTTTCTTCCGCTTCCGTCTTCTGATAGACGGCGTCATACGACTGGAACGTGCGATCTTGTGCCGTCAAAGGCACTTCCATGCGGGCGGGCTGCTCTTTCTTCTGCTCTATCCGGGATTGCTTAAAGCGGCTAACCATGCCGGCGGATATTTGCTTCACCGCATAAGTGACTTCGCTTAAAGCTTCTCCCAGGTTTTTGACGGTATCCATAACCGGATCAATTTGTTTCATCTTATGCTGAACATCCACCGTAATATCGTTCGTATTTCGAATGGTCTGCTTCACTTCATAACTCAATTCGTCGACCGTCTTTTGTACTTCCTGAAGCGTTTGTGTTACCTTTTCGAGCGATTGCGTGGCCGCCTTCAATGTCTTGATCAAGAAGAATACGAGAACCGCAAATGCCACGGCAATAATGGCAACACTGATTTGAGTTAGCATACGTTGTCCCTCGCTTTCAAGTTATGTTTGGTTTCGGATACGCAATAGTTACCCTATCCCCAACCTCACGAAACAAAGGGTTCCTTGCCATCCATGCCACTGTTCTCCAGCTTGTTTCATCCCCTGCCGCCCCGGTTAAAGAACACTACGAAGGGCGCTGCGGCAACGCCGATGGCCCCTACCGATCTTCAAATTGGATAAGAGCTCCTTACTTGGAGCAGCATGCGATGACATGCGATCTATCCAATAAAATCGATGAAGAAAGCAGGGTGAATATGATGTTAAAATGGTCCGTAATTTTTCTGGTGGTTGCACTGATTGCAGGGATCTTCGGCTTCTTCGGCATCGTTGAGGCTGCAGCCAGTATCGCGAAGGTTCTGTTCTTCGTCTTCGTTGTCCTGTTTGTGATCTCTCTCTTTACCGGACGCAGACGAAGTATGTGACGGCGTCACATGTTGTTAAAGCCCGTGCATTGAATATACACATAGGAACATGAAAAAGGGTGTCCCTCCGTTGTTAAACGGATGGGACACCCTTTTTATGGCGTGCTTGAATTTGAGGCGGCTTAAGCGTTCGTTGCTGCAGCCTCCCGGCTTCCGGCTGCCTTCGGCTCTTCCGCCGGCTTCGTCTTCTTGATGAAGAAAGCCAAAATCAAGGAAACCACGCTGATCCAGGTGGCAATAACAAAGGCATAGTTAATGCCATAAATCGTTGCTTCGTTGCCCAGCTTAAGCAGGTCGGCCTGATTCTTCGGATCGAACAGTCCCGACTGCATCAAGGCTTCTCCTCGGCTCTCCGCCTGGGTGGACATGACGGTAACGAGGATCGCGGTTCCGATCGAGCCGGAAACCATGCGGAGTGTATTCGACATGGCCGTACCATGGGCGTTCAAGCTCCGCGGCAGCTGATTCAATCCCGCGGTCTGAATCGGCATCATGAGCATCGACATACCGAACATGCGGGCCGTATAGATAATCATAATCTGGCCGTAAGACATCGTTTCGGTCAGATTACTGAACTCCCACGTCGTAATGACCGTTATCGCCAGACCGATAACAGCCAGCCATCTTGCGCCAACCTTATCGAATATCGCGCCCGTGATGGGTGACATAATCCCCATCAGAATCGCGCCGGGAAGCATGAGCAGACCGGATTCCACCGGCGTAAACCCGCGAATCTGCTGCAGATAAATCGGCAGCAGGATCATCCCGGCATACATCGCCATCGTGACGATGACATTGATCAAGGTCGTTAACGTAAACATGTTGTACTTAAATATACGGAATTCCAGCATCGGATTGTCGGCCTTCATTTCCCGCCATACAAACAGGATGAGGGCAACCGTGCCGACCGCAAGGGTCGTCACGACCGGCGTGCTGGACCAGCCGTCGTTCCCGGCGTCACTGAAGCCGTAGAGCAAGCCGCCGAAGCCGAGCGTCGACAAAATGACAGCGATCATGTCCAGCTTGGGCCGGCTGACCTCGGTCACGTTTTTAAGGAAGAAGACCCCGATTAACGTAGCGATAACGGAGAAAGGCAGGATCATGTAGAACAGCACCCGCCAATCGTAATGCTCCACGATATATCCGGAAAGCGTAGGACCGATCGCAGGAGCAAAAATCATGGCGATCCCCATCATCCCCATGGCTTTACCGCGGTTCTCGATAGGGAAAATGTTCAGAAATACGACGGTCATAAGCGGCATGAGAATTCCTGCACCCGCTGCCTGAACGAGGCGTCCGGTTAGAAGGAATGCGAAGTTAGGGCTGATGGCACACAGCAAGGTGCCGATCGTAAACAGCGTCATGGCGCTGATGAACAGCTGCCTGGTCGAGAATCGCGCTATCAGGTAGGCGGTAACGGGAATCAGCACTCCGTTCACCAGCATAAAGCCTGTGGTCAGCCACTGGGCTACCGTCGGTTTGATGCTTAAATTTTCCATGATGCTCGGCAGAGCAACATTCATCAAAGTCTGGTTAAGAATGGCGACAAAAGCGCCAATCATTAATGCGGCAATGATGGGGCCTTTCTTGACAGGCTCGCCGGGGCGAGCAGCAGTATGGGTATTCATCGGAAGCTTTCACTCTCTTTCTAAGTAAGTTCGTTCATATCAATAGCATGTTTGTTCTATGTGGACAGCTGACCTTGGATATACTCAACATTCGTCAAAATTTTGCGGTACAGGGAACTCAACTGCCTAACCTCTTCATCTGTTAGAAAACCATATAACAAATCGCTCAGTTCGGCGCGTTTATTGGCCAACTGCTCGATCAGCTCCCGCCCGAGCGGCGTAATCTCCAGATGGATGACCCTGCGGTCGGTTGTATCCCTTACGCGGCGCGCGAATCCGCCTTCGATCAATTTATCGGATATGCCCGTGACCGCACCGCACGTCACATGAATGGAATCCGCCAAGTCAGACAATCTCAAAGCACCCTGTTCGTGGAGCTTCTCCAAGGCGGTGTACTGAGTTCTCCCAAGCTTAGGGAACCCCTCCTTCTGCCATTCATTCTGCACAGTCCGAAGCATCTTCTTAAATAGCATCTCCAACTCCAGAATTTCATTCCGCATGGACATGTATTTTTTTACACTCCTTTAATGGTCCAGCACTCCTTCAATAGAGACACCCTCTCCTTCGCCTCTAAATACTTTAGTACTAAAACATTTATTTCTAAACATTTACTGATTATAGTAGGGGATCATTTCAGTGTCAATGTTTACATATATATTTTTTTCATAATTACTTTCTGAAAATAATGCTTTATCATGAAAGAAAATGCAAAAAGACCCAGACATCGTTTCCTTGTCTGAGTCTTTAGCCGATTCTCTTGCTTTACTTAAACAACGAAGGAATCGACATCCAATCCATCGTAAAGTTCAATTCCAGGCCATCGGACAGAAACTTAACATTCTTCACGGTTACCAAATCCGGCAAATAGTCCTTCAGCGAAATTTGAATGGGGTCAAGCCGGAACACATTCAGCGGAATCTCAACGCCACGAATCGTTGTCGATTCATGCGCCAGGTGAAGATAGCTTCCCTCGGCTGACATCTGGAAGCGCAGGACGGCTCCAAACGGCAATACGCCCCATTTTCCGTTCATGCGGGCTGTCATGGTGGTACCGTTCATTACGAAATCGGCTCCGGTTATATCGACGCCAAGGTCATGCGTGCTCATATATTTTACCATGTTCTTCTTGCTGAGTTCCCCGACTTCCTCCGTGCTTAGTTTCATGCGGGTATCCCGGTTCGACACCATGGTCATCAATTTGTCCTTGAAATCAACGGATCGATAGCGCATATCCAAGGATTGCGTAGGATAAACAAACCAGACTGCCGCACCGATGATCACAAGCAACAAGACAAGTATTCCCAATAGGAATCGCCCGGTTCGTTTCTTTCGGCGTACCATCCAAAGATCCCTCCTCCCAAAGGATTTCCCTGCTGGAGCAGGGCTTTTCCCATCCCCAAAGTATATAGGAATCCTGGAAACTTGTCACGATTTGAGAATTGTACCCAACTTTCTTGGTTCAAAACATCCAAATGGTGGTTATTACGATATTGTCAAATACTACTTCGGTCCCAAGGAGGAATCATTCCATGAAAAAAACGCTAAGCATTACTGCAGCCCTAGCACTCACCCTGTCCCTAACCGCCGTAGCAAGCGCGGATCCGATTAACGGTACGGTATCCAACACTTCAGGACCGGCTCCGATCTCGGTAGAAGACCCGATCATCAAACCTGAAGAAGTCGTGATCGTACCGACGCCGATGATTGAGCTTACAAGCAAAACTTACTTCTACAACGCTCCAAACGGCGAAAAGCTTGGTGCCCTGGCTCCGCAAAAGCTCGACACCACCGGCAATCGTTACGATGTCATGCTTGGCGGGGAATGGGTTGAAGTATATACATGGCTCGGTAAAGCTTGGATTTATGTAGAGTAATCGTGTATGGCTATCGGGCTTCATGATCCTTCATGCACCCCGGCATGTTAAATGGCAGGTCAAGAGAATCTTGGCCTGCCATTTTTATACCTGCACATTCGGTATCCCTTAGGAGGATCCCTTAGGCTCCACATGAATATGGACGCTCATAATATTATGAATCTTCTCCATCTGCTCTTCGATTCGGTCACTGATCTGATGCCCCTCCAAAACGCTGATATCCGGGTCTACCTCGATGACGACATCCACCAATACATGATTGCCGTGGATTCGGGCTTTCATATCCTTGATTCCCTCGACACCGGGCGTACGGGCAATCGTGCTGCGCAAATCCGACAAACGGTTTTCATCAAAGCCGTCGGTGAGGCTATAGGTACAATCCCTGAATATTTCCCAAGCCGTTTTGCAAATAATGACGCCAACCGCTACGGCCGCCACGGTATCCAGCCAGGGCAGGCCGAATTGTGCGCCGATGATGCCGACAGCGGCCCCAACGCTGACGAGCGCATCGGACAAGTTATCCTTGGCCGCTGCCATCAGCGCCTGGTTATCGATGCGCCGCGCAAGGTTCCGATTGTAACGATATACGCCCAGCATCGCAACGGCACAGATGCCGGCTACGCCGGCAGACCATAAATTCGGCACTTCCTTGGAGCCTTCAAAAAAAGAACGGACGGCTTCAACCAGCACTTGGATGCCCACGACCGCCATGATGAAGGAGGCCACCAGCGCCGCGATCGTCTCCGCCCTCAAGTGTCCGTACGCATGATCGGAATCCGGCGGCTTCTGGGAAATCCGCAGCCCGATCAATACGGCGAGCGATGCCACGATATCCGTCAGGTTGTTGAAACCGTCGGCGAGCAAAGCACTGGATGCAAACAAGTATCCGCAGAATATTTTAAACGATGACAATACGAGGTAGGCCGCAATGCTGATCCAGGCCCCTCGCTCCCCTTGTTTGATGTTATCATAGGCATTCACTATATGCGTCTCTCCTTTGCTTGCTCCGTGCAGACTTCAAGCGATATCCATCATTATCCATATTTAATCCTAGCAAAGGTCTTTCGTGTGGGTCTAGAGAAACATAATTGCTTCGGTCAAAGAACCATGGACGTAGAAAATGGTATTAATCATTGTTACCCTTGCCGGACGATTTAAAAACGAATAAAATGAGGACAAGCGAACACGAAGAGGAGGGTGATTTCTATGCCCGAGAATAATGAGCCACGCAAAGTGAATTTGGCTGATGCGATCAAGCAAAAGCTGGAACAAAAGAAACAGCAAAATACATCCGCGAACAAGCCGGGGCAATTCCAAGCCGGTTCAGCGCAAAAAATGAAAAGCCAAAACAACAAAAAGCCAAACAACCAGCGTCGTCGTACCGGCGGTTCGTAAAGAGCCGATCCGTACCGCACGCCAAAAAAATGCTGCATCTCCCATACCCGGGAGGTGCAGCATTTTTAATGAAAAGGCGGGATGACAGCTTATCGCCATCACCCCGCCGCTTAATTTTTAAACTTCAACCGGGTACATGCTTTCGCGAAGCCCCTTGATCTCTTCACTCTCCAGATACTCGTCATAACTCATGCTGCGGTCGATGATGCCGTTAGGCGTAATCTCGATAATCCGGTTGGCAATCGTCTGAATGAACTGATGGTCATGCGAGGTGAACAGAATCGTTCCGTCGAAATCGATCAAGCCGTTGTTGAGCGCCGTGATGGACTCCAGATCCAAGTGGTTCGTCGGCTCATCGAAGATCAGCACGTTCGCGCCGTTCAGCATCATTTTGGCCAGCATGCAGCGAACCTTCTCGCCTCCGGACAATACGCTCGCTTTCTTCAGCGCTTCCTCGCCCGAGAACAGCATGCGGCCAAGGAATCCGCGCAGGAACGTTTCGTCCTGATCCTTGGAATATTGGCGCAGCCATTCCACGAGATTCAGGTCGACTCCGTCGAAATAAGCCGAATTGTCTTTCGGGAAATATGCTTGAGTCGTGGTTACGCCCCAACTGTATTCGCCGGCTTCCGCTTCGGTTTCGCCGGTGATGACCTGGAACAAGGTCGTTTTCGACAAGCCGTTTGGCCCGACAAACGCAATTTTGTCACCTTTATTCACGACAAAACTCACGTTGTCCAGCACTTTCTCGCCTTCCACGCTCTTCGTCAAGCTGTCCACGGTCAGCAATTGTTTGCCGGCTTCGCGTTCAGGCTTGAAGTTGAGGAACGGATATTTACGGTTGGATGGACGGATATCGTCCAGCGTAATTTTATCGAGCTGCTTCTTCCGGGATGTCGCTTGCTTCGATTTCGAAGCATTCGCGGAGAAGCGCTGAATGAAGGCTTGAAGCTCCTTGATCTTCTCTTCCTTCTTCTTGTTGGATTCGCGCTGGAGCGCGAGGGCCAGCTGGCTGGATTCATACCAGAAGTCGTAGTTGCCGACATACAGCTGGATTTTGCCGAAATCGATATCCGCAATATGCGTACATACCTTGTTCAGGAAGTGACGGTCATGGGATACCACGATAACGGTGCCTTCATAATCCATCAGGAAGTTCTCGAGCCACTGAATCGATTCGAGGTCCAAGTGGTTGGTAGGCTCATCGAGCAGCAGGTTATGCGGCCGGCCGAACAATGCTTGGGCCAAGAGAACGCGGACCTTCTCGTTGCCGCTCAGCTCCGACATTTTCTTGTCGTGCAGCTCACGCGGAATTCCGAGGCCGATCAGGAGCGCAGCCGCATCCGGCTCGGCATCCCATCCGTTCAGCTCGGCGAATTCGCCTTCCAGCTCACCCGCACGCATGCCGTCTTCTTCGGAGAAGTCGGCTTTTGCATACAGCGCATCCTTCTCTTTCATGATGGTATACAGTCTGGCATGACCCATGATGACCGTCTCCAGAACCGGATACTGGTCATATTCATAGTGGTTCTGCTTCAGAACCGCCATCCGTTCGTTGGGAGTCATATGAACCTCGCCTGAGTTCGGTTCGATCTCGCCGGAGAGGATTTTTAGAAATGTAGACTTACCCGCCCCGTTAGCGCCGATGAGGCCGTAGCAGTTGCCCGGGGTGAATTTTATATTGACATCTTCAAATAGTGCTCGTTTGCCATAGCGGAGCGTTACGCCGCTTGTACTGATCATTAAGCATTACCATCCTTTATCACTATTGGTTTCAGCACATTATAGCATAAGTACGGCGGTTATCGAAGCTTCTGGACGATATAAAACGGTTTTAAACAAATATAACCTCCTGCATGGGCCATTTCATGCTGACCAGCCACAGGAGGCCGACGATCAAAGATTACATTTTTTCCAAGTTTCATAGAACCGAGGCGTTTCTATTAATTAGATGAAACCAGTCGGACCGGATCCGCTGTCTTACCGTAGTCTTCACCGGGAATCGATTGACGATCCCGTGCAGTTGGCTAAGAAAAACGCTGCTGCCGCAAGAGCGGTCGGCATTTGGCCCAAAACGATGACGATTAGAAGGAACTAATAAATGGGCCCGAAAGGTTATACGACCTTTCGGGCCTTTTTAGGCAGTCTGTAGTGTGTATGCCGATCGGAATCGCTTCTTGGGTTTCCGTTACGAAGTCACGCTTCTTCGTTCCGGCTGAACCTTGAAGGTTTCCCCGTACTTCAAGACGCGAATCCGCTCCTTGGCAATCCCGAGCCGCTTTCGTTCCGCTTCCATCCGGTCCAGCGCTTCCCTGGCCGTATCATCGGCCAGCTTGAAGGTCCCGTAATGCATCGGAATCATCGTCTCCGCCTTCACGTCCTGAAAGGCCTGCAGCGCCTCTTCCGGATTGACGTGCTGAGACGTCATGAACCACTCCGGCTCGTATGCCCCGATCGGCATTAAAGCTAGGTGAATGTTGAACCGTTCGCCGATCAGCTTAAAACCCTCGAAATAACCGCTGTCTCCGGCAAAATACAAATTCGGCGGAAGCAGTCGGGTACCGTCCTCTGCGACGGGTTCGTTATTGCATGGCGATTCATCGGAAGAACTCGAATCCGTCTTTCCATCCTGCAGCACGGGCTCCATCACGAATCCTCCCCAATGGGACGTATTCGTATCAAACGGTGTCCGCCGCGTCCAATGCTGTGTCGGCACGAAGGAGAATTTCACGCCTTTTATGGCGACCGATTCCCACCACTGCAGTTCGATCACGCGGCGAAAGCCTTTATTGATCATTTTCCGACGCAGACCGACCGGTACAATGATGGTGGTATCCGCACGGTACAGCTTACGAATCGAGGAAACATGCATATGGTCATAGTGGGAATGCGATATCAAAATGACATCGATCGGGGGGATCTCATGAATGGGAAGTCCAGGTTCCCCAAGGCGCTTATTAAACCCCATTCTCCGCGCCCATACGGGATCAGTCACAATATTCATGCCTTCGTATTGAATGAAGAACGTGGCGTGCCCGATCCAGGTAACGGAGGTTTCGTGCCGGTTGCTATGCAAATACTGAAGATCCGGCGTCAGGTTCGGAATGCAGTAGGAATAATCCTTCTTCTTCTGACGACGTTCGTCGCGCCACTGCTTGAACTGTTTAAGCGTTTTGTCCGTGCTGACGTTATCGATATTGTTATAGCGAATTCTTGGCATGCAGCCTCCTCCTTCCATTACCCTGTATTTTACCCGTATTGAGCTATCCGCTCAACTTTGCGCTATGTTGTTCTTTTTACACCGAATGATTCTTGGCGAAACAGCCCGGATTTATTTTGTCCATCCCTCAATCCGAAGGGTCTTTATACTTGACGACGTAAATCGCCATAAAGGCTACGGCAGCCAGTACCGTGAGCAGCGGTGCTATGAAAATGCCGAAGTCCTCCACTTGCCTCACCCCTTCTTCGCGGATTTGCCGCGAATGTAGTTCGCATCGAACAGAAACAATCGCATCAGCAGGATCAGGGAAGGCACCAGCACGCAGAAGCCGAGAATAAACGCGGTAATCAAAGCGATGGCCATCGTATCGTTGGTGATGCTCTCATGAATGTGAATGTAATCATAGAGAATGTACGGCAGATGCGAGCGACCATATCCGTACCAGGCAAAAGCGAATTGAAGCATGACCATGATAAATGCGATGCCAAGGCGGGTGCGTTTCCACACGAGGTATACCGCGATCACAAAGCAGACGAACGACGCGATAAACATCCAGGCGATATCCAGCATTTGCCCAAAATGGACCGGATTCTGATGGTTGATCTGGAAAAACGCGAAAACCGAAGCCAGGATCGTCGGCCCGCTCCACCCCAGTGCATAACCCCGGACTACGCCGAACGCCACCTCATCCCCGGCACGCTGCGCGTAATAGGACAGGAACATCGCCGAGATGTACAGAACGCTGACAAGGGCAAGCAGAATGACCGACCACGTGTACGGATTCGTGAAGAACGTGTACCAGTGAAGCTCCACCTTCCCGCCGTCCATATAGATGATGCCGCCTTCGGAGATGGCCAATATCGTCGACAAGGCGGCAGGAATGAGCAGCCCTGTCGCTCCGTATAGTCCCATGTATACGATATTGTTGCCCGTCTGGCTGCCATACGTATGATAGGCGTAGTAAGCGCCTCGGATGGCAAGCAGCACTAGCGCCAAGCTGCCCGGGACAAGCAGCGCGGTACCATAATAATAAGCGGCATCGGGAAAGAATCCGACGAGCCCGACCACAAAAAAGATCAGGAACACGTTGGTCACTTCCCAAACGGGGGACAGGTATCGCTGGATGATATTGTGGATCTTGTTCTCATGTCCGGTAAGCACGCTATAGAAGCTGAAGAATCCGGCACCGAAATCAATCGAGGCCACCAGCAAATAGCCGAACAGGAACGTCCATAGAACGGTTATGGCTACCATGGCATAGCTCACTTGCGGTCTCCTCCTTCGATTTCGAGTCCCAGCAGCCGGATTTCCTCTTCCGCGCTTTTATTCCGGAACAATTGGCTCAGCACGCGGATTGCGGATACGGACAAGACCAAATACAGTAGAATAAACAGCACCAGCATCCAGCCGACGCTCGATGAAGTGGTCGCCGCATCCGATACCTTCATATAGCCCCGCACAATCCACGGCTGCCTTCCGATCTCGGCAAGGAACCAGCCCAGCCATATGGCTGACATCGATAAAGGCCCTAAAGCCAATATACTGAGCAGCAGCCACTTTGGGTAAGGCTTTTTGCCAGGAAGTTTCCTTCGGAACATATACAGGAGAGGAATCAGAACGATCACGGCGCCGCTGGTCACCTTCAAATCAAAAAAATAATGCACGGACATCGGCGGTCTCTCGTTCTCCGGAAATTCATTCAGGCCGATGACCTCCGTACTGGGGCTGTTCCCTGCCAGTATGCTAAGCGCGTACGGAATCTTTAACGCATACTTGATTTCGTTATTCTCATCCAGAAAGCCGCCGTAAATGAGCGGGGCTTGTCTCATCGTTTCAAAATGCCACTCGGCGGCCGCCAGTTTCTCGGGCTGGTATTTGGCCAGGAATTTGCCGGAAAAGTCTCCGATCATCACGGTGGCCACGGCAAACACAAAGGTGGAAACGACGGTGAGCTTCAGCGCTTTCTTAAAATAGACGTGCCTGCTTCCCCGAAGTAAGCTGAAAGCCGCGATGCTGGCCAGCGCCGCTGCGCTTGTCGTAAACGCCGACGCCAGCACATGGCTCACCTTGGTCGGCGTCGCCGGATTGAACATGGCCACGAACGGATTCACGTTCGTAAACACCCCGTCCACCAGCTCAAAGCCCTGCGGCTGGTTCATAAATGCATTCATGCTCGTGATAAAGAATGCAGAAGCGGAGGAGCCGATCGCCACGGGAATTAGCAGCAGCAAGTGGGTCCATTTGTTTTTGAACCGATCCCACGTATAGAGATAAATGCCAAGAAAGATCGCCTCCACAAAAAAAGCGAAGGTTTCCATGAACAGCGGCAGCGCAATGGCCTTACCGGCTACGCGCATAAAGGTGGGCCACAGCAGGCTGAGCTGCAAGCCGATGGCGGTTCCTGTCACGACGCCGACAGCTACGGTAATCACGTATCCCCGCGCCCAGCGCCTGGCGAGCAAGGTATAATGGTCGTCCCCCGTCCGGATCCCCCTCCACTCCGCCAGAGCCAGCATAATGGGGATCCCGACGCCGATGGTTGCCAGAACAATATGTACAAACAGGGTCAGTCCGGTCAGTATCCGGCTCATCAGTACTGGATCCAGTGATGACATCAGGTTCACTCCTCGGGTGTGTTATCCAAAATGATGCATGTAGCGCAAATATCCTTTCACGGCCCCGTACAGCATAATGGCCGCCACGATAAAACATAGAATCGCAAGCTTTTTCTCCTGCTTCCTGTACATCGACAGCCTAGCCTCCCTTATGTATTTCGGACTTCCTGCAAGGGGTGCCGCCCTTCGCCGTAATTCTTTGAAAAACATGAATGAATTCCATCCAACATTATCAGTTTTACAAACCCTTCCTCTTTTTATCCAAAGTCCGGTCAATTTGTTGGAATCCTGTGCATGATGTTTTTTCCGGCATGGAAAAGAGGTACAATAAGAGGATAAGGAGGCGATAAAAACCCATGAAAATTACATTCATTGAACCAACCCCGAGCCCGAACTCCATGATGCTTCATCTTGACGAAACCCTGGAGTCCGGAATTCGCAGAACATATACACTAGACAACGAACGGTCGGCTCCTCCCTGGATCAGGCAGCTGCTCCATATCCCTGGCGTAAAGAGCGTGTTCCACACCCTCGATTTCATCGCGCTCGACCGTAAAGGCAACGCCGATTGGCCTTCCATTCTGGGCGCCGTTCAGGAAATATTCGGCCAGGAGGGACTCGCCGCCGGACTCAAGGAAGACGCTGATGATATCGCATTTGGGGAAGCCCAGGTGTTCGTGCAATATTTCCGCAATATTCCGATGCAAATTCGTGTCAAAAGCGGGAATCAGGAAGAACGTATCGGTCTGTCGGAGCGCTTCTCCCAAGCCGTAGCCGCGGTAGGGACTTCCTCGCTTATCAAGGAACGCAAGCTCAAGGAGTACGGCGTACGCTACGGCCAGCTGGAAGACATCGCCCGTGACGTGGAGCAGGAGCTGGAAGCCGCATTCCCGCAGGAGCGCCTCGATAAGGTCATTGCCCAGGCGATTGCCCACGGTGCCAGCGACGAGGATTTCGTCGAGCAGCGCCGGAAGCTGACGGACGAGGAAACCGAGGCCGCGATGCAGGATGAGGACTGGCGCGTACGTTATGCCGCGCTGGATGCGCTGGAGCCGACGGAGAAACACATTCCGCTGCTTCGCAAAGCGCTTCGGGATCCGAAGATGCAGATCCGACGGCTCGTCGTCGTGTACTTGGGCGACCTTCGGACGCCTGAAGCGATGGAGCTCCTGTATGAAGCCATGCGCGACGAAACGCCGGCCGTTCGCCGTACCGCTGGAGATACCTTGTCCGATATCGGCGATGCCGCCGCTACCCCGGTCATGGTCGAATCGCTCAAAGACAGCAGCAAGATCGTTCGCTGGCGTGCAGCCCGCTTCCTATACGAAGTCGGTACGGAGGAAGCGCGTTCCGCCCTTGAAGAAGCCGCCAACGATCCGGAATTCGAAGTAAGCCTGCAGGCGCGAATGGCGCTGGAGCGCATCGAATCCGGCGAAGAAGCTGCCGGAACCGTCTGGCAGCAAATGGCTAAACGGAATCAATCGTAATCGCTGGCGGAAACCGCCTTGAACCGTAAAAATTAACCATTGCTTCTGACATGGAATGTGATTTATACTTAGGACTCTCTTGTTAGAATTGAATATACAGATAGCCTCATCATTCCAAGATGAGGTAGAGGTTGCAGACATGATCAGTAGTTGTGCCGAGGCAAAGAGAAGCCGGTGAAGCACAGTGAAAGGCATGAATGCCGAAGTGCAGGGTATCCTCTTGTATCCTGTGCTGGGGCCGTTGTCGAAAGAGACGGAACTGTCACGGGGGATTTCCTCGTGTTGTGCTATCTTCATGGAGGGTATGATGCGGATACGATCAAGACCGCAGGTATAGGACCTGCGGTCTTTTTGTTCTAACAGGGTATATTTTAAATATCATTTCTTAATGTATAGAAGGAGTGTTCGACCTTGAATCGCAAAAAAGCACCGGCTGCTTCGCTTAAGCAGAGCTTTAAAGCCCGTCATATGACGATGATCGCCCTTGGCGGATCAATCGGTACGGGCCTGTTCCTGGCAAGCGGAACGGCCATCGCCTCTGCCGGTCCGGGCGGAGCGCTTATCGCGTATGCCGCCGTAGGCCTCATGGTTTACTTTCTGATGACCAGCCTGGGCGAACTCGCTACGTATCTTCCGGATTCCGGCTCATTCAGCACCTACGCCTCCCGGTTTGTCAGTCCCGCCTTCGGATTTGCCGTCGGCTGGAACTTCTGGTACAACTGGGCCGTTACCATTGCCGCCGAGCTCGCGGCGGCGACGGTTATAATCAAGTTCTGGTTCCCGGACAGCCCGTCATTTCTCTGGAGCCTTCTGTTCCTGGCGATTATGTTCGGCTTAAACATTCTATCCGCCAAAGGATACGGCGAATCGGAATATTGGTTTGCTATCATTAAAGTAGCGACCGTCATTGTATTTCTTATCATCGGCGTTATGATGATTTTCGGTATTCTTGGCGGCGAAGCAGTCGGATTCAGCAACTTTAGCCTAGGCGACGGGCCGGTACACGGCGGATTCTTCGCGCTGGTCGGCGTGTTTATGGCTGCAGGCTTCTCCTTTCAGGGAACCGAGCTGATCGGGGTAGCCGCTGGCGAAAGCGAGAATCCGAGAAAACATGTGCCCAAAGCCATTCGTCAGGTTTTCTGGCGCATCCTGATCTTCTACATTTTCGCCATTTTTGTTATCGGCATGCTGATCCCGTACACCCATCCGAGCTTGCTTCAATCCGGGGTCGACAATATCGGTGTCAGCCCATTCACCCTGGTGTTTGAGAAAGCCGGCCTTGCGTTTGCGGCTTCCGTAATGAATGCGGTCATTCTCAGCTCCGTGCTGTCTGCCGGCAACTCCGGGATGTATGCCTCGACCCGCGTCCTGTATGCCATGGCGAAGCAGGGCATGGCTCCGAAATGGCTGAGCCGCCTGAACAGCCGCGGCGTGCCGGTTGCAGCCCTGATCGTAACCTCCGCCGTGGGCATGCTGGCATTCCTGGCCTCCTTCTTCGGCGATGGCGTCGTTTACGTGTGGCTTCTTAACGCCTCCGGGATGTGCGGATTCATTAACTGGCTGGCGATTGCGGTGAGTCATTACCGCTTCCGCAAAGCCTACGTTGCCCAAGGCAAGGACCTGAAGGATCTTCCGTTCCGTGCGCGCTGGTTCCCCTTCGGCCCCATCTTCGCTTTCCTGCTCTGTCTCGTGGCCATTATCGGTCAAGGCAATTTCAGCGGGGAGATCGACTGGTTAACGATCATTGCCACGTATGTCAGCATTCCGTTGTTCCTCTCCATCTGGTTCGGCTACCGCTTGATTAAGAAGAGCCGCATCGTGCCATTGGATGAGTGCGATTTGAGCACGGATGCCAAATCATAATAAAGACGAACAAGCATAAAAAACAGCTTCCTCCCGTTGTTGGGAGGAAGCTGTTTTTCATTTGGCACGGACATCTACCATATGATCTGCACTCTAAGATCACCCGTGTTTTCAAAAGCATTGTGGTAATACTTGATGGACCCCAGATTGTTCTTTAACTGCAGCTGCTGGAGCACGCTCACAAGCTCTCGCTCGCTCCCGTCAAACCGGAATACCAGCTTACGGCTGCCTTCCGCCTTCGCTGCCTTCACCAGCGGCTGAAGCTGAAGGTGGGAGCTGACGATGGCGCGGGCATCGTATAACTGATACTCCAGATCCTTCTTAATCGCTTCATATGATCCCGCTTTCGAACGATCCTTCGCGGCCAGCCCGGCCAGCGTGTTGCGGTAAAGCGTATTTGCCTTCGGATAGGATTTCACCCAGGTATGATCCCGGCCCATCTGCTCATCCGTTCGGAGGTAATATGTGTAGGATACCTCGTTGTCACGATCAGGAACGGGATCGTTCCACGTCGTGTCCAGGTGGTACCATTTGCCATCCAGAAGGACCAGATTCCAGGCATGGAGCTGGCCCTCTGGATTGTCGGAGGCGTAAGCCGTACCCTCCACGATTTTGTTCTGAATCCCGGCTTCCTTCAGCAGCTTATGCGTTAATAGAGAATAACCCTGGCATACCGTGCTCCCCGTGTAAAGCCCGTCATAGGCCGTATATTTCGTAAGCGTCGTATCGTATTTCAAGTTGCGGACAACCCAATCATGGATGGCTTTCACCTTCTCATGATCATTCATGCCCGGCTTGATGATCTGCTTCAAAATGCGGTCGGTATGCTGGTTCACGTAGTTCGTCTGCTCCGCGGTCTCGCGATAGCTCAACCGGACGGTAACATTGGCGGAACTGGATGTTCCACGATAGTCGTAGCTATAGCTGGCAATGGTGTAATGGATATAAGGATCACTGGCCATCGCCTGATCAAGTGCGTCTTTTAGCTGCGATTTCAGCGATTTGGTCTCGCCCTGGTAAACAAAACGCACCGTCGATTGCCTGTCGCTCATCGCTGTCAGCAGTTTCTGCTGTATCGCATGGACCGACTTCACGACCGCTTTGTTGGAAGTGGCATAGACATCACTGAGATTAGCTGGTTCTGGTACTGCTGCAACGGTTACCGCCAAAGTCCCTATGAACAGTAATTTAACGATCGTTCCTCGGCTTCGTTTCATCGGTACACCCGCCCTTCATCTTCCTCATCCGTATGCACCATCATTGTAACACATAACATCAGGGCTTAAGGGTTCTAGTTTTGTCGACCGGGCACGAATATTAAATACTACCAATAAAATGAGGACAAGAAGGAATCGCTTCGCCCCGCCAGCTTCGACATGCGGACCAGAACCTCAGCCGCTTCCGCGCGCGTCACTTCGCGATTAGGCAGGAACTTGCCATCCACCGCCGGAAGAAGTCCCAGCTTGAGCGCGATCAGGGCTGCGCCTTTGTTCGTCACGGCGTCGGCATCGGATATCCCCTGCACATCGGTTGGAAGAATAAAGGCTTTGGACAGCTTCTCGTAATTCAAAATCCGGGTCAGCGAGCTTGCCAGCTCATCCCTGGTCAGCTTACGGTCCAGCTGCAGCGGGCTGTCCGGGTCATACGGAATCCAGTTCTGCCCGATCAGCACTTGGATGGCCTGGTAATACGGATGGTCCGGCTGGAGGCCCGCGTACGGATCCATGGTGGATCTTCCGTACACCTGCTCGTAGGACGGGCTAACCGAAGCCGCTACCAGCTGATACCATTCGCCAAGGGTGATCTGACGATCCGGGTACACCTTGCCGTCCTTGTCCGGAACCAATACCCGATATTTCACCAGCTCCTTCAGAGCCGCTTCGGCTGAATGCCCTGCCGCGTCAGTCACTGGCGGAATATCCTTGCGGTTCATTTCCGGCATGATATCGCGCCATTTTCCGCTCTTGGCATCGAGCGGTACCTGCATGCCGCCTAAAGCCTGCTGTTTATGTGTCGGATAATAAATCAGCTTGATGAAAGGCTTGGTGATTTCATTATTGGCAGACAGGTAACCGCCGTAATAGCCGTATTTCAGCTTCAGGTCGATCTCCTTCAAATACTGCGCTCTTGCCTGCTCCTCGGTAATAGCCGGCTTTACGTCCGTTGGCAGCTTGGAGAGGACGCCTTCCGAATTCACGCTAAAGCCCTGGATTTGCCCGTTGGCCTCAATCGTGAGGTTCAGGGAATCGCCCATGACGCGAATATCGCCGACATAGCGCTGGAATGAAAATTGATAGTTGAGGGTTTTCGTGTCCTTACCCATTTTATCAACCGATGTCAGCTTCCATTCCTCGGAAGCGTTGGGCACCAGCTTGCTTACCGTCTTGAAAGCAAGATCCTGCGCAGCCTGCTGCGAAATCGGGTTCTTCACTTCCGCAGTTTCGGTCCGGTCATAACGATATCGGTTGTACGAGTAGATCTGTCCGGTCTTGGCGTCCACCTCTGCGGATACCATCTCTCCTCCGCCCATGGCGGAGATCGCATGTTCGCCCCATCTGATGTTCCACGTCTTAACCTCTTTGTTGTTCCATCTTGTACCCAGACTCTTGGATTCTGTCTTCAAGCCTGACGGCAGCTTGATCTGCGACTCCACCCATCGGGCTGCCGCATCACCGCCGGCGAATGGACCCGCGATCGGCTTAAAGGTTTCTTCGGTTGCCGGAATCGTGCCGTCCTCAACGGAGACAAGCCCGCTCTCTTCCCCCGTGAAACTGATGAATTTGCCGGTATTGGCATCCATTGAATAACCTGACAGATCATTAGGTATGTAACCTAAAAAATATTCGCCTTTGGCATTGTTATATAAATTTTCCGGCACATAGGCCAAGGTTACTTGGAATTGATCTTCAAACAATTTGCGGATCGAGGCCTCGTTCAATTTCGGCGTGGATGAAGGAAACTCCTCACTGACTTGATTGCGGGAATATTGAATCGTATTGCCCTGTCCATCCAGCGTGATCGTAATGCTGTTCACATCCGATTCAATTCCGTTCACCGATGTCTGGAAATAGAAATCAAACCGGGGCGGACTGAACAAAGCAGCTTGCATACCGAGATACGCTTCATTCTCCTTAAGCTCGCTTGCCTTCACGTCCGACACGTGGGTGCTGATCCATTTCAGCGCCTTCTCCTTGGCTGCTTCCCGGGTTAACGCCGGTTTGTCGCTATCCTGCTTCAACAAAGAGTTAGGGAGATAGATATGAATAAGTTCACCCGTAACCGCATTGACCTGGGCATTGAAGCCGGAGCTTGAGTTCCCTTTGGTCAACACCAATTGCAGATCCCATGTAAGCGCACTTGATCTCATGTCGTCATTCTCCAGGAACTGCACGTTCGACACCTTTACATTCTTGAGTTCAGGAAAAGCCTTCTTCACGATTTCTTCCGCCTGTTTGGACGAAATTTTTGCACCCTTCGGTATTTCGTTATCCGTAACGCTTTCGGAACCGGCTTGACCACTGCTGTCGACGGAAGTTACCGTTTCGGATACAGCGACTCCGCTGCCCGGAACGGAATTATCCCCCCATACCGGCTGCGCCAAACAAAGCATGGCCGTAGCCGTAACCGCACAAACGGTCTTTTTTACCCTTACTTTCTTCTTCCCCGATGGATTCACTTGATTCGCTCCCTTCCATTTCTTGAACCTAACCATGCATTACTTACACACGATGCTATCCTCAACAAGTGCCTGTACACGGCAGCAATGACATAACCAAGCTACCTAAATAATACCATAACTTGTCTATATATTCCTTATGTAGTAAGCTTCCAAAACATAACCTGCGTGGTTAAGGATGAACAAAGTGTAACTATTTCGCCGCTTCCACAAAAGCCGCTGCACGGCGCTGGATCTCGTCCGAATTCCCGGACGCAAGCGCATCCTTCGGAAGCAGTGCGCTCCCTAAACCCACCGCAGCCGCGCCTGCGTTAAAATAATCCGGAAGATTGCCCAGCGTAACTCCGCCCGTGGCAAGCAGCGGAATGTGATTCAGCGGGCCCTGAAGCTCCCGGATAAACGACAAGCCGAGGCTTGCCATAGGAAACAGCTTTACGATCTCCGCCCCGGCGGCGTACGCCGCAACGATCTCCGTTGGTGTCATCGCCCCGGGCCATACGTCGATTCCCTGCTCCAGGGCAAATTCGATGACGGAAAGATCCGTGTTCGGCGAGATCAGGAATTGGGCTCCGGCAGAGACCGCTTCCTTGGCCATCTCCACATCTAGGACGGTACCCGCGCCGACATACACGTCACCGTCATAGCGGGCGCGCCAATCCTGAATCATATGTAAAGCGCCCTTCGTATTCATCGTCACTTCCATAAACCGGATTCCGCCCCGGGCCAACCCTTCCCCCACGAAGCCCGCTTGTTCTTTTGTAATACCGCGCACGATAGCAACGATTTTCTCGCGTTTCAGTTCGGCTGTCAGTTTCATTGACGTCCCCCCATCTCTTTTTTTACACTTTCCGCGCCATCCTTAATCGGATTGGCCGCAGATGTTACACAATGATCACAGGCCATCCAATAAAGGGAACCTGAAAATCGATATCCAAACCGGTTCCCATCGAAGAGGGTCGACCCTCATTCCCCGGCGTAACCTGCTTATGACTTCAACCTGCTTCAAGTATATGCGGTCCGGAGCGTTCACGCAAAAAAAAGCAGGCCGGGAGAAATGTCTTCCCGACCTGCTCTTCAACATCTGCAGGTTATCCGCGGAATTCGGACAGCTCCGCGCCAAGTTCACGCGTGGCTCCGTATACGCTTTGATAGAGTCCAAACAATTTGTCATAGGCCTGAACCGCTTGCGGGTTTGGAGAATACGAGCGTGCCGGCCGCAAAAACGCCTTCGCGCAGTCCTGAAGGCTTGGGAACCAGCCGCAGCCGTAAGCTGCAAGCATCGCCGCGCCCATGGCCGGGCCCTGCTCGCTTTCCAGCTTCACGATTTCCGCGTTGAACACATCCGCCTGCATCTGCAGCCAGGTCTCGTTCTTGGCTCCGCCGCCAATGGAAATCACGCGGTCGATCTGCTTGCCCGATGCCCGTAGGATATCGATGGATTCGCGGAGAGAGAACGTGATCCCCTCGAGTACCGAACGCGCAAAGTGAGGCAGCTTATGCCCGGCGTCCATGCCAATGAAGCTGCCGCGGATGGTGGCGTCCGGATGGGGCGTGCGTTCGCCGACAATATACGGCGTGAACAGCAGCCCGCCGCTGCCTACCGGGATATTCCCGATATCGCTTAACAGCGCGTCAAAGGAAACATCCGGAGCAAAGGTATCCTTGAACCAGGTCAGGCTGTATCCCGCTGCGAGGGTTACCCCCATGATATAATAAGCGTCTTTCTCGCTATGGTTAAAGAAATGGACCTTTCCTTCAAAATCCACCTCACGGCGCTCCTCATAGGACAGCACCACGCCCGATGTACCAATGCTGCACATCGTCTGCCCTTCTTCGAGAATGCCGGCGCCGATAGCGCCGCAGGCGTTGTCCGCCCCGCCGGCAAATACCTTCGTCTCCGGCAGCAGAGCGGCTTGCTCCGCAATCTCGGGGAGCAGCGTGCCGCATTCGTCGAAGGATTCGACCAACGGCGGGCATAAGGTGTGCGGCAGCTGGAAAGCATCCAGAATGTCGGTGCTCCAGGATTTCCCGGCCACGTCCAGCAGCAGCGTGCCGGCTGCATCGGAGTAGTCCATCGCGTATTGTCCGGTCAAGCGGAAACGCACGTAATCCTTAGGCAGCAGGAACAGGGCAGCCCGTTCGAGCACTTCCGGCTCAAACTCCTGAACCCAGAGAATCTTCGGCAGAGTGAAGCCTTCCAGCGCGCGATTGCGTGCAATGCCGAGCAGCTTCTCCTGCAAGGTCTCCTCGATGCGGCGGCATTGCGCCGTTGTCCGGGTGTCGTTCCACAGGATCGCCGGCCGCAGCACGGCGCCCTCTCCGTCTACCAGGACCAAACCATGCATTTGGCCGGAGAAGCTCAATCCCTCAACCTCGGATGGATGTATGTTGTTTCCTTTCATTAATTGTCGTAGCGACAATACCGTTTTGTCCACCCAGTCCTCCGGCCGCTGTTCGCTGTAACCGGGCTTCGGCTGGCTCAGCGGGTATGACTCCGAATGCTCGGCAACCACCGTGCCGCTGCGGTCCACCAGCACGGTCTTCACGGCACTGGTCCCCAAATCAACTCCGATAACGTAACTCATCTATATCCTCCTTCGTCTCCTCATGAACCGAACATGAAAACATCGTTGGCATTCTCCCCTAGACGCATCGTCTGGTCCGGGACATGCCTCCAATGACTGCCGACCATCGATCGCGCCATCGTTTCCGGTTTGAAATAAGTACACCGGCATCCCTGGAGGGAGCCGGTGAAGGTTTTGGATTTCATGGAACAAGCTTAAACAGCCGTACCGTTATGAATTAATTCGCAAGAATGTACTGATTCAGAATCGCCTTCAGCATTTCTTGGCGTCCGGACTCGTTTTTGCGAGGGGACTCGTTGTTCAGCGCGTATTCCGCAAGGGAAGCCAGCGTAGCCTTACCGGATACGACGTCAGCGCCGATGCCTTCATTAAAGCTGCTGTAGCGCTTCGCGATGAAGTCCTCGAATACGCGGTCTTCGATCAGCTTCGCTGCCACTTTCAAGCCTTTTGCGTAAGTATCCATACCAGCGATGTGCGCATGGAACAGATCTTCCGGCTCGAAGGATGGACGGCGAACCTTCGCGTCGAAGTTCACGCCGCCGCGGCCGAGGCCGCCGTTCATCAGCACTTCGTACAGCGTCAATGTAGCGTCATAGATGTTAACCGGGAATTCGTCCGTATCCCATCCGATAAGCATATCGCCTTGGTTCGCGTCGAGGGAACCGAGCATGCCGTTGATGCGTGCTACGCGAAGCTCATGTTCGAAGGTATGACCGGCCAGCGTGGCGTGGTTTGCTTCGAGATTCAATTTAAAATGCTTGTCGAGACCGTATTTCTGCAGGAATGCAATCGTAGTAGCCGCATCGAAGTCATATTGGTGCTTGGTCGGCTCCTTCGGTTTAGGCTCGATCAGGAACTGAGCGTCAAAGCCGATTTCCTTCGCGTAATCCACCGCCATATGGAACAGGCGCGCCAGATTATCCAGTTCAAGGCCCATATCCGTGTTCAGCAGGGTCTCGTAGCCTTCACGGCCTCCCCAGAACACGTAGTTCTCGGCGCCGAGGCGTTTGCCGACTTCGAGGCCCTTCTTGATTTGCGCTGCCGCATGAGCGTATACATCGGCGTTGCACGTAGTGCCCGCACCATGCATGAAACGAGGATTCGTGAACATGTTGGCCGTGTTCCACAGCAATTTTTTGCCGGTGGACTTCATGTGGTCTTCAATCGAGTCCACGATCGTATCGATGTTGCTGTAGAACTCGCGCAGGCTGCTGCCTTCCGGCGCAATGTCCACGTCGTGGAAGCAGAAATACGGAAGGTTCATCTTCTCCATGAATTCAAAGCCTGCCTCAACGCGTGCTTTGGCAAGGTCCATGCCGGAGTAGTTGCCCCAAGGACGAACCGCCGTGTCGGCACCGAACGGATCGGAGCCGCCTGCAGTCAATGTATGCCAGTAAGCCATCGCGAAACGGAGATGCTCTTCCATCGTTTTGCCGGCTACGACTTCTGTCGGATTATAAAATTTAAAAGCATAAGGGTTGGTCGATTTGCTGCCTTCGTACTCGACTTTGCTAATGTTGTTAAAATAGGCCATGAATAAATCCTCCTATACCTTGTTAAGGTGTGGTTAACGCTTACAAGGTTATCCTATCACAGCTCCACCACTTTGTCTATTGGTTAAACAAAGTTATTCCTTTACAAGTTTTTCAAAAGCGATTCCGCCTGCCGTTGTGACGGTTTCGCTCTGCGGCAAAGGACATGTTCCACGTCTAATCCAGGGTACACCCTTCCTCCACATTCGGATGAAGACATCGCCGACCGGACCCGGCTCATTAAAGATTCCGTGACTTAAGCTGCGTTACGGGCTGTTGCATTTTCCCGGCTTTGCCCCTAGACTATGAGCATATCAAGTCTCACAAGCCTAACTGGATTAGGAAAGCAAGACTAAAAGGATGAATACACATGACGAATATTACCGGTGACCAGGCTCTGGTCAAAAAAATAAACACTTCCATCATTCTCGATACGATACGTCAACACGCGCCGGTCTCCCGGGCGAAGGTGTCCAAGCTGACAGGCCTGAACAAGGCTACCGTCTCCAATCTTGTGCAGGAGCTGTGCAGCAACCACCTGGTCCAGGAAATCGGGCCCGGCGAATCCAGCGGCGGCAGGAAGCCGCAGCTGCTGCTGTTTAACGGACAAGCCGGGTATGCCATCGGCGTCGAGCTGCGCGTGAAGCAGATAACCGCCGTGCTTACCGATCTGGAAGGACGGATCCTTGCCGAAGAGGACACGGCGCTTGAAGCGCACGGCGTTGAATCGGTGACGAGGCTGATGGTGGGCATGATCCACGGCCTGATGCGTCAGGCCCCTCCCTCCCCGTACGGCATCATCGGGATCGGCGTGGGCGTCCCGGGAATGGTCGACGGCGACGGCACCGTCCTCTTCGCCCCCAACCTGGGGTGGGACATGGTCCCGCTGCAGGAGCAGCTCGAGCTCGAGCTCGGACTCCCCGTCACCATCGACAATGAAGCGAACGCGGGTGCCCAGGGCGAGCTGCGCTTCGGAGCCGGCCGGGACGCCCGCCATCTCCTCTATATCAGTGCCGGCAGCGGTATCGGCTCCGGCATCATCATCAATGGCGAGCTCTATAAGGGAGCCCGCGGATATGCCGGCGAAAGCGGCCATATGTCCATTGAGGCCGAGGGTCGGGAATGCAGCTGCGGCAACCGCGGCTGCTGGGAGCTGTACGCCTCGGAGAAATCCTATGACGGCAAAGATGCCGTTCTTCCATCCAGGCGGACGTCCGAGCTTGTCCATCATGCCCAGCTCGGCCATGAGGAGACCATCCGGCATTTCGAGGAGCTCGGACGCTATCTGGGCATTGGGATAACCAATCTTGTTAACGGATTCAATCCGCAATCGGTCATCATCGGCGGGCCGCTATCCGACGCCCGGGCTTGGATCGAAGAAACGCTCCAGCAGGTCGTTGCCCAGCGCACGCTTCCTTACCACCGTGAGCGGATGGAGATCCGGTTTGCGGAGCTCGGCAGCCGCTCTACCATGATCGGTGCGGCCTACTCTGCCATTTCGCAATTTCTTGGCCCGGTACGGGTCTCCATGCCGATTCATTAAAATTGACGATATTTTGTCGTAATTAGCGCCCAGCATATTAAGGAAAATCTCGCGATTTTCCGCTATAATTAATCTCGTCCTGTAATTTAAATCACGTTTCTCCTCGCGGAGAAACGTGTGATCGTTATACTAAAGGGAGAGGAAACGCTCAAATGACCTATGTAAGCACTGCGGAAATATCGCCGGAAATGTTTGTGACCGTATTGCTGTTTCTCCTAGTTATCGCACCTTTGTTCAGTCTCGGCATTATGCGTTTTTTTCAAGGCAAGAAAAAAGCCGGCTTCATTCTATTCGGCTCCGGCGTGGCGGCATACGTCGTATTCCAGATCATCATGAGCCTGTTTTTCAGCAAGTGAACATGATCTGTACGAACGTATGGCAGCATGAGCATGGCTCGGCAACAAAAAAAGCTCCTTCCCGAGGCTCGGGAAGGAGCTTTTTATCATAAGCAAGCGATTGGCTTGCCATCTGCTGATGAGATTAAGCTTCCGGATTCAACGCTTTGTTGAACTGGAGCTTGTTCATGCCAAGAATTCGGTGCTCACCGATGATGGTGAGAGGTACAGCGCGAACGCCCATATCCCATACTTGCTGTGCGAATTCGTCGTTCTGCTCGATGTTGCGCTCTTCAAACTCGATGCCTTGATCGGACAAGAAGCCTTTTACTTGTTTGCAGTGCGGGCAGTTGTTCGATGTGTATACAATCACGTTTTCCATGGTCGGTCAGTCTCCTCTACTCATGATTTGGGCTGCTTACAGCCGGTTCGATCTCTATCTATCAGTTTACAACACGACAGCGCTGTGTTCCAAGCTCTCGATGTATTTCTCCGCATCCATAGCCGCCATACAGCCGCTTCCCGCTGCCGTGATCGCTTGTCTGTAACGGGTATCCTGCACGTCGCCGCAAGCAAATACGCCTTGGATATTCGTTTCGGATGTTCCCGGAGTCGTTACGATATAACCGTTCGGGTCGGTCGTAATGCTTCCGCCAAGGAAACCGGTGTTCGGATGGTGGCCGATCGCCACGAACACGCCGCTGACCGCGATCGTCTCTTCTTCGCCGGTCTCATTGTTGAGCACTTTGATGCCTTTTACGCCTGTCTCGTCCGCAATGACTTCCTGCGGCGTGCGGTTCAATGCCCATTCGATCTTCTCGTTGGCACGGGCGCGATCCTGCATGATTTTCGATGCACGAAGCTCCTCCCGACGGTGAACCAGCGTTACTTTGGATGCAAAGCGGGTCAGGAAGTTGGCTTCTTCCAGCGCGGAATCGCCGCCGCCTACAACAACGATCTCTTTCCCTCGGAAGAAGAATCCGTCGCAGGTTGCGCATGTGCTGACGCCGCGTCCCACATTGTCCTGCTCTCCCGGAATGCCGAGATATTTGGCCGTTGCGCCCGTAGAGATAATCAGCGTCTCGGCAACCACCTCGCCCATTCCGTCAACGTCCAGCTTGAACGGACGCTCTCCGAATTCCACGCTGTTCACCCAGCCTGTACGAAATTCCGCGCCAAAACGTTCCGCCTGCTGGCGCATATTGTCCATCAGCTCAGGACCCATGATGCCTTCGGGAAACCCCGGGAAATTTTCAACTTCGGTCGTGGTTGTCAGCTGTCCGCCAGGTTGCGGACCTTCAATGACGAGCGGGCTCAAATTCGCGCGAGCCAGATAAATGGCAGCCGTAAGCCCGGCAGGGCCTGTGCCTATAATAACGGATTTGTACATATCGTTTCCCTCCTATATATGGAACACTTAATTATAATCATTATAAATTAATATTAATTATGGTTATATCGGAGCCGTCTGTCAATATGTCACATCACACCCCAACAGCAAATATTGTTAATCCATTCTTCATAAACCGCTGGGGAATTTACTATTTTGAAAAAATGAATCTCCTGCTCGAAAGAACACCTCGTTGTAAAACGTTTACTTCGAGGTCAGGAGTGCGCTGAGATCAGGTTAGAAGAATTTTGGGTTACGAAAAGACTTCAACCACACGATTAACTGTGCGAAGATGAATGTTTGATGAAGTTCCGAAGCGAAACGCGATACCTGCACAAATCCCCCTGTACTCGCCATGCGAGCTCAGAGGGATTCTTAGCTAGGTCATGATTTTCCAGATGCTCAGATTATTCTCCGATTATTCAATGTAATCATCCCAATGCTGATTTTGAGGACTTGGGTTATACCGGTTATCCGACAGATTAACATACGAAAGTCCCGTCAGTTTCTCTATGAATTCCGGCTCGCTCTGGAGTTGGTTTCGGCTTAGGTCAAGGAATCTCAGATTCTGCAGCTGCCCCATCTCCATGGGAAGTTCCAAAATCCCCGTGTAATTCATACTAAGTTGCTCCAGCAACCTCAATCGTCCGATCTCCGGAGGGACCCTCGTCAACGATACTTCCTCTCTCCGGATCACATAATCTGTAGGTCCATGATAACTCCCGCACGCGATATTCAAGCGTTTTAACTGGGTCAACTCACCGATCTCCGCCGGAATCTCCACCAGATCCTCCGTATATACCGTCAAATCCTCTAATTCCGTAAGACCGAACAGGGCCGCAGGCAGTCTGGTGACGTAACTTTCATGGATCATAAGTTCCTTCAGCTCCTTCAGCGCTCCGATGCTTTCAGGAATCTCCCGGATGCCAAAACCGAAAATTTCAAGCTTGCGCGGTTTGTGAAACAATACATCCTGCCAAAATACTTCAAACTTCTTATGTTCCGGACGGCTTAGAAACAGGCCTGGAACCATGGCCGATATGTTCTCGGCTTCTTCTTGGCCGATCTGAAGCCCGCCCATTCGTTCATGAGCTACATGATGTAAGAGGTCTTGTCCATCATGATCCCAAAAGTTCAAATCCTCCGGCAGATGGGGATGCTGCCATGCAAACAGATCATCCGCCGCATGCTTCAACACAACAGCGGCTTCCTCGCAGCATTTATAAATATAATAAGTGCCCGCTCCGTATTCAATCCCGTTGCCACGCACGGTCTCCTCATCCAATCGCTTCATGATATCGCGCTCGCTAATCTTGCGTTCTTCGATCAGATAAGGCTCAAGCAGCGAAAACACACGCTCGGCTTCCTCCATGAGCTGGAACTCTCCACGTCTTGCTAACACGAATACCGCCGACCGCTCCATCGCATAATCAATCAGCCAGGAATAAGCAGCTCCCCTAGGAGAGTCGTAAAAGAATGCCATATTGCTGATCACCTCTACCTCTCATCTTCCACGATTTCAAGCAGCCTGTTTATTTCGCTGCCCACAGTAAAATCCCCTTCTTCTCCAGCAAGGAAAAGAAGGGGACGCTTTGTCATTGCAGATGATACTCAGTCCATTAACGGCTGCTGCGCAGGAGGCGCAGCCCGTTCAGGATGACCAGAATCGTGCTTCCTTCGTGGCCGATGACCCCGAGCGGCAGCGCTACGCCTTCGATGAAATTGGCTGCAATCAGTGTCAAGATGACGGTAATGGCAAATATCATGTTTTGCTTTATTATGCGTTGAACCTTGCGTGCCACTTTGACGGTACCGGCGATTTCATCGATGTTGTCGTTCATCAGCACCGCATCCGCTACCTCCAGCGCGGTTCCGCTTCCCGAAACGCCCATGCCGATGCCGACGGTTGCCGTGGCCAGCGCCGGCGCATCGTTCACGCCGTCCCCTACCATGACCACATGGCCGTAACGGGCACGCAGGTCCTTAATATGGGTAACCTTATCTTCCGGCAGCAGGTCGGAGAACACCATGTCGACGCCGCTTTGCTTGGCGATGACTTCTGCCGTCGCCTTGCGGTCCCCCGTCAGCATCGCTACCTTGATGCCCAGCTGTTGGAGCCGCTTAACGGCCATGGCCGCCTGAGGACGGACCGCGTCCTGCAGCGCGATCATGCCCACGATGCTGTCCCCTTTCAGGATAACGGATACCGTTTTGCCTTCGGATTCCAGCGTGTTCCGAATGGACAGCCAGTGCTGGCGATTCTCTTGAACGGCGCCCAAGCTTTCATCTTGATCCGAAATCGCACCCGAACGCGGATCTCCGGTCCCTTCCTCCAGTATATCGCTTTTGCCTATTTTCCAGGTGACTCCCGCGACTTCCGCCTGCATGCCCCAGCCAGTGATGGACTGACCGTTCTCTACCTGCTGCAGCGGAGCTCCCTCTTTCTCGGCCGATTGAACAATCGCCAGGGCCAGCGGGTGCTTCGACATCCGTTCGATGGAAGCGCTGATGCCAAGCAGTTCGTGCCGATCCCATCCCTCGCCTGCGATAAAATCCGTAACCACGGGTGAGCCGAGCGTCAAGGTACCGGTCTTATCAAATGCGACAACGGCCGTGCGCGCCATATTCTCGATGTGGGCACCGCCCTTGAACAAGACACCCTTTCGGGCGCGATTGGAAATCGCCGACAGCATCGCTGGCATAATGGAAGACACCAGCGCGCAAGGGGATGCCACAACGAGAAACACCATCGCTTTATAGAAGGTAGTATCCCAATCCCATCCCAGAACGGGAGTGGCCAGAACGATCAGCGCCACGGTCGCAATGACTACGACGCGGGCATAAATCGATTCGAACCGCTTGATGAACCGCTGCGATTCCGGGACCTCGTTCTCCGCTTCTTCCACCAGCCGGACGATCTTGGCGAACAGCGTAGATTCCGCCGATTGGGTAACCTCAATGTACAGGACCCCTTCCCCGTTTAAGGTGCCTGTGAACACTTCATCGCCTACGGACTTATCGACCGGCACGGATTCGCCGGTAATGGAGGCCTGGTTAACGGAGGAGCTGCCGCGATAGATTTTGCCGTCTGCCGGAATCAACTCGCCCGGCTTCACCAGGATGAGATCGCCGATCTCCAGCTTGTTGATGGATACCGACACCATTTCCCCCTTCTCGATGCGAAGGGCCGTCTCCGGCTGCAGCTCCATCAAGGACGAGATGTCCTTGCGGCTTCTTTCCATCGTATAACTCTCAAGCGCTCCGCTGAGGGCAAAGATGAAGATCAGCATCGCGCCTTCGTTCCAGTATCCGATCGCCGCAGCCCCCATAGCGGCAGCGATCATCAGCAGGTTCACATCCAGATCGCGTTCCTTCAGAAGGGTCTCGACGCCTTCTTTGGCTTTCACCCATCCGCCGACGGCGTAGGATATCACGTACAGCACAACGGAGAGCGGCTCAGACCATTGGCTGGTCAGCCAGGCCACCAGCATCAGCAAACCGCTGCCCAGCGCAGCCACTACCTCCGCATTGCTCAGCAGGCTGCGGATATCCCATTTCCCCGGCTGCCTCGGCTCACGCGGATCAGCTCCATTTTCTATTGTCGATATGCGTCCAGTTGTC
This sequence comes from Paenibacillus sp. JNUCC32, assembly GCF_014863545.1. Classification (NCBI taxonomy): domain Bacteria; kingdom Bacillati; phylum Bacillota; class Bacilli; order Caryophanales; family Paenibacillaceae; genus Paenibacillus; species Paenibacillus sp. JNUCC32. Next base: position 6,551,033 of record NZ_CP062260.1, on the reverse strand, counting down.
GTTTGATTTTGTATCCATTGCATAACCAATCACCTTCCTAGTTGAGAATGAAATCCATTATTACTACCCTTAAAATGACACATGCTGCCCCGGCTAGGCCGGAGCAGCATGCTAAATGAGAATGAGAATCATTTTTGAACTTATACAATTTATTTTCCTTCGTACAACTTTATATGTATCATACTCACTTTGCTTTCATTTGTAAACCATATTTTTCACGTCATTTTAATTTCTGAAGAGCACTATCGGAGTTGTTGTCCACACATATGAGGCGGATGAGCATCCAAACGTAAAAAAGGTCCTAGCGATTTCTTCGCAAGGACCTCTCTTATGAACCAAACCGTATAAAGCGCTCTCATTCCCTTAATCGACGATCGTGGAACATCTGCGCCGCATTTCCAATCTTGCACCGGTTATCCGTATGGCCGCAAGTTCCGAAGGATGACAGCATACCTCGTGTATGCCCTGCCGGTACACCATCCGCAAATCCGCAGTGCCCACGCCATTGATCCGGAGCGTCAACTGCGGCTTCGTTCGTCTGATTCGACTGATCATCTCCGAGAACGCCGAGACCTTCTGACCTGCTTCATCCGACGATTCGTAATTCCCTATGCCTTCGCAATCGAATACCAGCACATCGGCCAAACGGGCAATCTCCGCCGCAACCGACGGGCTCATTCCTTCGCCAAGCAGCGCCCCGTAGCGGATTCGGACAAAACGCTTCTGATCCATCAAGGTCTGCTCCGCCACTTCTTCGATAAAATTATGGATCGATATAAACTCATCCGCATGTGCCGGACGCACAGCCAACAGCTCTAAATGGCAGTCTATGCCTTCCGCCCCGCACTGCTCCATCGCCCGGAACAAGGACTCGAGCTGAGCATCCTGCGCCTCGCGCAAATCCATCGTATTGGAAAGCCGGGCATCTTGCAGCAAACTGATCGCGCATCGGGCTCCGGCTGCCGCTTGAAACACCGACACCCAATACGTCACCCATAACATAATGAGTCTCCGTCTCAACAAAGCGCTCTTCTCCGCGCTCCGTGAATTCAGCCATGCCGAATATACCTCCTGCAGCAGGCCATGCTGCAAAGCATCCTCACCGCGTATCAGTCCGATTCCCTGAGCACCCTGCTCGAGATCACGTGTTATGGATTCAGGATCCGCGGATCGGCTCATGACTTTCAGTCTTCGGTTCCTGTCACTCCACCCCAGCAGTCGGGTCAAGGAAGGTCTGTCCGTGCCGTTATGACGAATCCCCGAAACCCTGAGGGCTTCTTCAATGTCGTCGGGCGATGCCAGTAACAGCAATACCTCCTCATGGGTGACTCCTCCTGCCATAGCAAAATGCTTCAGCAGATCCGTCTCGGGAGAAAAATCGTTTGCCGTGATGTCCTCTGCTCCGATAAACTTCTTATCTTCCCATAAACGCTCTCCCAATTCACTGCCTGCTCCCCAATGCCTTTCCGTCATGGTTATCCTTCTACTCCCTTTCACCTTGAATTGGATAAACGCTTCTTTACAGGTTATTATGAAACATTTGGAAATATACAGCGCACGGGATAAACACAGATCGAAAAAATATCCACCCCCGACCATTTCCCAACCATTTATAATGGAGGAACGGACCGAAGCGAGAGAACAAAGAGGAGGAAGAGACATGCGAACCGATTATGACCATTGGGAACCCGTCAGCGTATCGGAGGCTGCCGGGATTTTTGCGGAAATCCCTGTTCATTGGTATATCGCAGGAGGATGGGCGTTAGATTTGCATTTGGGAGAGCAGACCAGAGAACACAGCGATACCGATATCCTGATCCATCGCGAAGAGCAGGCCGATGTTTATGCCGCCTTAACCAAAGAATGGACGCTGTACAAAGCCGATCAAGGAACCTTGTCGTTATGGGAAGAAGGCGAGTATCTGCATTCCGTCGGGGATGTGTGGGTCAGTAAGGATGCCAAAGCTCCATTTGCATTCCAGCTCATGTTGACGGAAACCGAACAGGATTGCTGGGTCTATCACCGACAACCGTCGATCCGAAGACCGCTTCGCGATATCTTGTTGAAGACAGACCAAGGAATCCCCTACCTGAAGCCGGAAATACAACTCCTGTGTAAAGGAGGCAGCAGGAACATCCGCGACAAAGACGAGCGGGATTTCAGGACGGTCCTCCCCACCCTGGACCATGAGGCTATAGAGTGGCTGGCCCAATCGCTCCGCACGGAATTTCCGGAAGGTCATCCCTGGATCGACTACATCGAATCAACGGGGTAACTGCCGTGTGGCATCACAAAAATAGGGCGCCTTCCCCCAAGAGGGAAAGCGCCCTTTGTCTTACCTATCGATATAGCAGGATTGTCTTACTTCTGGCTGGCCGCAATCGCTTGTTCCAGATCGTACAAAATATCGTCGATGGACTCGGTCCCGATCGACAGACGCAGCAGTTCCGGATTGACGCCTGCCGTAAGCTGCTCGTCTTCGGACAGCTGCTGATGCGTCGTGCTGGCCGGATGAATGATAAGCGACTTGGAATCGCCAACATTGGCAAGGTGGGAGAACAGCTTCACGTTCTCGATCACCTTCTGCCCTGCTGCTGCCCCGCCTTTAATGCCGAAGGTCAGAATGGCGCCTTGGCCCTTCGGCAGGTACTTTTGTGCCAGCTCATACGAAGGGTGGCTCGGCAGCCCTGCATAGCTGACCCATTCCACGGCTTCGTGATTCTCCAGATACTTGGCAACCTTCAGCGCATTTTCGCTATGGCGCTCCACCCGGAGATGCAGCGTCTCCAGCCCTTGGAGAAGCAGCCAGGAATTGAACGGGGACAGCGACGCGCCGATATCCCGCAGCAGCTGCACACGCGCTTTGATAATGTAAGCGATCGGGCCTACGGCTTCTGTATACACGACGCCATGATAGCTTGGATCCGGCTGCGTCAATCCCGGGAACTTGTCATTAGCCGTCCAATCGAATTTACCGCTATCGACAATCACCCCGCCGATGGAAGTGCCGTGGCCGCCGATGAATTTGGTCGCGGAATGAACGACGATATCCGCTCCATATTCAATCGGGCGCAGCAGATACGGGCTAGGGAACGTATTGTCGACGATCAGCGGAATGCCGTTCTCATGCGCGATGGCAGCAACGGCTTCCACGTCCAGCACATTCCCCTGAGGGTTGCCGATCGTTTCGGCGAACAGCGCCTTCGTCTTGCCGTTGATCGCTTGGCGGAAATTTTCCGGATCCGTGGAATCCACGAAATGGACCTTGATGCCCAGCTTCGCCAGCGTATTGGAAAATAAATTATAAGTGCCGCCATACAAACTCGAGGAGGAAACGATTTCATCACCTGCACCCGCGATGTTCAGAATGGAGAAGGTGATGGCTGCCTGCCCGGAAGATGTCGCCAGTGCTCCGGCCCCGCCTTCAAGCGCTGCAATCCGTTTCTCGAATACATCCGTGGTCGGGTTCATGATACGCGTATAGATGTTGCCGAATTCTTTAAGCGCAAACAGATTAGCTGCGTGCTCGCTGTCTTTAAACCCGTAGGAAGTGGTCTGGTAAAGAGGGACCGCGCGGGATAATGTGGTCGGGTCAAGCTCCTGACCGGCGTGAACCGCTAGCGTTTCAATGGAAAATTGGCGTTCTTCTGACATGGGTATTTCCTCCCTTTTCTTCATATGGAAAGTATGATCATTTCATAATTTCTCCCATTCTCTCATACTTTCCTTCGTTTGAAAAGAGTGATACCCAACTAATTTCATCGGAATATAATATTTTATTTTGCATGAGGTTTGAAAACCCCTTCATTCCTTCTCCTCTTGATAAACTTTACCCCATCCATATCCGGCTTCCGGGGACGTATCCTCGGGCATGCCCGGCAAGATCAGGCCGCCGTCAATACGAAGGTTAATGCCGGTAATGTAGGAAGCCGCATCCGAGCACAGCCAAGCGATGGCTTCCCCGATGTCCGACGGCGTCCCCATTCGCCCCAGTGGGATTTTGCTGCCAAGCGGCTCTTCCTCCGCCGATTGCTCCGGCTTGTGAACCGTCGCACCCGGAGCGACGCAGTTCACCCGGATGCCATGCGGCGCCCATTCCAGCGCCAGCGATTGCGCCGCGCGGATCAGCGCCGCCTTCATGCCGCCGTAGATGCTGTCCTTCGGATAGGCTCTCTCTCCCCGGGAGGACGTAATGAAAATGACGTTTCCCGGAATTCCTTGGGCGATCATCTCCCGAACCGCATATTTGCTGAGCAGCATCGGCGCCCGGAAATCAAGATGCATCGTCATGTCCAGCGCATCCTCTTCAAGCTCCGTCAACTCGTCGTATAGACCGATACCGGCATTGTTCACCAGCAAATCGATCCGGCCGAATTCCTCCAGCGTCTTTCGTATCGTATTCTCCGCTTCGCTGCGAACGGTTAAATCGCTCTGAATAATAAGCGGCTCCTTGCCATAGGTATGGCCGATGTCCTCCGCTACATCCACGATCCCTTCTTTGCTGGAATTGTAGGTCATCGCCAGCCGGTAGCCTTTTTCAGCCAGCACCTTGGCAATGCCTCGTCCGATTCCCGCGCCAGCGCCCGTTACCAGCGCCACCTTCTCCGTTCCCTGTTTACTTACGGTTCCCATGATTTCTCGCTCCCTTCCGAATTCATCCTTCCATGCCACAGTCGCTTGCCGCCGTTCAACGATGACGCGCACCGTGCCTACCCTTCCTTACCCTGTTCTGAAACGGATGATTGGCTTTCGATAGATAAAGTCGGCATGGCGGGCGTTCAAATGGTACATATTTGAATCCATTCCGATATTTATACGTAGTGTATATTAATATGGCTTTCCATATACGATAAACCAAAGGAGCGTGACCTTATGAGCTCTATGATCTGGATCTTTGCAGGCGTTCTGCTAGCCGTATTCCTGATCATGATTCCCGTACAGTACCGGTATATTGCAGCGTTAAAGGAAGATCCCCGAAGGCAGGGGACCAATCAGGAAACGTATTACAACAATATGTCCTTTCAGGAAGAACAGCTCCACTACAATACGCAAGTCTTGTTTTTGCCTTCCACCATGGTTGCCTCGTGGATTTATAATTGGAGGCATAAGAGCGGAAAACCGACCAAGTAGGCGAATTTAAACGAATGAAAACGCAAAAATCATCGCCCGAATGAAGGCGATGATTTTTCATGATCCAAGCTATACTCACCCGCGTCTGGCTAAGGCGTTCATATGTAGGAAAAAGGTGTCCTCCAGTGTAGGCGCCTTCTCCATGAACTCGGGACCCGGCTGCTTTTTCCCCATCAGCCTGACTCTCATCCGATGCTCCGTCATTTGAAAATGAATCAGCAGCTCCTGCGGTATCCGCTCGAAGTCTTCCAAATCGATCTCGCCTTCCCAGACGCTGGAGGCCACATTCAGCTTCCATTGGGTCGGCGAACCGATAAACCGGAGGCGGCCGCGGTGTATCCAGATCACGGTATCCGCAGCCTCTTCCCATTCGTTCAGCTCGTGGGCCGCAACGATCACCATACGGCCCCGGGCGTATTTGGTCAGATACGTGATGAGAAATTTGCGCTCCTCCGCGTCCATGCCGTTCAAAGGCTCATCCAAGAACAGAAAAGACGGCGAGGCCAACAGCGCTTGTACGACGGCAATGCGCCGCTGCACCCCTTGCGACAAATTCTTGACCTTGCTCTTGCGGAAAGGCTCCAGCCGAAAGTCCGCCATCAGCCTGTCAATAGCCTCCGGGTTAAACACGCCCTTCAATTCGGCCATATAGGTCAGCAGCTTGCCGACCTTCATATCTCCATACAGCTCGATATCCGCCGGAACATACCCGATTTGACTGCGGATCAGCGGCAAATGATCCCCTGCCCTGCGCCCGCTGTACAGGATCTCGCCTGCATCGGGTGCCTGCAGCGTGGTCAGCAGCTCGATCAGGGTTGTTTTTCCGGCGCCGTTCGCCCCCACGATGAGGTTCAGGCCGGATTGAATCTCCGCTTTCTCGATTTCAAGCCGGTACGTGCCTGCCTGCCGTTCCAGTCCTTCCAGCCTAATCATTCGCCAATCTCCAGGCTCCGTTCAGCTTCAAGCTGCGTCCGTAGGAAGAAATCAGCAGAATCAAGCCGATCACAAGCAGGGACATGTCCGTCAGCATCTTGCCGCTCATGGAAACGCCGTGGTCCACGATTTGGCCCTGTATCACGATCCACATGCCGTACACCAACACCGCCGAGATCAGCGAATAGACCATGCCTTTGCGAAACAGCATATACATCGCGGCCCCTCCCGTCACCAGCAGAATGCCCATCCACTCCAGAATAAACGGTCCGAATAAAAAGCGGGAGGATTCTGCTTGGATGGATCGAAGCCCGAGCGCAAGGGTACTGAGCAAGGCCATTCCGACGACGATGCCCGTCACGAGAAGCAGGCGGGTATACAAGACCAGTGCCGGCGGGTAAGGGGTCAGCGTCTCCACTGCCCGCATCCCTTTATCCCAGGTTCGGCTGCTGAACAGCATCGATACGATCAGCAGCAGAGGGGTAATCAATGGAAAAATGCCGCCGGGCAATCCGGCAAATTGATCAAGCGGATATTCCGGATCGATCAGCATGACCAGCATGCAGAATACCGCGCCTGCCGTGAGCAGAATGGATCTTTGATTCAATCGAATCTGGCTCCGAAGGATCTGTTTCAATGAGGGCGGGTCGACCTGCGGATTAAAATCCAGCTTGGGAGACTCGGGCTCAATCCGGAGCTGATTGAACTCCCCCTGAAGGGACGCGATGAGCTGGGCCGTCTCATCCGGCGTCGGCGACGGAAGAGCCGCGCGTCTGAGCGGGCCGCGAAGCTCGTCTTCAAGTCTTCTCAATTCATTATCGAATGGATGATCCATGGAGATACACCTCACTTTCTTTTACTTTGCTCTGCGAATCAGACTCTTCCGACTTGGAGCGGTTCCGTACCTGTTCCTGAGGACTTTTCTCCCGCGTCCTTCGGGACGAATGGACGGGAACCAAATCGGAATGCTCCATGGACAATGTTTTCTTCAGCTTTCTCAAGCCGTTATATAAATGCGTTTTGACCGTACTCAAGGGGAGGTCGACCAGGTCGGCGATTTCCTGCAGCTTCAGGTCATGAAAGAACCGAAGCGATATGACTTCCTGTTGTATATCGGGCAAGGTCTCGAGCGACGCCGCAATTTCGAGGGAAGTTTCCTGTCTTTCCACAAGCTCCTCCGCGCCCGGTTCAGGGTCGTATGCATCCGGCATTTCCTCACCCGCAAGACCTTCGGACCTGTAGGATGCGCTTTTCCAATAATCCTTGCACATATTCAGAGCGACGCGGTACAGCCAGGAGCGAACATGCTCGAGCGTCCCGTGCTGCTTCAGATGCCGGATGAGCCGGATAAAGGTTTCCTGAACGATATCCTGGGCCTTTTGCCTGTCGGCCAGCCTCTGGGTCGTATAACTGAGCAGCGGACCATGGTACCTCGTCACCAGCATTTCAAACGCTTCCTGGTCGCCGGCAGCCATGCGTTCGGACAGCTGCTGATCGGAAATCATGCCTTCCCCCCCTTTCTACATGCATTCTCATCTTCCGTTATAACTATTTCTCAATTATAACCGACCGCGTGCAGGTGCATAGTCGTCATTATTTGACATTCATCATGGCATCCCACTTCTGCTGCCACTCTTTGTACGTGATCGGGTTCTCCGGTCGTAAGGCCGGGTTGCGTTCGGTGTCGGGAAGCATCAGCCCCTGCCCATAAAACTGCACCAGCAGCTCTTTGACCTGATTCCCTCTACCTTCCTCCAGCGCCTTTCTAACCTGTCTGGCCATACTTATGCCTATTTGGTTTTGGGGATCCTCCCCGCTTCCGTTTTTGAACAACAGCTGCTGTACCGACCGGAGATTTCCGTAAGCCGATCTTAATTGTTTATCGCTAAGCCCTTTCTCCTCTACGTAGTATACATACCAGAAAAGACTGCTGATCTTTCCGCGTACGTCTCGTTCCGGATGCTCAAAATTATAATGGAACGCACCCTGGTTGCCGAACAGAATCGAGTTCATCCATTCGCCGGGCAAGTTCGCGAAGTTATAGGTGTAGTGGTTCGAGGACAGAATCAGGCGATGATTCACCTGAGGGTAATCAAAGCCTTGGCCCAAATACAAGATCTTCTCGACGCTGCTGTTGAACTCGGGTATCCACTCGGAAAAATAGTCATATTTCTTTTTCATATCCCTCAGCAGCGATACGGATGCCTTCTCCAGATAAGGCGTTGTCACGATGGTAATCGGGAGATCATTCCGGTGGATTTCCTTCCAAAATTGTCCCCCGTACAGAGAGATATTCTGCTCGATCTCCCTGTCCTCAAACCGCTGGTAGCCCGGCTTCCGCTCCAGCTCTTTCATTCCCGTATACAAGGGTTGCGGATAACCCTCCACCACCAGCTTCATCTCTCCGGCAGAATAGCGCAGCTTGCCGAATTCCCAGCCCAGATAAACGTATTTCGACGAAAGATCTCCGTTGTCACTCTTTAAATATACCTCCTGATGACCGGGAAGCGGATACCAGGCCATATGCCCCTCCAGTTTAACTTCAGGCCCCACGCTATAGGCCGCAAATTCTTCATTGGAGTACCCGGCCATAAAATCCATTACCTTGCCCCTATATTCCAGCTCGGCTTGAAGGTCCCCTCCCTTGGCATCGCCAACCATCCTGATCGATATCCGCTCTCCCTGTCTGCGATAAGGAGCGTCGATGCCCTGGAGTTGGACACGTTCAAGCTTGAACATCCGGTTCAAGGTTAACGGCAGCTGCCTCATGCCTGATATTTCGGAGGCCGGTATCGTTAGCTTCGCCGTTACGCGTAGCTCGTCGTTTGGCAGCCGTTTCAGCTTGATGTCATAGGAAGACACATGATAGAAGGCTATATTTTCAGGATCATCGACATAAGAAATCGTCGGGTCCTCCAGCTTCGCATCAATTTGGGCATACCGTTCCGCCCAAAGCGTGCCATAAGGCACGGCGGCGGCTGCCGTCAACACGACAGCCCCCAGCACGCCCAGCCACCCTGCCTTTTTCAGCATCGTGGGGCGCTTCGAGTTTAACAAGAACAAACACACCGTCAGCAGCAGGAAGGTGAAAGCCAGCACGAACCAACGGGACAGCTGGATATCCTTGGATAGCAGGCCGTACCCCCAATTCTCATATTCAAACCGATTGGATTGAAGGAAGAATTGGTTAAGGTGAAACACTTGGGCCGGCATCCATCTTAATTCGCTGATAAAATAAATTTCCATAAAAAACGTTCCAAACATCCATGCACAGAAACCGATCAAATACACGATCCGGTTCGGAATGCTTGCCCCGAGGAGCATCGCTAGCGCGAGCGTCACCATATAGGAAACCTCATACTGCACCGCGAATTGCATCGTATGCACCATCGCGATATCACCGGCTATCCCCTGGCTGACCGACAGGATATAGAATATAACCGACGTCGAGAGGGTAAACAGGGAAAAGTACAGCAAGCTGACCGCATATTTCGACGACAGCAGGGTGAAGAAGGACACAGGCAGGCTGTGGTTCCATTCAAACGACCGACGGCGGACATCCCGCCGGATGGACAAGATGCCGATTAACATCGTCGGACCCAGCGTCATCGTATGACCCAGCATGTGAAAGGAATACGCAGCCGAATACAGGTTATGATTCGGTCCGTTTCCGCTTGCCGCCTGCAGCATGATGACGATGAACAGGATCGCGTAGAGGACCGGAAGCGAGGCAAACAAGGGATTGCCGAACAAAAGCCGCAGCTCTAACAGACTGTGCCTCCACCACTTATGCATGGCGATCCCTCCGCAGCAGAGCCAGATAGCCGTCCTCCAGGGTCGGATCCGCCGGAAACGCGCCGGTCACGGGGGCTGCTGCACTGATAAACCGGCAAAGCACGCCTTCCGGTACCGTTCGAGTGGACACGACGGACATGGGATCCATCAAGGCAAATTCTTCATGGCCCATCACCGCTTCCCACACTTGTCCCTTCCCGCAGGCCTGCAGTTCGGGCAAGCTGCCGTTCATGGCCAATCTCCCCTTGTTCATTACGGCGATGCGACGGCAGTTGCTCTCGATATCCGCTACGATATGGGTGGACAACAGGACCGTCCGGTCGATGCTGAAACGGGTTAACACATTCCGGAACCGGACACGCTCCTGGGGATCCAGCCCCGACGTCGGCTCGTCTACGATCAAAATATCCGGGGAACCGAGCAGCGCTTGGGCTATGCCCAATCTTTGCTTCATGCCCCCCGAGTACGTACGCACTTTTTTGTCCGCCTTCTCCTGAAGATTGACCATCTCAAGCAGCCTGGAGATCTCCTTCAGCCTGGCGCTCCGGTCCGTGATCCCCTTCATGGCCGCCACATAATCCAGATAATCTCTGCCGGTCAGCTGCGGGTAAATGTGAAAATGCTGCGGCAAATAACCGATCATCTGCCGAATCTCCTCCGGCCGTCCAAGGGATATTCCGTTCACCCTCACCTGCCCGGAGGTCGGCGTCAATAAGGTTGCCAGGATGCGCATTAAGGTAGTTTTGCCGGCGCCATTGGGTCCTAGCAGACCCGTCATGCCTTTATCCAATTGTAATGAAACATCCAAGAGCGCCCAAGCGCCCTTGCGATAGGTTTTTGATAGATGCTCAATGGTAATCATTCTAGAATCCTTTCACCATGTACGATTATGGCATAAGCCGCGCGGTTTACGTTCCTTGGAACGAACCATCGCTTCAAAAAGTTTGACATTCCCCAAGGTTTGACGCCAATTTATTGATAAAGTACAAATAAGGTACAAAAAAGCCCGTGATCCTAAAAGCGGATTGCGGGCATGAACTATTTCGCCTGACGTCAGGCTCTTATCCAGTTATTATAACATGCGGGAATGCGGTTCATCCGTAAATCTTCAGGCCATAAATATTTCATGCCCCAAAAGATTAACGGGATAGACCATTCACACGCTTATCGCTCCCGGTGTTACCGATGCGCCTCATATTGATTGGCGCGGCTGATCGCCTGGATCGATTGGATGTCCTGAGGCGATAAAGCTTCCATATCCCCCGCAGCCAGGTTATGCAGCAGCTGTTCAAGCGAGCTCGCCCCGGGAATGGTGCAGGCCACAGCGGCATGGGCCAAAGCATAACGAATCGCCAGCTGGGACAAATCCCGGCCTTTTCCAAACGCTTCAAGCCTCTTGAGCACGTCGAGCAGCTCTTGTTTGCTGTAATCCAGGTATCCCTTCTCCGCTTTGGCTTGTCCTCGGTCCGACAAGATGCCGCGGGCAACGGGACCCCGGGCAATCGCGGATATTCCGTTCTCCTCAAGCAGATCAAGGACCGTTTCCTCCGGTCTCCGGTCCAGGATGCTGTACTGGCTCATGACGCTGACGATATGGGATTTAGCGACATACTCGCGGATGACGTTCGGCCGGATGGACGATATGCCGTAATATCGAATCCACCCTTCCCGCTTCAATTCTTCAAAAGCTTCAATCGTCTCTTCGATCGGATCATCCAGCGTCCCCCCGTGAAGCTGGTACAGATCGATATAATCCGTACCCAGCCTGCGCAGACTATCCTTAACGGCTGATTTGATGTAGTCCTTCGAAGGATCCCATACCCAGCCCTCCTGTCCCGGCACGCGGCGGTTGCCCACTTTGGTGGCGATGATGACGTCCTCGCGCCGGCCCTGAACCGCTTTGCCTACCAGTTCCTCGTTGCGGCCTGCATCATATAAATCCGCCGTATCCAGAAAATTCACGCCCCGATCCAACGCTTCATGAATAAGCTTCACCGCTTGTCCTTCGTCCGTACCCAGCGACATGCAGCCCAGCCCGATTTCGCTTACATACAATTCCGAAGAGCCCAGCCGATTGGTTTTCATCGTTCATCTCCTCCTCTTCCATCATGATGAATAAGGTTCTACCTCTTTACTTACCCTAAAATATCGATCCAGATCTTGACCGCCGTCACTGCAATGAGAAGAGCCAAGGCGTACCTCAGCAGGCGGACGTTCATCTTGCGGCTGATAATCGCGCCGATGGGGGCACCCATCAAGCTTCCGGCAACGGCAAACAGGGACGGCCAAATCGGAATGTCGCCCGAGGCGATTTTGCCGATAACGCCCCCGACCGCAGACAGAAAGACGATCGCGAGCGAGGATGCGATGGTGATCCGCGTCGGGATCTTAAGAACCGTCAGCATAATGGGGATCAGGATAAAGGCGCCGCCGGCCCCGACGATTCCGGCAATGCCGCCGACAATAAAGGCAGCTCCCATTGCAATCCATGCATGGTAAGTCACCTCGCTCACCGATCTGTTCTCCATGGATGCCCGGGTCGGCACGATCATCAATAACACCGCGATTACCGCCAGAAATCCATAAATCACGTTAATCGTTCCGCTCGTCATGAGCATCGAGGACAGGCTCCCGATCAGACTGCCAATCAGGGTACTTGCCCCCATCTGGATGACCAATCGCTTGTGAACGTACGACTCACCGCCGCGCGAACTCATCCGATTGGTTAGCATGCCTGACAAGGAAGCAAAAAATACCTGCAGCATACTGATGGACGCGACCTCCTTGGAGGTGAAGGCCTCCAGTCCAAACCAGGAAGGTACATATAAAAGCAGGGGGAAATTAATGATCGCTCCGCCTATTCCCAGCAGCCCTGAGAAAAAAGAACCGATGATACCTATAAAGACCATGACTACAAGTTGCACTATCAAGGTGATCGATCTCCGTTCATTTGATATCGTTGCCGGGGCACATTGCTATTGAATGTGCCTCGCTGTTGATTTATAATAAACCCAAGTATTTGTATCGGAAATTAAGGAGGTGTGTGGTGATCATGTTGAATAAGCTGAAATTTCTTTTCCAGGACCGCTGTCCCGACTGCGAGCAGAAGCTGATCTCCAGGCAAGAAGACATGGCAACGATCAAGCACTGCCCGGATCACCACTACACCGAAGAAATATATAACCAGCTGGGCGTTACGATCGTGTATCATCCCAGCAAAGACAATGGTTCAACATGATTATTTCATAATCGTTAACAAACCTGGGTATAGCGCTTTATTCCTAATTCTCGGTCGATTCCCGTACGGCAAGCCTGACCAGGAGCAGAACCGCGATCTCGGCCGCCATTACGATGAGCGAGCACAGTAAGAACACAAGGAACATATCGCCCGAATCCAGATTTAAAACGAATGGGTACACGATCAGCCACAGGAGCTGTCCCGCCATAAATAAGCCCAGCCGGAAGCTTGCCTTGTGATCCAGTCCGGACGCGTTACCCGCGAAATGCGCCTGGACGCCTCTGCAAATTCCGTAAATCAATACGGTATGCAAGCAGAGGGCAGGCAGCTGGATCCATACATCCTTCGCGGATTGCACGGGTAAGCCGTCTATCCCCGCTTCGGTAAACCAAAACAATTGTAACACCGACCAGGCCATCAGCAGCCAAGCCGACAGATGCCCTGCCTTAAAATATCCGTTCAACTTCTGGAGCCGCCATAGTCCCGAAGCGATCAGCAGGTACCCGAGCATATCGGGCAACATATCCACCGAGTCCAGCTTAAAGTCGACAATTACAAACAACAGACCCCAGCCCATACGCCCGTAAGCCCTACTCATGGTATCCTCCTGCTATCCCGGACAAATTCCGACAATTCTTGATCTGTCGGTCTCGGGTGATAGGGAATTACCGTTTCTCCATGCCACTGGCGACCGCTTTCCTCGATAAAGATCGTTTTCAATAGGAGCTGGTAAACCTGCAAGCTCTTCTCAAGCGACGGCATATCAAATTGGTGGCTGATTCTAATGGAATCCCCTTTATGAATGTTAAGTGGAAGCTGAATCTCATCGATGGGCTCGCCTCTTAACTCGATGTGCGCTTCCGAAGGCTGCGACCGGTAGCTGGTACCTGGTATTTGACTTGAAATGTCGGCATAGATTCGGAGATGCCCCTCTAGAGCGATATCCAGCAGTTTCGAGGAGAACGCCGTTAACTGTACCGGACGCTTCACAACAGCGGAGTCGTATCCCGAATGATCGGAGGAAGATCCGCCGGATGTCCACGATATCGGATCTTGCTCTTCCTGACGATATACGCCGGGCCAAACGTATATTTCCCCGACATTCACTTGCTCCGAGCTTCCGTCGGAATAAAGCGCGGTAACTTCCCGAATAAGAATCGGCTCCTCCAGCTTCTCTACCGTCCCTTTTTGCTCGGGGGCATTTAAGTTCACCATCATTTTTCCTAAGCACTGCCTCTGATACTCCGCATATCGGGGATAGGGCGTGACGATCTGTCCAGGGTAACCTTCGATCCGGATGGAGCTCAGCCTCTTATCCGCTTGTTTGTCCTCCACATAATACAAGTCGAATACGCGGCCTCCCCCTTCCCTTGTCTCCACATGATGCTCGAGAAATACGGTTCTTCCCAGTTGGTTGGCTTCGTAATACCAGACATTCCCGATCCAGCTGCAGGCTGCGAGCAGGATGGCGAGCACGTAATACCATTTCTTGCCCATGGACCCTCCATATGTAGCATGCGTTTGTCCCATATTCTTTAACTATCTTAACACGTAATATCGAAGAAGAGGGTTTGAACTGCGTTAATTTTTCCGTCGACTTCCTGCGGGAGAAACCCGGTCCGAATTGAAATAACGAACCCCCTTCGTGGACAGACTAGTTGAAGCCACCCTAAAATCAAGGAAGGTGTCCATGATGAATCCATCGATCGAAGAGGTTACGAACTGGCTTCAATCCAATAGCAACCGCACGCTGCACATATCCAAGCAAGAAGAGAAGGATCAAGACCAGGTTGAATTACGGCTGGAACGATTTGAACATCAGCAGCAGCAAGCGCAGTCCATCGACGGGTACGGAGATCGCCACGCTCTTCTGCTGCACGGTCCCGGCGTGGTCATCACGGCAGGACACGAAGCCCCGCTGCCAAGCAATGCCTTCGTCATCGGGCTGGACGGGTTAACGGCTGCGGAGGTTCAAGACCGTCAAGTGGTGCTCACAACGGAACGCGGCATTTATTCCATCACGGCGATCTGAAAGCAGCCGGTTATAGAAACAGCAAGAACCGCCAAAGAGTGCTTCTCTGGCGGTTCTTTTGGCTTCTCCCGCAGCTCGACTTGATGCCGGATCAACCTTGATATTATGTCGCGCTCAGGACGCGGTTGGGTTCCGCAGGCTTTTAGTAAACAGCTTATACCCGTTCGAATCTCCAGATAAAGCTTTGGAAATCGCCATGCATCGGCGGAACGGCCAAGCCGGCGTTCATCAGCCGGTCTCCGCCGTAGATGTTCCCGTCTTCCAGGCACTTGTAATCCCCTTCCGGATCCAGCCCCATCGTACGCAGCCACCGAATCGGTTCATTCGCCTCGCTTAAGATGCGGAAATAATACAGCACCGCTTCCGATCGATCCTCGGAGACGATCGTCCAGGCCGCTTCATTCCCTTCGAACGGGTTCCGAAGGCGGTAGAAATCCCCGAACTGCACGAGATGCCGAATCTCTTTGTACAGCTTTACCTGCTCGCGGACCTCCTCCTTCTCCTGTTCGCTGAAGGCCGTCAGGTCCAGCTCATAACCGAAATTGCCCGACATTGCAGCGTGTCCTCTCGTCCGCAGCGAAGTATTCCGGTGCACCTGATGGTTCGGAACGGCGGACACATGCGCTCCCATGGAACTGAGCGGATAAACCAGGCTCGTTCCGTATTGGATCTTCAATCGGCTGACGGCATCGGAGTTATCGCTTGTCCACGTCTGCGGCATGTAATACAGCATTCCCGGATCGTAGCGTCCGCCGCCCCCGGAGCAGCTCTCGAACAAAATATGCGGGAACTCCGTCGTCAGCTGTTCCATTACCCTGTACAGACCCAGCATATAGCGATGGGCCGTTTCCCGCTGGCGCTCAGGCGGCAGCGCAGCCGATCCGATCTCCGTCATGTTCCGGTTCATGTCCCATTTCACGTAAGTGATCGGGGCGCTTCTCAGGATGCCGCGAACCATATCGGCCACCGCGTCGCCTACTTCCTGGCGGGAGAAATCCAGGATCAGCTGCTGTCTCCCTTCCGTCCGCCGGCGCCCTTCCACGTGCAGGCACCAGTCGGGATGCTGACGGTACAGATCGCTGTCCGGCGATATCATTTCCGGCTCAAACCACAAGCCGAACTGCATATCCAGACCGCGTACCCTCTTCACGAGATCCTCGAGGCCGTCGGGCAGCTTGTTCTTGTCAACGACCCAATCCCCGAGGGAAGTCGTATCGTCGTTGCGCTTGCCGAACCATCCGTCGTCCAGCACGAACAGCTCGATGCCGAGATCCCGTCCCGCGCTTGCAATCTGCTCGATTTTATCGGCATTGAAGTTGAAGTAGGTTGCTTCCCAATTGTTCACCAGCACCGGGCGCGTGGCATCCCGGAATTGCCCCCGGCACAGCCTGGTGCGGTACATTTTATGATAGCGTCTGGACATGCCGCCGAGGCCCTCCGCCGAGAAGACCATCACCGCTTCCGGCGTCTGGAATGACTGTCCCGGCTCCAGCAGCCACGTGAAGTCGAACGGATTCAATCCCATCGTGACCCGGGTCGTATCGTATTGGTCCACCTCGACCTGTGCGGAGAAGCTGCCGCTGTATACCAGACTGAAGCCGTACACCTCGCCGAACTCTTCGCCTGCCCCCTCGGACAGCAGCGCTAGGAACGGATTGTGGTTATGGCTGCTTGACCCCCTGCGGCTCTCGATGCCCTGCATGCCCGGGGATAGTCTTCTGCGCTGCACATGGCGCTCTCTCGCCCATGCCCCATGGAGATGCAGCAGGTCATAACGGCTGTGATCCATATCCACGCTGGCGCTCATGGCACGCAGCAGCGTCATGTTCTCCTTGCTGTCGTTCCGGAAGGATACGGAGCGGGAAATAGCGTCAAACGCCTTCATGACCGTATAAGACAAATAAATCGTCAAACCGCTTACCCGATCAAACAGTTCCAGCTCCAGCGTATCCGCCTCGTCATCCTGTTCCGTGTATACGGCAGGCAAGCCCTCAAGCTTCGGCTTGCCGCTGTAGATCCGGTGACGGACATATTCCGCCTCGGTGACCGTGGTCCCGTTAGCCAGCTGTACCTGATATGCAGGCTGCCGAAAATCGCCGCTGCCATAGCCCGGGTATTCCTGAGGCAAACTGTCCAGGGAGAAGGAAGCATCCTCGCGAAACGGCGTCGGCGAAAAGGATGCTCTTCCCCTCCGTTCCAGCAATCCTAGGACGCGGTTATCGCGAATCCGGCGTCCCCAATAGGCATGCGCCGGATAAACGCCGCGCACCAGCTCAATCACATAACTTGACCGATCGCTCTGGAGATGGAATATCCCCAGATCTTCATGGAAATGTATACTCACTGCTTTTGCCCCCTAACCAAGGTCCGAGTAAGATCTCCTTGCTCTCTTTAAGACCGGGCGGCGGCAGCCCGTTCCAGAATCATGACGTCCCTTCCCGGAATCGTGACATGGCCCGTAACCTGCCGGCTGCCCAGGAGATCGAATGAATTGGCAGAACCTGCATCAAACGTCATCTCTTCGGCATTGTGGTTCAATATGAACAGATAGGAGTTTCCGTCCTTCACCCGTTCCACCACCTCTACTCCTTGTGGTGTATCCAGCAGCGGCTTCACGCCTTGTTCTTCGCACAGATTGGCAAGAAACCCTTGCAGGAACTGCGCATCCGGACTGCTGGCCACATAATAGGCCTGCCCTTCGCCAAACGCATTCTTCGTTAAAACAGGCGTGCCTTTGTAGAAGTCGGATCCGTACTCAGCCAAAACCTCCGCCGTCTCCGCATGGATGACATCGCACAAAATTCCACATGGATAACTTCCACGCAGCGATCCCCAATCCTGCTTCATGTCGATCTGATTTTGCATTCCGGGCAGCAATGCATCGATTTCCTCAGCCCAAATGCCGGTCACGCTGCGCAGCTCGCCCGGATGACCTCCGAGGGTCACCAGATCGTTCTCATTGACGATGCCGCTGAAGAAGGTGGTCACGAAGGTTCCGCCCTGCGCTACGAACCGCTCCACGCGCTGGGCAACGCCCGGCTTCACCATGTACATCACGGGGGCAATCACGATATCATACTTGCTTAGATCCTCTTCGACGCTGATGATATCGGTCTGGATATTCTGCTGATACAGCGCGTCATAATATTTATGAACCTCATCCACGTAGTTCAGTGCTTTGGAAGGCCCGCTTGACAGCTCCAGCGCCCAGCGGTTCTCCCAGTCATACATGATCGCTACCTTGGCGTCCGAACGGGAGTCGAGCAGCTTGTCTCCGAGCTGCTGCAGCTCATGCCCCAGCTCCGCGCACTCCCGGAAGACCCGGGTATGCTCATGTCCCACATGCTCGATCAATGCGCCGTGGAATTTCTCGCACGCCCCCACGGAACGGCGGAGCTGGAAGAACATGATCGTATCCGCGCCGTGCGCTACGGCCTGATAACTCCACAGCCGCATGACACCGGGACGCTTCGCGGAGTTGTAGGGCGACCAGTTCTGAACGCTCGGAGTCTGCTCCATCAGCATGAACGGCTGTCCGCTTCTCAGCCCGCGCATCAGGTTATGCGACATCGCCGTAAAGCTCACCGGCGTATCGATCGCGGGATAGTTGTCCCAGGACACCACATCCATATGCTTCGCCCACTCGAAGTAATCCAGCTCCGGATAAAAGCCCATCAGATTGGTGGTGACCGGAATATCCGGCGTGACCTTCTTCAGCTCATCTCTTTCCAGTCGGTAACATTGCAGCAGGCTGTCGGACTGAAAACGGCGGTAATCCAGCGATATTCCCTGGAAGAACGACCGGTTTCCGCCGAATTCCTCGCTGAGCGCATTCGGTACCACGATCTCGTCCCACTCGTAGAAGGTATGGCCCCAAAACCCGGTATTCCATGCGGCGTTCAGCTTATCCAGCGATCCGTAACGCTCTTTCAGCCAGACGCGGAACTGACGCTCGCAGTTGTCGCAATAACAATACCCGCCATACTCATTGGAGACGTGCCAGATGACCAGCGCCGGGTGATCCTTGTACCGTTCAGCCAGCTTGCGCGCCATCAGCACGGAGTATTTGCGATAGGTCGGGCTGTTCGGACATGAATTATGGCGGCCGCCGAATTTGCGTTTGCGTCCATCGTAATCGACGCGCAGGATGTCCGGGTATTTCTTGGCCATCCAAGCCGGGTGCGCTCCCGTACTGGTTGCCAAACAGACGTGAACCTGCTCCTCCGCCAGGCGGTCCATAATTTCATCAAGCCACCCGAAATCATAGCTTTCCTCATCGCGCTGCGTTTTGGCCCAGGAGAATACATTGAGGGTCGCCACGTCGACGCCCGCCAGCTCGAACATTCGCAGGTCCTCTTCCATCGTTGCCTTATCCCATTGCTCGGGGTTATAGTCCCCGCCATACCATATCTTAGGAAAACGTTGATTAATCATAGAATTGCCTCCTTCGTAGACTCTGCTATAGAAAAGAGGTACCATCCCCTATCTTGTCGGACAAGGGATCATACCTCTTATGAACGGTCTGCTAACTTAAATTTTGCATGGCTCCTTACTTGCTCAAGCTATCCCAGGATGTCTGCATATCTTCAAGCATTTTGTTCGTATCGGATTTGCCGGCGAAGAATGCCTGCATCGCGCCGGAGAACTCCTGTGCCGCGCCGTCCGGGAACTTCGCGGATTGTCTTGGCAGCACTTTGCCTGCCTGCACGTACTCCCATACGGCCGAACCCAAGTCGCCCATATCCTCAGGCGTTGCTTCGATGGTCTTCAAGGCCGGGATGAATTTGAATTTTTTCACGATGTACTCTTTGCCGATATCGGATGTGACAAACCAGTTCAGGAAGATCTTCGCTTCTTCCTTCGACACGGAATCTTTGTTAATGACCAGGTTCGCAGGTACGCCGACGTTCAGCTTGTCATTTTGCTCCGCATTGTCGCCAAGCGGCATCGGCAGGTAGCCGAGATTCAGATCCGGATTGATGGCATCGATCTCGGTTTGAGCCCAGTTCCCGTTCTGCATCATGGCCGCTTTACCTGTAGCCAGCAGGGAAATGGCCGTATTGTAGTCGGTGGTCAGCGGGTTCTTGTTGCCGTGGTCCAATGTCAGCTGCATCAGCTTGGTCCACTCTTCGAACTTCCCATTGCCCACGAATTTTTGCGTGCCGTCGTTCAAGCCCTGGATAAACGCATTCGGGTCATCCTGCTGGGCGAATGCCGGGTTAATGCCCTGGTTGCCGATCAACCACCATTCCTGGTAAGCGTTCGCAAAAGGAGTTATGCCTGCGGCTTCCAGCTTCTTCGCGGCATCCGCCAGCTGAGTATACGTTTTAGGAAGCTCGGTAATGCCGGCCTGCTCAAACAAATCCTTATTGTAGATGTAACCCCATCCTTCAAGGTTCATCGGCATGCCGTATACTTTACCGTCTTTGGTCATCGGCTCTTTCGCCATGTCGACCAGATCGTTCACCCAAGGCTGATCGGACAGATCCTCGAGACGGTCGATCCACATCTCCATCTCGGCGTCGCCGCCATTGGAGAAAATATCCGGCGCATCGTTGGATGCGAATTTGGTTTTCAATGCAGCACCATAGTCAGCGCCGCCGCCTACCGTTTGAATATCCAGCTTGATGTTCGGGTATTCCTTCTCGAATTCGACTTTAAGCTCATTCAGGCCGTCCACGATCTCGGTTTTGAATTGAAAAATCTTGACCGTTTTGACATCGCCGGAAGCTCCATTCGAGCTTCCGCCCTGGCCTTCTTCCGACTTGCCGCCGCAAGCTGCAAGCAGCAGCGAGAAAGCCAGCAGCATCACGAGTGATAATTTCATTTTGTTCATCTTTACTACCCCCTGATAATGATTATATATAAAGATGGAAAAACCGGTTATGGGCGAGGCGCCCGCTGCCCTTACCCCTTAACGGAGCCGGCAGCGACGCCCTCAACGATGTACTTCTGCAGTGACAGGAAGAAGATGATGATCGGCGTAATGCCCAGCACGAGCGCCGGCAGCGCCATATCCCACTGCTTCGAATACTGCCCGAAGAAAGCAAAGGTCGCAAGCGGAATCGTTCGCAGTTCCGGACTTTGCAGGATCAAGGATGGCAGCAGATAGTCGTTCCAGACCCACAGGCAGTTCAGGATGATGACCGTTACCATCATAGGTTTCAGCATCGGCATAACGATGCGGGCAAATACCCTGAACGGAGAAGCGCCGTCGACCGTGGCAGCCTCTTCGATCTCAAGCGGAATGCCTTTCACGAAACCGTGGAACAGGAAGACCGACAGCGGGATGCCGAGTCCGAGATAACTGAGAATCAGACCCACGATGCTGTTGTTGACGCC
Organism: Paenibacillus sp. JNUCC32; assembly: GCF_014863545.1. Taxonomy (NCBI): domain Bacteria; kingdom Bacillati; phylum Bacillota; class Bacilli; order Caryophanales; family Paenibacillaceae; genus Paenibacillus; species Paenibacillus sp. JNUCC32. The sequence goes on along the minus strand of NZ_CP062260.1, from coordinate 6,529,563 downwards.
GAGAAAGTTAATGACCTGCAGCAATGGAATCATAATGGATTGGAACGGAATGACCATGGCCGATACGAACAGCATGAACACGATTCGATTGAATCTCGTATTGGACCGGACCATCCGGTAAGCTGCCATCGCGCTCAGCAGGGCAATGATCAGATTGCTGATGACCGTAATGATGATGGAGTTCGTGAATGCTTCCGGGAAGCGGGTCATTTCCCAAGCCTTGCTGTAGTTGTCAAAGTGAAAGGCCGTTGGCCAGTTGGCCGCGTCGACCATAATATCGCCCAGCGATTTGACCGAGTTCACCAGCAGGAAGTAGAACGGTGCCAAGAAGATCAAGGCAACAATGACCATCACGATCTGCAGTACGATCGTGGAGGCCGACATGGGAGGTTTCTTCGATCTCATTAAGCTTCAACCTCCTTCTGCTTCGTTAAACGGACTTGGATGAGCGTAATGACGGCGACGACCAGGAAGAAGATCAAGGACTTGGCGGTCCCGAGACCGTACCGGTTGTTCAGGAAAGCCTCGTTGTACACGTTCATCGCCAGCGATTCCGTGGAGCGGTAAGGTCCGCCCTTGGTCAGCGACAGGTTCAGGTCGAACATTTTGAAGGACCAGGAAATCGCCAGGAACAAACATACGGTAACCGCCGGCATAATAAGCGGAACGATGATGCTCTTGAGCACTTGGAACCGGTTGGCCCCATCAATCTCGGCAGCTTCCATGACTTCCTTGGACACGTTCGTAATGGAGGCGATGTAGATGACCATCAGATAGCCTGACGACTGCCATACGAATACCATGATGATGCCCCAGAAGCCGGTTACTTCGTCTCCCAGCCACGGAAGATTAAAAAACGGAATTCCCGTCGCTTCGCCAACGGTTGCAAAGCCTTTTATGAAGATAAACTGCCAGATGAAGCCGAGCAGCAATCCGCCGATCACGTTCGGCATGAAGAATATCGTCCGCAGCCAGTTGCGGGCCCGAATATTTTTCGTTAAGAAGTAGGCCAGGAAGAATCCGACCAAATTCGTCAGAAGCACGCCGACGATCGTAAATTTGGTGGTGAACCAGAAGGATTGGGCGAATGCGCTGTCATTTGTGAAAATCTGTTTGAAATTGTCCAGCCCGACCCATTCGACGTTCCCGGAAACGCCGTTCCAGTCGGTAAACGAGTAATACATCCCCATCACAAATGGGATAATGATCGTAATACCGAAAAACAGCAGCGCGGGTCCGATATAAACCAACTGCTGCGTCAAAGCAGCCGTTCTCTTGCTGTTCATGTTAATCCCCCTCCGCTTGTCCTATCGTTTCTCTATCCATTTCTCTATGATTTAATTATGCTAAGATGAAGACCTTGGGACTACCATAGGATGTGAACTAATTGGTATAGAAAATTGATCGGCGGTGAAAATATTGAACTGGAACTGGAGCAGCATCCGCACCAAACTGATTACCTTCATGATCATGGCGACCATCATTCCGACCACCATTTCCATGATCATCAGTTACGTCATGACAACCAACTCGCTCAAGGAACGGGCCGTTGTTGAGAATATGAACCTTCTCTATCAGGGACGGTTGAATTTGGAGAGCTATTTGGAAGAGATGAACCGTAGTTCCCTTACGGTCTACTCGGATCCGGATTTTTTCCGCAGCCTCTATTACAGTCATGAGAACATCAACGCCAGCGGCAGGCAATCCGCCACGCTGCAATCCATTCAAAAAGCCATCAGCGGCTCCAGGCAGGTCTATCTTTACGTCGACGGCAAACGGGAAGCCACGTTATTCGCGCAGGATATCGCCAGAAAAACAAGCGAGGTCAACCTCTATCCCGAGATTCCCGATCTTCGTAACGATACGGTGGTCCTTCAGCCGCCGCATCCCCTTCATACGTACGGGTTTCAGTTAGCTTATCCCTATGAAGCCGATCAACAAGTATTCACGATGTACCGGGTCATTGAACGGGTCCCTTCAACCGAACGATTAGGCATTCTCGCCATCGATTTGGACATGGATTTCCTGAGCCGGATCAGCGGCCAGCTGTTCCAGCCTGATCATGAGCAGCTGTACATTGCCAATGAAGACGGGTATATCATGTATTCCGGCGATGACGAAATGCTGGGACAACAAGTCCAGGCGGACTGGTACGCCAGCATCAAGCAATCCGGCAAGAAGGAAGGCCATTTCGAGTATAACAACAAAATCTATTTATATAACAATATCAAGACTTCGGTCAGCGACTGGACGATGATCAAGGAGATTCCTTCCTCGTATATTTTAAGCAGCGCGGACAAAGCTGCCTTCGTCAATATTTTGCTGATCGGCGTGTCCCTTATTCTCATCATCGCGGCCACGATCTGGATATCGGTCTATATCACGGCCCCGATCCGCGAATTGGTAGGCCTCATGAGCCAGGTCAAAAGCGGACGAATGACCGTGGATATCTCGTCCAATCGCAAAGATGAAATCGGAGCCCTCCATCGCAGGTTCGGCAGCATGATGGATACGATCAACAACCTCATCCTGCAGGAATACAAGCTGAAGCTAGCGAACCGGACCAACCAGCTCCGGGCGCTGCAGGCGCAGGTGAATCCGCATTTCATGAACAATGCGCTGCAGACCATCGGCACCCTTGCGCTGGAGCATGGCATGAAGAGGATCTACTCCCTGATCTCCGCACTGGCCCGGATGATGAGATACAGCATGTACAATACGGACAAGCCGGTCACGCTGGCCACGGAGCTCGATCATATCAAGGATTACGTGGAACTTCAGAAGGAACGATTTGAGAATCAGTTCGACTTCCGTTACGATGTGGATGAGTCGACTCTGCAGGTGTTGATTCCGAAGATGCTGGTTCAGCCGCTGATCGAGAATTTTTTCAAGCATGGCATGAACCCCTTGGAGCAAGACAATTACATTGCGCTCACAAGCCGGCGCCTATCGGCCTCGATCGTGCAGATCACGGTCGAAGATAACGGAAACGGGATGCAGGAGGAGCCGTTCCAAGCCCTCCAGGAGCACTTGCTTCGGATGGAAGAGTTGGATCTGGAACAGCTTCAGGTTGTGTCCGAGCTGGAGACGGAAGACAGCAGCGGAATCGGACTCATCAATATCATGACGAGGCTGAGGCTGTACTATCGTGGAAAATCCAAATTCAACATCGAAAACAACCAGCCGCACGGCTTTCGTGTAGTGCTGACTATAAATGTGGAAGGTGAAACGGATGAAGGCATTGATCGTGGATGACGAGTCTCGCGTGCGCAAAGCCATCCGCCTGCTGGTCCAGTGGGAAGCGCACGGGATTACCGAAATAGAGGAAGCGGCCAACGGGCTGGAGGCGATGGAGCTGATCCCGGCGTTTCGGCCCCATCTTGTGCTGATGGACATGCTCATGCCCCTCAAAAACGGCGTGGATCTCATGGAATGGATTCACAAACATTACCCGGACATCAAATTCATCGTCATCAGCGGGCATGACGATTTCGAATTCGTGCGTAACACCATCTGGTACAGCGGAACGGATTATATCCTGAAACCCATCGAGGAGGACGTCATCAACCAAGCGGTCGCCAAGGCGACCGCGGCCTGGAAGGCGGAGGAGCAAGAACGCCTTGCGGCGCGGCAGCAGCATGTTCAGGTGAACGAGTACCGGCCGGTCTATTCGGAGAAGCTGTTATCCAGCCTTATTGATGACAGGAGCGCCCATTCCCAGGTGGTCAACCGCCTCAGCGATGAAGGCATCGTGCCGGCGCAGACCAACGCAATACGCCTGGCCGTCATGCAAATCGACAAGTCAGATCATGCGCTGTACGGCCGCTTCGGCCATCATCAGGATCTGCTGATGTTCGCCCTGTTGAATATTTGCAATGAATTTCTGCAAAAGGACCGGATCGGGATTGCTTTCCGTCCATTCGGATCGCCGCATCAACTGGTTCTCTTATTGTGGGAACAGCTCGCCACGGTCCCTACGCTACTTCAAGAGATCAATAGCGGGATGTTTCGGACGCTGTCGCGCCAGATGCATTTTGGCATAAGTCCGGAAGGTCAATATCCGGTAGACGTTCCCGAGCTCTATGCCCAATGCTCGAATGCCCTGCGTTCGCGTGATTTAACGGTCCTGAACCATTTCATCCACGATGCCGAGCAGCAGCGACGATCCGGGATGGATCATCATCGGGGCGTCCAGTTCAGCGGGTTCGAGGATACCTGGAAGCTTGCTGTACTTAGCGGTCAGCCTGCTCCCATTGCCGAGGCCGTCGATTCGTTCCTTGCCGCCATCCGAAAAAGCGGCGTTCTCACGCCCGAGCTTCTGGAGCGATGGGACCGCGAAATTGATCGGTTCGCCCATCACGTCATTCATGAAACCGCGAATCCGTCGTCTGAGGCTTTGTTGAAATTGTACAAAGAGGAAAGCGCCACCATCGAGCGGCCAAGCCCGGACAAATATGTATGCTCCTTGGCGGAATGGCAGCAGTATTGGGATCAATTAATGAGCCTGCTGGCCTCGGCGCTGCAGTCCCAGAAGCAGACAGGGCAGGACCTGATCCACGACATCACGGCGTTTATCGAGCAAAACTATCAGAACGACGTATCACTGTACGATATTGCAAACCGGTTTCACGTAAGCCGGGAGTACATCTCCCGCAAATTCAAGCAGAAGCACGGGATTAATATCCCCGAGCATCTGAACCGGATCCGCATCTCGAAGGCCAAAATCCTGCTGCAAAATCCGGGGCTGAAAATGGCCGCGATTTCCGAAATGGTCGGCTTTAAGAACGAGAAATATTTCAGTCTTGTTTTTAAGAAACAAGAGGGCATTTCGCCCAAGGAATTCCGAAAGCTGCACGAGAAGGATGCCTAGAATGGGCAGCGGTCGATAAGCTTCAGAGATAAAATAAAGCAGAGGAGGCGGGAGTCCCCGCCTTCTCTGCTTTTTGTTAAGAGCGCTTCAAGCTGTCCACTCTTCTTGGAAAGCCCTTATGTTATCTCTATCCCAACCGCTTCTCTAATATCAACACGCCTCGTGCCGGCACTTCGCAGATATCCCGAAGCTCCTCCCCTGTCAGCAGGTCAACATAGGCTTCCCCATCCAAGGACACGGATTTGCGCTCGGGCATGTGATTGAGCACAAAGATAAACTCCGCGCCCTCCTTCACCCGCTTTGTCACCTCAATGCCTTCGGGAGCGTTCAGGACAGGCTTAATGCCATGGTCGCTGCATATCGTTTGCATCAAATCTCGCAGGAATTTAGGCTCCGGGCTTGTGGCCACATACCAGGCCTTCCCTTGTCCGAAAGCGTTCACGGTCAACGATGGCATGCCTTGATAGTAGTCCGAGCCGTATTCGGCAACGACCTCAGCTCCCTCGGCATGGATCACGTCGCACAGAATGCCGCAGTCGTAGGTGCCTTCCAGCTGGCCTTTCCGGCCCCGCATTACCACCTGATTCTGCTGGCCCGGAAGAAGCGCATCAATCTCCTCGGCCCAAATTCCCATGACCTTGCGCAGTTCGCCCGGGTAACCGCCCAGCGTCACCAGATCATTCTCGTTCACGATGCCGCTGAAGAAGGTCGTCACAAAGGTGCCGCCTTGCGATACAAAGGCCTCCACGCGTTCTGCAAATCCCAGTTTGGCCATATACATCACCGGCGCGATGACAACGTCATACTTCCGGAAGTCCTCTTCCACGCTGATCATATCGGTCTGAATATGCAGCTGGTGCAGGGCATCGTAATATTTATGGACCTCGTTCACGTAATTGAGGGCGACGGTCGGACCGCTCGACAGGTCAATGCCCCACCGGTTCTCCCAGTCGTAGATGATCGCGACTTTGGCATCGGAACGGGCATCCAGGATCCGGTCTCCCAGCTGCTGCAGCTCCTTGCCCAGCTCGGCGCACTCGCGGAATACGCGGGTATGTTCATGTCCGACATGCTCGATGACCGCGCCGTGATACTTCTCGCAGGCTCCGATCGAACGGCGCAGCTGGAAGAACATCACCGTATCCGCGCCGTGGGCGACCGCTTGATAGCTCCACAATCGCATTACCCCTGGGCGCTTGGCCGAGTTATACGGCTGCCAGTTCTGAACGCTCGGCGTCTGCTCCATCAGCATAAAGGGCTGACCGCCCTTAAGCCCCCGCATCAGGGCATGCGCCATGGCGGTATAGCTGTACGGGGTATCCAGCGACGGATAGTTGTCCCAGGATACGACATCCATCTCCTTGGCCCATTTGAAATAGTCCAGCTCCGGATAAAAACCCATAAGATTCGTGGTCACCGGTATATCCGGCGTGAGCCGCTTCAATTCATCCCGCTCCAGCTTGTAGCAGTCCAGCAGGCTGTCGGACTGGAAACGGCGGTAATCCAGGGATATGCCTTGGAAATTCGTCCGGTTGCCGGACCACTCCTCGCTTAAAGCGTTAGGAACGACGATGTCTTCCCAGTCATAGAAGGTGTGGCCCCAGAAGCGGGTATTCCATGCCTTGTTTACGGCATCCAGCGTGCCATATCGCTGCTCGAGCCAAGTCCGGAATGCCGCGGCGCAATTGTCGCAGTAGCAGTACCCGCCATATTCGTTCGATACGTGCCAGATCAGGACGGCCGGATGATCCTTATAGCGTTCCGCCAGCTTGCCTGCCATGATTGTGGCGTATTTTCGGTAGGTGGGGCTGTTCGGACAGGAGTTATGGCGTCCGCCGAATTTGCGTTTGCGGCCCTCGTAGTCGACGCGCAGCACATCCGGGTATTTGCGCGCCATCCAGGCCGGATGGGCTCCCGTGCTCGTTGCCAAACAGATATACACCCCGTTCCGGTACAGCCGGTCAATCGTCTCGTCCAGCCAAGCAAAATCGTACGTATCCTCATTCGGCTGACTCAAAGCCCAGGAGAATACATTTATGGTGGCTACGTCGATGCCCGCCAGCTTAAACATGCGGTCATCTTCCTTCCACGCTTCCGCATCCCACTGCTCGGGATTATAATCCCCGCCGTACCACATTTTCGGCAGCTTTTCGTTAATCATCAGCATTCAGCTCCTTTAGCCTTCATCAATTCGTATCCGGTTATCGTTCAACCAGCCATGCTCGAGATTAGCCATTATTCACAATGCCTCCATGGCAGCCAATGCAATCTGGTAAGTCATGCCGCTCACCGTCTCAAAAGAAAGCCGATCTCCCGTCGTCACAACGCTCCCGTCTTCCCTTCGAACGGCGAGAGGCTCGGAATATTGAATTCTGCAGATCCGGCCATGCGTAGAGGTTATGCTTGCGGACGCAAGAATGCCGTCCTTCCATTCCATATCCACGATAAATCCTCCGCGGGCCTTCAATCCTCGCACGGAGCCTTCCGCCCACGCTTTCGGCAGCGCCGGCAGCAGATGAATGGCATCCAAATGGCTCTGGAGCAGCATTTCTACAAGTCCGGCGCTGCCTCCAAAATTCGCATCGATCTGGAACGGGGGATGGTCCCCGAGCAGATTGGGGTGCATGGAGCGGGAAATCAGGGTCCGGACATAATCATAAGCCTTGTCCGGCTGCTGCAGTCGGGCAAACAGGTTAATCAGCCATACGCAGCTCCAGCCCGTATGCCCCCCTCCGTGATCGATGCGCGACATCAGCGTACGATAAGCAGCTTCTGCAAGCTGCGGCGTATCTTGGAGGGTAATATCGGAGCCGGGGTACAATCCGTACAAATGGGATACGTGCCGATGTCCGGGCTCCGCTTCCGGATACGGCTTGCTCCATTCCATGAGCCTGCCCTCGTCATCGATGGCGTAAGGGAGCAGGCGCGCGACCGCAGCTTTCCATTCCTCCCGCAGTTCATCATCTTGCTCCAACAGCTGCGAAGCTTCGATGCAGTTATGGAATAAATCGCGAATGATGGCCATATCCATGGTCGAACCTGCCGACACGCTGCAAGGCAGGCCTTCCGCGGTAAGAAACTGATTCTCCGGCGATGTCGACGGGCTGGTCACCAGATGCCCTTTCCCGTCCTCAATCAGCCAATCCAGGCAAAACAAAGCGGCTCCACGCATCAGTGGATACGCCGTTTCCCGCAAGTATTCAAGATCCGGGTGGAATTGATAACGCTCCCATAGATGCCGGCACAGCCAAGCACCGCCCATTGGCCAGAAGGCCCACATGGCTCTGCCATCGCTCGGACTGGCCATTCGCCATAAATCCACGTTATGATGGGCGACCCATCCACGGGCGCCATAGTGAATCTTCGCGGTCCGGGCACCGCTTACGCTAAGCTCCCGGATCATTTGGATGAGCGGCTCGTGGCACTCGCTCAGACGCGTCGTTTCCGCCGGCCAATAATTCATCTCGGTATTGATATTCGTTGTGTAATCGCTGTTCCATGGCGGCTGGACATGGGGATTCCATATGCCCTGCAGATGGGCGGGCTGTGTACCCGGCCGGGAGCTGGCAATGAGCAAATATCTTCCGAATTGAAACATCAGCGCTTCGAGCGCAGCATCCTCTCGTCCTTCCCGGTACGCTTCCATCCGCTCGTCGGTGGCTAAAGCTGCTATGGAACGCTCATTCTCTGGACGGCCAAGCTGAAGCTCCAGACGTCTGAATAAGGCTTGATGGTCCTGGACGTGCCGTGAACGCAATTGTTCAACACCATGCCGCATGGCGCCCTGAAGTCTCTCCCTGCATATGCCGGACGGATCGGTACCGCCAGAACCCGGAGAACGATCGAAGCCTTCAAAATTCGTAGCAGCCGCAACCAGCAGCGTAACCGAGCCTGCCGCGCAAATGCGCATGCCGCTGTCATCGATCGTCACCTGACCGCTGTCCGTCAAGGCCAGCAGCCTCATTTCGTACCGAATGCCCAGCCCATCCTCATAAAGCACCGACCCGGGATGATCGCCCCTGTAATTATCAGCAATATGAGTCGGAGCATGCCCATGCAACACCAGCGTCCCGTCTTCCTCTGTACGCGTACGATGCTGCAGCGGTGAACGTAAACCGATCTCCAATTGGATGGATCCGCTCCCCGAGCATTCATAACGGATAACCCCGACCTGGTCAACCGCACTGATGAACATATCCCTGCTGAAAATATGATCGGAGCCGCCACCTTGAAAACGAGTGGAAGCGATCCCCGTATCCAGGTTCAGTTCGCGCCTGTATTCCGAGCATGAATCCCCTATTCCCGACTGTCGGATCAACAGATCTCCTAACGGCAAAAAGGACTCCGTATTTCTGCCAACCATCCTGCCCTCGATCAACTGTTCGGCTTCGGCATTCTTGCCGGACGCAATCAGTTCCCTCGCCTTTGCCAGATACCGGAGAGCCTCGTAATTATTCGTGTCCCGGGGAAAGCCGGACCAGAGCGTATCTTCGTTCCATTGAATGCATTCTTCCTGTACGCCTCCGAACACCATGGCGCCAAGGCGGCCGTTTCCAAGCGGAAGCGCTTCTTCCCACTTGGCCGCAGGCTTCCGGTACCACAGGGTTGTGTTCTTATGCTCTGCTGAATACAGCGTAATCCCCCCTTATGTCCAATGATTTATAAAGGTCTTCTCGAAGAGCACCTGAAATCCTTCATCTATGGTTGTATTTCTTCTAATAAATTGAGGTCCGCGATTATAACAGCAGCCTGCCTTGAATAGCGGCAAAAGGGGCGGCATATTGCCGGCCCCTTCGATTCGCCTCTACCTTAATTATTCCAGAGTTCCACCCGTTCGCGTACCAATTGGGTGTATTCCTGCTCCATTTTCTCGGCGCCGGCATCATTCAGTTCTTTGATGAACTGGTCATACAGTGCATCGAATTTCGCCGGATCGGCAAGAATGACTTCCGGAATCCGCTTCCGGGTAATCTCTTCCACCTTTTTGTACGTGATATTGATATTGGAGTCGCTCGGTACCGGAATGTTGTAAGCAACGCCCCACGGCTTCACATCAAATTCCTCTTGTTTCGGCCACAGGTCTTTCCACATTTCCGCGCCGTACGCTTTCAGCGTTTCCTTCGCGGCCGGCGTATAATTCTCGATGATCGTCTCCGGGAAGTTCGTTGTGTAATAGTTATCCGTCGAATCCTTCACGCCGTCGCCGTAACGAGGGAACATCGCATTGTACAAGCCGATTCCTGTTTCCTTCGTGAAGTTGGCGTTGTCATAGGTTTTGCGCTCTTGGACGTCTTCAGGAATAACTCGCTTGCCGTCCACCACGTTGTAATGCTCGCCTTCAATACCCCAATTCATCAAAACTTGCCCTTCTTCGGAAGCCAGATAATCCAGGAACTTGATGATTCGAACCGGATCCTTGGCGGATGTCGTAATGCCTACGCCCCATCCGGCGACGTAACCCGTGTCTTGGAACGTTGCATCCTTCGTGGACTCATCCAGCTGGATCGGGAATCTCGCATAGGTGCGGTTTTCCTTGCCGGAAGTTCTCAGTGCGTTCGTTGCATTGCCGAAGCCCCACTCCTGATCAATGACGCCAAGGACGCGGCCGGAGGAAATTTTCGCTTCGTATTGGTCCGTCTTCTGCACGAACGTTTCTTTATCCAACAAGCCCTCGGCGTTCATATGATTCAGCCAGCGGAAGTACTCCTTCTCTTCCGGCCGCTTGTAATGAAGCTTCGCCTCGGTTGTTTCCGGGTCGATATAGTACTCGCCGTCATCCGATACGCCTGTCGCGATAAACGCCGGGTTCGTTACCGAGATCATGATTCTCCATCCGTCCGCATTCAACGTCAGCGGAATCGTCGGCTGGCCGTCAATGGTCGGGTGTTTCTCGGCATAGTCTTTCAGCGCTTTCTCATAATCCTTCACCGTTTTCAGTTCAGGGTATCCGAGTTCTTTCAGCACCTCATGTTGGATCTGGAACGTGCCGCCGGCATCGAGTGCCTGATGATCCACTGCCGCAAGCGTCGGAAGGACATAGATGGCCTCATCCTCGTTGCTCCATTTCAGGCGGCTCATATATTCTCCGTACACCTTCTTGATGTTTGGCGCATGCTCTTCGATCAGATCCGTCAGATCGATAAACGCCCCGGAATCCACGAACAGATTGGCGTCCCCCTTGGCAAATACCAAGTCAGGGTATTCCCCGCTCGCCACCATCAGCGGAAGCTTCTGATTGGAGCCGTCCACCGCATATTCGGCTTGGATCGTAATGCCGGTCTTCTCGGTCAGCTTCTTCCCGACCGCATCCTGCATGTTGGCCCAGTTCGCATTGGAATCCGCGCTGTAATACGTCATGGTCATCGGCTCGAGCTTCTCTTCCTGCTGCGTATCGCTTCCGCTGCTGCCCTCATCGCCGCCGTTTGCGCTATTGTTGCTGTCGCCGTTGCCGCACGCCGCCAGAACGAATGTAGCCATCATCATGATCGCGAGCAGGAGCGACAATCTCTTCTTATGTTTCATTGCTATACCCCCTAAATCGATTTTTGATCATTTATCGTATAACAGGACGTTGTGCCTGCTGATACCGTTACATGCGCCTAGCTTTTTACCGCTCCAAGCGTCATACCTTTCACAAAATACCGCTGCAGGAACGGATACACGAGCAGTATCGGAACGGTTACCACGATCGTGATTGCCATTTTGATCGACTCCGGCGACACCTGCTTCACGATCTCGGCCATATTCTGCCCGGTCATCATGCCGCTGGTTTGCCCCTGGGTGCTCTGCAGCACCTTCATCAGCTCGAATTGGAGCGTGGTGAGATGGGGTGCGTTACCGTTGTAAAGATACGTATCGAGCCAAGAGTTCCACTGCCCGACAGCCAGGAACAAGGCGATGGTAGCCAAGACGGGCTTACAGAGCGGAAGAATGATTTTGTAATAGATCGTAAAATCGTTGGCACCGTCAAGCTTTGCCGATTCCTGCAGCGAGTACGGCAGGCTGTCGATGAAAGACCGGATGACGAATACGTTAAATGCGCTCACCATGCCCGGAATGATGTAGACCAGAAACGAATTCATCATGTTCAGGTCGCGGATCAGGATGAACACCGGAATCATTCCGCCGGAGAAGTACATCGTCAGCGCAAGAAAGGTCGACATGAACTTTCTTCCCTGAAAGTCTACCCTGCTGAGGACGTAGCCCAGCATCGTGCCGCTGAGCAAGCCCAGAAAGGTCCCTGCAAGCGTACGGAGAATCGTGTTTTTGGCCCCGGTGACCAAGCCGTCGTATTTAAAAATCTGCACGTAGTTATCCAGCGTGAACTCTCTCGGCCAGATGTAGATTCCCCCGCGCACCGTATCAACGGAATCGTTCAGCGATATCGCCAGAACGTTCAGGAACGGGTAGAGTGTGACAATCATGACCAGTGCCATGATGGTAAAATTCGCGATATCAAACACCCGATCGGAGAGCGAGGGCTTGAATGCTGCTTTGGTTCGTGCCATGCTGTTTCCCTCCCCTTACATAATCGATTGCTTCGTGAATTTTTTGAACACGCCGTTGGCAAGCAGCAGCAGGATGATGCTTACGACCGAGTTGAACATTCCGATGGCCGTACCGAATGAAAAACGTCCCATGCCAAGTCCATAATTCAGCGCATACAGGTCAAGCACCTCGGAATAATCTACCACTAGCGGATTACCCAGCAGGAACTGCTTCTCGAAACCGATGCTGATCAAATGACCGATGGACATGATCAGCAGGATAGCAATCGTAGGGGCGATGCTCGGCAGCGTAATGTGCCATATTTGGCGAATCCGGCTCGCGCCGTCAACCTTGGCTGCTTCGAACTGCTCCTGATCAATCCCTGTAATCGCTGCCAAATAAATGATCGCGCTCCAGCCCATTTCCTTCCATATATCGGAGCCCGTTACGATGTACCAGAACAGGTTCCCCTGAGCCATGAACTGTATCGGCTGATCGATGAGCCCCAGCCACATCAGCAACTGATTGACAGCGCCTCCATCCGTGGACAGCATTTTGGTCACGATACCGGCAACTACGACCCAGGACACAAAATGCGGCAGATAAGATATCGTCTGTACGGTCCTCTTGAATACGCTTCCACGAAGCTCATTCAACAAGACTGCGAATAGGATCGGAATCGTGAATCCAACGATCAATCCCATGAAACTCATGGCGAGTGTATTTCGCAACACCAGATAAAACTTATCGTCCGCGAAAAGTGCTGCGAAATGGTCCAGGCCCACCCATTTTTGCTCGAATATCCCTTTGCCCGGCTTGTAATTCTGGAATGCCATCAGCCAGCCCCACACCGGCAAATAACTAAAGATGAATACAATGACGATGAATGGAAGCGACATTCCGTACAGTACTTTCTGCTCTTTGAAAGTGGTCCAAAAGCCTTTCTTTTTCTTTGCGGCAGGTTGGATGCTGCTTTCCGTCTTTGTTACCGCTTTCAAACCAACCCCTCCTCTCTTGTATATCCTGATGATAAACCAAGCTGGGGCGGGGAAGTACCCGAAGGATTGGCTTAAAAATCATATAAAAATTAGACATTAACGGTGGGAGGGAAAATGCGAAAGACCTTTATGCCGCTCCGTGTCCGGATCGTATCTCCGATCGCTGTTAAACCCGGAAAACTTCGATTGATACGGGGAGGTGGTTTCCCGGCTTTAAAGGCGAGCGCTGGCGCTTCTCCGATAAGATTCCGGCCCCTCCGCTCTATGCTTCGCAGCATTTGGATTCCCCGCTAATGCCTTGGGGAGGAAAAGGGGAAAACAAAAAAGACGCGTACCTTAGTCGCGTCTAAAGGGCAGCGATATGAAAGTACTTATGCTAAGTCTGGTTGTATGGTAAGTGAACGCTATTGGAGAACAATCATAAACCATTTAGAATACGGCATCAGACGACGCGGAGCTGCTTGCAGCCTATTTGTCGTGCGCTAGCTCCTGCGTGTGATGCTCTGGTCATGATAGGCTTTATGACCTCGATGCCGCATCCATGGCTCGATCACGTTGTGCGAATCCGCGTTACGGCACGGCTAAATTACAGGTCCAGCTCCTTGCGGAAATTGGACGGAGACGTGCCGACGTATTTTTTGAATTTGCTATGAAAATAATCGACGTTCGTATAACCGACCTTCTCCGCCACCTGATACACCTTCATGCCCTGCTTCAAAAAATCTTTGGCTTTGTCGATCCGGACCTTATCGAGATACGTATTGAAATATTCCCCGGTCGTATTCTTGAACATTTTTCCGAGGTAAGCGCTGTTGTAATTAAATATCGACGCCAGCGTTTCCAGCTTAATGTTCTCGTTGTAATTGCGCTGAATCAGATCCATGATCCGCTTCATCTCCTGATCCCGTCCGCCATTGCCCGCCTGCCATATCAGCTCCTCCAGGAATTGGGACGAATGGCGGCACAGATCATAGGCCGTTCGCTGTCGGAATATTGCCGCAATCCGATCCGAGTATTCCTTCGTGCGGGACTGCAGCTCCGTATGATGCTGCATCAGTTTGTTGTGCACCCCGGTCAGGAGCTCCACGAAGGCGCGTTTCATCCTCTCCTCCGTGTATTCTTCATTCACCATGGCTGAGGCTGCCGTATACAGCAGCTTCTGCTGCACCTCCACGTTGCCCACATCCACCGCATAATAGAGCTGTTCCATCAGCTGCTCCGGATCATAGGGCTGCCGTTCTTCATCCGTGTTGCCGCCGGCAAACCGCTCGGATTCAGGAAACAGAATCTCCCCGGGAGCATAGAAGAACCGTTCGCGAATCCGTTCTTTGGCACAACGGTACGAATCCGCTACATCCTCCAGACGGTGGACCTGACGTCCCAAAGAGGCCGTTATCGCCGTGCCGGCCCGGCTTGCGGCTTCCTCCACCAACTGCAGCAATTCCTTACGTCCACCTGCCGTCAAGACCGGCGTGGGCATTAGGATACCGAGCTGTCCATGCATGGAAAACACCGCGCCGCGGCCGTTATCTTCAAAAGCTTCGATCAGCTGGTTTTTCAACCGGTCGTCGGTTTCCTCACCGGATTCATCGCTGCCGTTATGATGAACAAGCAGCACTTGGTAATGGTTCCATAACAGTCCCGACCGCTCGGCCATATGCCGCAAAGCGGCCGGATCGGGCTTGCTCTCCGGGTTGAACCATGTCTGAATGAACTGCTCGCGGCTCATATCGGAGGCTGCCCTGTTCAGTGCAATCCTCTCCTGTTCCTGCTCGATGGCTTCTTTAATCTGCAGCAAATACTTGCTCAGCTCGTCCTCATCCACCGGCTTTAGAAGGTACCCGTCCACACGGTGGGAAATCGCCCGCTTGGCATAATCAAAATCGGCATATCCGCTCAAGATGAGCAGATGAATTTCGGAATCCAGGTTTCGGATGGCTTCGATCAGCTGCAATCCGTCCATTCCCGGCATCCGGATATCAATCAGCATCAAATCCGGGTCGTACTTCCCGTGCTTCTCCAGCGCTTCGTTCCCGTTCGCTGCGGTATCAACAACCTGATACCCAAGCTCGGGCCATGGCACAATGCTCTTCAGCCCTTCGCGCAGTTTGGGTTCGTCATCCACGATCAACACTTTCATCATCGCTCTCTCCTCCTGTCGGAATACTGAATTCAATACGCGTTCCTATGCCCGGTTCGCTATAAATGATCAGACCCGCTTCAGGGCCGTACGTGAGCTGCAGACGGACATGTACGTTACGGAGCCCGATCCGTCCGCCATCCTTCTCGTCGGTATCGTTCAAATAACCGTAGATCATCTGCAATTTGTCCAGGGATATGCCTGCACCATTGTCCTCGGTCATGACGTGCAGTTTCCCTTCGCTGGCCGAGACCCTGACCCTTATGGAGGTTCCCTCTTCTTTGTGATCCATCCCGTGTATAACCGCATTCTCCACAAGCGGCTGGATGATCAAGGGCGGGATTCTTACCCGGTTCGCTTCAGGGTCCACCTGAAGTTCATATTTCAGGCGGTCCTCATATCGGAACTTCTGAATGTCGAGATAGCACTGTACCATCTCGATTTCGTCCTTGATTGTGGTTTTTCCGCTGCCCACCTCGAGATTGCTCCGCATCATTTTGCCGAGCAGCCGCACGATCCGGGCAATTTCGGTCTCGCCCTTGAGATGGGCCTCCATGCGAATGGACTCCAGGGCATTAAAGAGAAAATGCGGATTGATCTGGCTGGCCATCATTTTGAACTTGATTTCGTTTTGCTTCTGCTCCATTAACCGCTTCTGTTCGTTGGACTCCTGCACTTCGTTCATCAGGTCGTTAACGTTGCCCACCATGGAGTTGAATTGACGGGACAGCTGGCCGATCTCATCCTTGCCGTCGATCTCCATGGCAACGCCAAGATTACCGGTACCTACCTTCGTAATATGCTTGCTGAGACGCAGCAGCCGGTTCGAGATCAGTGAAGAGAAGCTGTAGATCAGAAGAACGGCCAGCAGCAGGCTGATGATGATGACGGTCATCGCCAGCTTGCTGATCCGGTTGGCATCCGCCACGATGCTATCGATCGAGAATATCGAAATAATGCGCAAGCCGTTCACTCCGGACTCCGTATTCAGCGGTTCGATCAGCACCTTGGAGGCTTCGTCATGGATGACCGACTCGTAGCTGCCGCTCGCGTGGTAAACGGCCCCGCTGGCATCTTCAATCTCGGCTAACGTTTTCCCGTACAGCTCCGGGCGATTAGCCGCGACAATATTGTTACTGCTGTCCACGATAATCGTGTCGAACGCTTCCTGGCTCAGGATCGTATTGAGCATGCCGGTGTTGACATTGATCACCAGCACGCCGCGGTTGTCCTTGCTTCCAAGATCAACCCCCTTGATCAAGCTGAGGTACACCTTCTGATCACGCTCATCCTCAATGTAGTCCCAATAGATGACCCCGATATCGTCCTCCGCCCGCCGATACCATTCCGTACTCCTGATTTCATCCTCGGGATAAAGAAACTCCCAATTGTTCAGCATGGTCGGATTGTCGCTGTAGAATCGGATATTCGATATTTCCTTGTACATCCGTATCGCCTGCTGCAAATCGGGATACTCCCTGTATGCCACGAACACGTCGTATACGCTTTCATATTGCCGGTTGGCCAGATTCCTCAGACGCTCGTCGTAGGACAAGCGGTAAGATAAATCATCCGCCACGTTGATGACTTCGGTCGACCGTTTCTTGACCCGGTCCACGTTCTGATAGGCTTGTTCCAAAGCATTGTCGAATGCAAATTTACGGAGCTCTCCCGTAAGGAATATCCCTACGATGGCTACCGGTACAAAGACCACGACCACAAATGACAATATCAATTTATTGCGGATTTTCATGTCATTCATAAGCTGAATGAAATTCGATAACATCGGACCGTCGACGCTCCTGTCCTTTAATCTTCGGCAAGCAAAAGTAAACGGTTACATTCCATCGTGGATAAGCCTGCCTCAGACCAATTATATCAGCACAGCCTTCCTTTCAAGGCCAGCTAAAATATGGAAGAAGCCCGACTCCAGCACAAAGCTGGTCCGGGCTCATCTTCACTATGTTTTTACCCGCTTAACAGCAGGGGGAACCCGAGATTATCCTAGCGCAACGCTGAAGGCCATCGCTTGTTGACCGGCTTCCACTTGAATTTTCCCTTCCTGCAGGCTCACTCCCGAGCCCTCCACGGAGGAAACGTTTCCTGTGTCATACAGCTTCACCGAAAATGGCTTGCCGCTGCCTTCCACCGTAAAATTGATCCGGCTGCCTGCACGTACAGCCCGTACAACCAGCTCGCTCTCTCCGTTCATGTTGCGAACGATGGCGGAAGCCTCGCTGCCGTCTTCCAATGCATACAAGCCAAGCTCTACTCCGTCTGCATAGTCATATTCCGGAAGGGCGTCGCTCGCACCCAAGGCGAGGAACGAGTTGCCGCGTACGAACAAAGGCAGTCCGAGGAAACCGTACGTTTCCTTGCGCCAGGTTCCGCCATCCACCGTTTCTCCGGTTAACAGATGCGTCCAGCGGCCCTTCGGCAGATAATACTTCACGTCGCCTTTCTCGCTGAATACCGGTGCAACGAGCAGGGAATCGCCCAGCATGTACTGACGATCCAGCATTTCGACGGCCGGATCCTCCGGGAACTCCAAGAACATGGCGCGCATGCTCGGCACGCCTTGCTCCGATGCCTGTACGGCGGTATGGAACAGATACGGCATCAGACGGCTCTTCAGCTTCGTGAAGAAGCGCGTAACGTCTACGGCCTCTTCGTCGTAAGACCATGGCACCCGGTAAGAGCTGCTGCCATGGAGACGGCTGTGGCTGGACAGCAAGCCGAATGCCAGCCAGCGCTTGAACACATGCGCCGGAGCCGTATTTTCGAAGCCGCCGATGTCATGGCTCCAGAAGCCGAAGCCCCCGAGACCGAGGGACAAGCCGCCGCGCAGGCTCTCCGCCATCGATTCATAATCCGCATAACAATCGCCGCCCCAGTGAACAGGGAACTGCTGTCCGCCAACGGTTGCGGAGCGTGCGAATACCGCCGCCTGATTCTTGCCGAATTTCTCGACCAGCACGTCAAAGACCACTTTGTTGTACAGCTGGGTGTAGTAGTTGTGCATTTTATGAGGATCGGAGCCGTCAAAATACACAACGTCCGTCGGAATGCGCTCGCCAAAGTCCGTTTTGAAGCTGTCCACGCCCATATCAGCCAGCTCGCGCAGGTACCCTGCATACCATTCGCAAGCATCCGGATTCGTGAAGTCCACCAGCGCCATGCCCGGCTGCCACAAATTCCACTGCCAAACATCGCCATTGGCTTTCTTCACGAGATAGCCCTTCTCACGGCCTTCCTCGAAGAGGCGCGAACGCTGCGCGATATACGGATTGATCCATACGCAGATTTTCAAGCCTTTTTCTTTCAGTCGCTTCAGCATGCCTTCAGGATCCGGAAATACCTCTTCATCCCATTGGAAGTCCGTCCAGTTGAGGCCCTTCATCCAGAAGCAGTCAAAATGGAACACTTGCAGCGGAATGTCGCGCTCCAGCATACCGTCCACGAAGGAGTTTACGGTCGCTTCGTCATATTGCGTCGTAAAGGAGGTCGATAGCCACAATCCGAAGGTCCAAGCCGGCGGCAGCGCCGGTTTGCCTGTCAGGCTTGTATATTTGTCCAGAACGCCTTTCGGGTCGGGCCCGTCAATCACGAAATACTCCAGCGACTCGCCCGGCACGCTGAACTGAACCTTCTTCACTTTCTCTGAAGCCACTTCAAAGGATACGAGGTCCGGCTGGTTGACAAACACGCCGTAGCCTTTGTTGGTCACGTAGAACGGAATATTTTTATAGGCTTGCTCGGAGCTTGTGCCGCCATCCTGGTTCCAAATATCCACAACCTGGCCGTTCTTCACAAACGAAGTGAATCGCTCGCCAAGTCCGTAGACCCACTCGCCCACGCCAAGATCGAGCTCTTCGCGCATGTAGGTCTGCCCGCCGTCCTCCACGATATGCGCCATGGATTTGGCTCTGCTGCCGGTGATGCGCTCCTCTCCTCTATAGAAGTGGACCGACCATTCCGGGCCTTTCTTGATCACGACGCTCAGATTGCCGCTCCGAAGAACAGCCTGTTGATCGTTCTCTTCGATGACCGTATGGTCGCCCTCCTGTTTGTACAATTCGAATGCAGGTCCACGATCTCTTACGCCCGCATAGTGGACCAGCTTCACGCCGATGACGCCGGGTGCCGGGGAATGAAATTGCACGGTGATCAGCTGCGCATTGATGGTCGCTCCTCTGCCCGGAATCGGTGCCGTGGAAGCATAAGCCGTCAACGTATCTCCTTTTACCGCAAAATCATAGGCCTGAACCGCTCCCGAAACGGAATACCCTTCCCGGATTAGCCAGTTGCCGTCTGTAAATTTCATCGTTACTTCCGCCCTTCTATATTTTTAAAATTGAACTTTCAGATGTAAGCGTTATAATATCATTATACTGATCCGTTTTTACCTATTCTAACAATATCCGATTGTTTTATAGCACAATTTTGATATCAGATAACAGTGTTCAGGAACACTTCACATCCCAAGGAGGTGCAGCATGGATCAATCCATCCGCCAGTCGTTAAAAGAAAGCACCGTCCACGGGAATGAGCGTTTCCCCTTCGGTGCCTATTGGTATCAATTTGCCCCCGGCGCCCATGTGGTAGACTCCCATTGGCATAAGGAAGCGGAGATTTTTTACGTGCTGGAAGGCGAGGTGCTGTTTCAGATCGATTCGGAATATATCCCCGTCCGTGCGGGCGAAGCGATATTTATCGATGGGGGAGATCTGCACACCGGCCACGCCCAGGGCAATGAAGGGTGCAGCTTCTGCGCCATGGTGTTCGATGTCGGCATGCTCGCCAGCAGCAGCTATGATCTTGTGCAGGAAGGGATGATCGTTCCCTTCCAGGAGCGGAGAGCCGCTTTTCCAAGACGGATGACAGCCGGGACCGATGGGCGCCTGCTTGAACATATAAAAGAAATGATGCTGCTGTCCAAGCACAAACCGGCTGGATATGAGGCTGCCATTAAGGGGCATCTGTTTCTCATGCTGTTTCAGGCCGCAGCCTCCGGCAGGCTTGCCAACCGCAGCCGGAGCGAAGCGGCGGACATGACGAGAACGGAACGCTTGAAGAAGGTCATTCTCTACATCCAGAGTCATTACCATCGACCTATCCGTTTGAGTGAGCTGGCTGACCTGATCCCGATGAGCGAAGGCCAATTTTGCCGCTTCTTCAAATCCATGACCGGGCAAACGCCCGTCGACTATATGAATTCCTATCGCGTTCGCCAGGCGGCGGAGCTCCTTCGTTCGCCGGACAATAAAATATCCGACATCGCACTCGATGTCGGATTTGGACACATCAGTTATTTTGTTCGGGTATTCCGCAAAATCATGAACTGCACGCCTTCGGAATATCGGAAGAAGTTATAATTTCGGCAGGCTTGGTATGACCTGATTGCAGTCCCCCTGAAGCGGCAGGTTCCGGCATACGTATTGGCCGGCGCTGTTTTCGTTCGCCGCGCCGGGCGGGGCCGGCTGATGAACCCGCTGTTTCCAGAGCTGCCACAGCATGAATCCATCATTCGCTCTTCCTTTATTCTTGATGTAGTTTACCATCGTTTCTACATTATAATAAGCCGTCGCGATGTTATTCTGACCGTTCATCATATCGGCATCGTATACCGTACCCGGCGCGGCATTCAATTGCAGGACGGCCCCGCCGGATCCCTCCGGCGCAATCTGCATGCCCATATTGATGGGCCCGTTGTATATCGCCTTGTAGGATTCATAGCCTTCGCGCGGGTCGTAATAAATACCGCCGTCGTAGGACATCAGATTGATAAAGTCGATCTTGCTGCCATGATCCTTAACCACGCGGTACATGGTACCGCCAAAAGGAGAACCCCATTGGACCTTGCCTTCCTCAAACGGCGTCCCCTTCACATAATAGGCGCCCGTGGACCAGCCGGCGATGGAAATCTGCAAATTCGCGTTCCTGGCTTGGATTTCATTGTAGAGGCTCGTTATAATGCCTGCGATCTCGCCATCCTTGGTACAGCTGAACTGGGCAGCCGTTCCTTTGTTGCAGCTGCTGCCGCTGGATTCCCAGTCAATGTCGACGCCGGCTGCGCCAAGATCCAGGGCCAAATCGACGATGTTCTTAGCATTGAATCTGGACCACTGCGATCCTTGGCTGTACGACCAGCCTCCTACCGAGAGGAACGCTTTCGTTCCGCGGGCTCTCAGTGCGGCGATGTTGTTGCGCAGATCCTGCGACTGCTGGGCCGTAAATTTACGCTGCCCATTCGGCGTCGTGGCTCCTTCCACGAATTCCAAGCCCGCTACGGCTTGATCAAACGCATACGACCCTTGCGTATACGTGGTGTCCGGCCTTACGAATGCTAGATTGAGATGCGTGATGTAATTGGGAATGTTCGCAGTCGTCAAATCGTAGATACTGGTGTTCCATGAGCTGGCGTAAGCGACGTACATCCGATCACCAGTCCCCGGAGGATCTACCGGCGGGTCTACTGGCGGATCCACCGGGGGATCTACCGGTGGTGTCCCTGGATTGCACGCTCCCAGGCCCTCCCATACTCCCCACTGTCCCGTCGTTCCGGGCATCTCACCCTGAGTCCACCATTTTGCTTTCCAGGCCTTACCCCCGTGGGATACGATATTGCCCCCGCCATATACGGCAGAACTGCTCCAAGCAGGCTCAGCGCAGGCCTCGGCGCCTTGAACCTGGGACGTAGGAAAGACACTGAACACCAGTACGGCGATAAGTCCGAGAATCCATCCTTTCATCGTTCTGGACTGCCTTGTCATTCATTAAACAACTCCTTCTCCATGGGTATTCGGCTCATTAAAGCGTTTTCAAATTTGGTGAAAGCTCCGTACCTTATACACCTCCTGACGCATTGGGATGAATCGAATGAAACACTTTAAGTGTAACTTGGTAATTTTTTGTACAACAAGGATAAGATTTACTAATTCAGGGGCAAAATCCTATACCTTGTCACAGCAGCGCATCTTCGCAAAAAAAGCCGACACCCTGCGGATGATCGCATAAGTGGCAGCTTTTGAAATGGAATGCCTGTTAACCCTTACTCCAATTTAGGGTATGATGATAGAAGCATGTTATTTTTCTATTTATGAGTCTCTTTGTGCAGCCTTGCAAACGGACATTTCGACAGAGACTCCTCGTTATCCCGCAGGAAATATTGCTTCCATTCATAATTGTCCTCCGCCCCGTAGAACTTCAAGTCCGGGTGTGGGGGGACTGGATCATATTCGGTCAACCGCTTGCGTATCAGCACTTTGGTATGTTCAGCTTGCCTGGCCCGGGCATTGAACTGCTTCAGAACCCAACGAGGCGTAAAAGCAAGCATCATGTAGGGGAAATACCTGCTCTGGCGAAGCTCATGTGCCGGCGTTCCGCAATATACGAAATAAGGCTCGCCTGCATAACAAAATTCCCACAGATGATCGTCTGGTTCC
Source organism: Paenibacillus sp. JNUCC32 (assembly GCF_014863545.1). Lineage (NCBI taxonomy): Bacteria > Bacillati > Bacillota > Bacilli > Caryophanales > Paenibacillaceae > Paenibacillus > Paenibacillus sp. JNUCC32. The sequence continues at coordinate 6,506,622 of NZ_CP062260.1, read as the reverse complement.
CCCGGCAGGTCCGCCGGCCAAGGCTCCGTATCGTATTCGGTGGTCCGGCTCAGCAGCCGCCAGAACAAACGCTCATAATACTCCACGCCCTCGAGGCTATCTCGGCCATGTTCCGTATTTATAAATACGACAAGGGAAGTATACGGGCCGAAGCCCCTGGAGCCGAGCCCGAACTCATGCAGTAGTGCGGCCAATTGCCCCGCCGCCTCCTGCGATTCGCCGCGGTTGATAAAACCGTATCTAAAATGATTCAGCGCATGTCCTTGCACTGCCGGAATGCAGGGGAATTTGGCGGAACGATCCGTCATTTTCTCAGTCAGCTTAACGATCGCTTCCCGCTGCCATTCCTCCGGCAATCCATAGGCTGCATCCATATCGTCCAACCTCATTAAACCGCTCATCACCAGTCCTCCTCTTCTACAGCATATAAGAGTGGGCAAAAATAGGTGACTGTCACGGACGAAATGCACATGAATTTTGAAAAGCGTTTCCCAAAAGCTTGAACTTTCTGATATCTTAAGTAGAGAAGAAATTAAAATACCAGGCTTATGCCTTAATTACCATAGAGAGGATTCTTTCACATTATGTCTAAACCCCTGCTAACCGATAAGATTCAAACTGCCAAACCGGCCAAAAAACCGAGGCCTTCCGCTCCGCCCGTGCGCATCTTTGCGCTGGGGGGGCTTGGCGAGATCGGAAAGAACATGTATGGCGTCGAATTCAAAAACGAGATCATTATCATCGATGCCGGACTGAAATTCCCGGATGCCGAAATGAGCGGCGTCGATTACATTATTCCGGATATCCGTTACTTGCTCGATAATAAGCACAAAGTAAAGGGTATGTTCCTGACCCATGGCCATGAAGACCATATCGGGGCCATTCCTTACGTGCTTCGTCAAATTCAGATGCCGATTTATGGCGGAGCCCTGACCATCGGCTTGGTTCGTGCCAAGCTGGAAGAGCATCGCCTGCTGGATCAGAGTGATCTGCGCATATTCCATGAAGACGAGACGATTGCATTCCGTCATCTTTCCGTTCATTTTTTCAGAACCACCCACAGCATTCCGGATGCCTTCGGGGTCGTTGTCGAAACCCCGTATGGACCGATCGTACATACCGGGGACTTTAAATTTGATTTTACGCCGGAGGACAAGCCTGCCAATCTGCACAAAATTCTGCATATCGGCGGACGGGGCGTCCTGGCCCTGATGGCCGACAGCACCAATAGCGAACGCGACGGCTTTACCCCTTCGGAGCGCACCGTCGGCGATTCCATTCTGCGCCTGTTCCAGGAATGTCCCGGGCGGATCCTGTTTGCGACCTTTGCATCCAACGTTCATCGTCTGCAGCAGGTGGTCGAAGCCGCCATTCGAACCGGCCGCAAAATCGCCATCGTCGGCCGCAGCATGGAAAAGGTGTTTGTGATCGGCCAGGAGCTTGGTTATATTCGCGTGCCGGACGGCATGATGATTGACGTCAAAGCCGTTAACCGCTATCGCGACGACCAGGTGCTGATTATTTGCACGGGCAGTCAGGGCGAACCCAATGCGGCGCTGACGCGCATCGCTTCTGGTGCCCATCGTTCGATCCAGATTCATCCGGAGGACACCGTCATTTTCTCGTCATCGCCGATTCCCGGGAACACCCAGAACGTTAACCGTAGCATCGATCTCTTAATGCGGGCCGGGGCCGAAGTTAAATACGGCTCCATTCTCGATATCCACACCTCGGGCCACGGCTGCCGCGAAGATTTGAAGCTCATGATCAGCAGCTTGCGTCCCAAATACTTTGTGCCGATTCACGGAGAATACCGGATGATGCTCAATCACCGTCATCTTGCCGTGCAGGTCGGGGTTCCCGACAGCAACGTCTACTTGATGAACATCGGCAACACGCTGTCCCTTTTCCGCAATTATGCGCGCAAAGGCCGGAACATCCCTTCGGGTGACGTCTATATTAACAATGGTGAACTGCGCACCCATGAGAAGGAGCTGCTTGAGGAACGCGTTCAGCTCGCTCACGATGGCGTGGTGATCGTCGCGATTACCATCAACCGGGAAACGCGCAAGCTGCTCTCCGGACCGGAGCTGATTACCCGCGGGTTCGTGTATATGCAGGACTCCAAGCCGCTTCTGCGCCGGGCCGAAGCGATGCTCCGCAAACAGCTGAACAAAGCCGGCGAACAGCGGGAATACAATCGTGCTGCCTGGGAGCAGATGACCAACAACACGCTCAACCGCTATTTCAAGCGGGAGCTTGGCAGAAGCCCGTACATTATGCCTTCCATCATGGAGGTATAATGCTTCGATCTCGCTGACGCTTGACGCTGTACACTAAAATAAGGGTGGATCCAAAGTCATTGAACCTTGGGATCCACCCTTTTTTGTCATATTAGAAAGCATGAATTTCGAAGCCTATCACCCTTCCTGTAAATCAACATAAAGCACGGGCCTGCTTTAGTCTGCAAGCTCCAGGCCTTTCGTTTCCTTGCCAAGCACCAGTACCCCCAGCGCCCCGATCAGGATGGTTACGAAAAACATCACGAAAATGATTTCGATGCGGGTCCCATTCTGCTTGAGCACCCCGACGAGCAGCGGCGCGATCACGCCGCCGATCCGACCGAACGATGTGGCAAGCCCGACCCCCGTTGAACGAACCTTCGTCGGATAAAGCTCCGGACTGTACGCATACAAGCCTCCCCATGCTCCCAGATTGAAGAAGGACAAGGATATGCCTGCGGCGAGCAGCGAGCCTTCCGTATTGGCGTAGCCAAACCAAATTGCGCTCAGCGCCGTAAGCACCAAATAAGTAACCAACACGAACTTACGTCCGAACTTCTCGATAAAATACGCCGCCGTGAAATACCCCGGCAATTGGGCAAGCGTCATAATCAGCACGTACTGGAAGCTTCGAACCAAGCTGAATCCTTTATCGACCATGACGGTGGGAAGCCACAGGAACATCCCGTAATATGAAAATACGACCGTAAACCACAATATCCACAGCATAATGCTCGTACGCCGATGTTCGACCGACCAGACCGAGGCCACACGCTGCCCGAAGGTCAGCTTCCGGACGGCCTTGGCCGTCTGCTCGATATACCTTGGCGAATCCTCGATGGCCCGCCGCAGGTAGAGAGCATAGAACGCGGGCAAAGCCCCGATGACAAAGGCTGTCCGCCAGCCGTAATCCGGAATGACGAAGTAAGCAATAAGCGCGGATAGTATCCAACCTGCCGCCCAAAAGCTTTCCAGCAGCACCACCGCTCTTCCCCGTTCATGAACGGGCATGCTTTCGGATACCAGCGTTGAAGCTACCGGAAGCTCTCCGCCAAGTCCGAAGCCGGCGATAAAGCGCATCAAGCACAGCATGACAAAACCGGTAGCCAGAGCGGAAAGCCCGCTCGCTATCGAGAATATGAGCAGTGTCCACAGCAGAATATTTTTCCGTCCATATTTATCCGCCAGAAATCCGGCCATGGCTGCGCCGAATACCATTCCGATCGATGTGGTGCTTGTCAGAATGCCGACCTGCTGCGAGCTTAGCGACCATTCCGCTGCCAATGCCGCAACAACAAACGAAATCATGCCGACATCCATCGCATCGAACATCCAGCTGGCACCCGCGCTGAACAGCAGCTTGCGCCGTTTGGGCTCTTTTAACAATTGCATGTTGCCCATTTTAACCGCCCCCTCTCCTATATCTTTCTATAATGTAGAGCGAACCATACGTCCGGTCAAGCTAGATTATGCTTAGCGGCAACATGACCGTTATGGTCGTTCCCTCCTGAAGCTTGCTGGTCACATACACCTGCCCCCTGTGATCCTCGATCATTTTTTTGCTGATCATGAACCCTAAGCCGTTGCCCTTCTCCTTCGTTGTGAAGAACGGTTCCCCGAGACGGGATAGGATCGATTCCGGGATTCCGCATCCGTTATCCGTGAAATGGATGGCCACGGTCTCGTCGCTGCCTCTCTCCAGTCGTATGGTCAACTCGCCGCCGTCTGGCATCGATTCCACCGCATTTTTTATAAAGTTGATGAAGACCTGTTTCAGATGATTCACGTCACCGTCCACATTGGCCTCTTGCTCTCCAAAATCGGTTATGATCTCTACGTTATGTATAATCGCCTGCGTATTTAATAACGTAATCACTTGTTCCAGCAGCTGCCGGATATCGGCACGCTCGAATTTCACGCTTTGCGGCTTCGCCAAGAACAGAAGCTCACTGACGATCAGTTCGATCCTTTCAATCTCCGAAGAGATAATATCGAAATATTCATCCTTCCGTCCGGCGCCGGAGCGAATCAGCTGCACGAACCCTTTGATGGACGTCATCGGGTTTCGGATTTCATGGGCGATTCCTGCGGCAAGCTGCCCGGCCATGGACAGCTTGTCGGACTGGATCAGCCGCTTCTCTTCCTGATCGGCCGCTCTCTTCATGTCGGTGATATCCGTCAAATGCGCTACATAGCCCAGCGCCCTTCCCTCTCTGCTGCGGGCTGTGCTAAGCCTGCACGATACCCACCTGATATCTCCCTGTTTATGTATCAATCTCTTTTCCATTTGCAAGGAAGAGATCCGGCCCGTTTTAAATTTTTCCATCATTTCCCTGTCCTTATTTACGTCCTCCGGATAAACCCAATCGTTATAGGGATGATGCAGACATTCGTCCTCCTCATATCCGAGCATCGTGCAAGCGGCCGGATTGATTCGGATAATGCTCCCCTCTGAATCGATGAATACCATTCCTATCGGCGCAACTTCTATCGCCTGAACCATAAAATCATAGCTGAGACATTCACTATTCATCATCGTTTGGAGATCCTCCTGTCTTTCATTGTTCAAATCGGTTTTACCTAATTTCTAGATATGGGATTGCTTCTCCTTTAGCCTATATGGAATATAAATAAAACAATCCAAAGGATAATTCGGACATGAAGCGAATATATTGGATATGAGGTTTCTAATATTTGGTGTCTATCCCAGCGCTATTCTAGTGAAATTGAGAGAAAATGGTTTTTTTTGACTTGAACGCCATGGCTTTTTCGTTTATTGTGAAAGAAAGCAAGTCATTTACAATTGCTAGTCGTTAGGATCGTTAACAAAGGAGTTTGCGAGTATGTACACGGAACAAGATATTTGGATTGTGCTTACAGGCACGGGCACCTGGTTCAGCAGAATGATCCAATATTTCACGAAGGCCCCACTTAACCATGCATCCATAGCGTTTGATTCCGAGTTACGCGAAGTGTACAGCTTTGGGCGAAAGAAGGCGAACAATCCGTTTGACGGCGGTTTGGTTCGCGAGAACCTGCGTGACCCTTTCTTCTACACTTCGGAGTGCGCGGTATATCGCTTCCGCGTCAGTAATGAAGACTATCAACGCATGCACAATCTTGTGAAAGAGATGATGCGTGATCAGGACCGCTACAAATATAATCTGCTAGGGCTGCTGGGTATATTGTTTCGGATTCATATCGATCGTGATGATGCTTTTTTCTGCTCCCACTTTGTCGCGACGGTGCTGGAGCAAGCAGGCCTGCGGCCTGTGAACAAGCCTTGTCATCTTGTAACGCCGGAAGATTTCTCCCACTCCCCCCAGTTGAATGAAGTCTATCGCGGGCCTCTCCACGGTTATCTTGCTCAAGATATGCCAGCCCCGTTGTCCCCGTCGCCGACATTTGTTCCTGTGACCACGAAAGGCCGAGGCAAGTTCTTCAGAATCGGAAAAACGGGTTAATACCGAGAATATGTAGCTATGATATAAATATGTTTCTCTGATACCTTGGAAAAAAGCAGCCGGGCTCGCACCCGGCTGCTTTTTTTAAATAAGTTTTTTGGGGTCCCCGCAAAGTATTTGGAATAAGCATCGAAGCATAGGCTCCACTTTGTGGGGTTATTTTATATGTTCCTCGCGGGGGTTAACCCCCGGCGTCATTCTCTAGCGTTAGGCCGATGGAGTCTGATCCGACGCCTGCTCCAGAACCGCCTTCTCCACCACGACAGGACCGGATTCAGCCAGCTTTTGCTGCTCCATTTTCTTGCGCTTGCGTTTGCGGTTGAAGTACACGCCGATCAACAGAAGCGGAACGGCGATCAGCGCAATATATAACGATACATCCTTAACCATGCCCTCCGCGGCGTTACCGTACAGATAGAACAGGGTACCCACCACATAAAACTTGGTAGCCCGGCCAAGCGCGGCATATGCCAACAGTCTCCATAGCGGGAATTTCAAACATCCCGACAGAATCGTAAACACTTTAAAGGGAACCGGCGTAAAGGAGCCGATCAGTATGGCGGCTTCGCCGTTTTTTTGAAACATGTTCGTTGCAGCGTCAATCCACTCTTTTTTCAGTATCTTGTATAATACCGACTTCCCAAGCAGCTTTCCGATCAAATAGCCCAGCGGCGTCCCCAGCAAGCATCCGATAAAACCATACGTTGCAAGCCACAGTGCATTCTGCGGATGCATGATGCTAAGCGAAACCTGCAGAAAAAAGGCGGGAACCGGAAAAATGACAGCATCCGCAAACGAATGAATAAACAATCCCCATGGACCAAACTTCATCAAAAAATCCAAAATGTCCTGAAACATGTCTCAACCCCTAAACATTTTCTTCCTGTTTCTATCAGACCCTTTATAAAGTATAGCACATAATTATACTGGAAAGGACCTAAGCCGCTTGATCCCTGCCGAAAAAACGCGCAGAACGAAGCATGCCTTTGCACCTATATACTATATGCAGCAGGTTCGACTAACAACAAAAAAACCTTTCTTCTAGGAAGAAAGGTTTTCGGTCGCTCCTCGCAAGCGGAATTTCAAACATGAATAAGCTTGCAAAGAAATGCATCTTGTTTAATTCGCAGATAAACTGCGGTGTGCGGAATGCCTTGTCGGACCTACGAATTCATTCAGCGGAAAGCCGTTCGAAATCGCCTGGGTAATGAAGGCTTTGGCTTGCTGTACCGACTCGCGAACGCTCAAGCCCTTGGCAAGATTGGCCGTGATGGAAGCGGATGACGTGCAGCCCGCACCGTGGGTGTACTTGGTAACGATGGCGTCGGACTCGAACCATTCGAAGCTGTTTCCGTCATAGAGCAGATCCATGGCTTTGCCTTCGCGGATCTTCCCTCTGTCTTTAATCAGCACGTTCTTTGCGCCGCGCTCGTGAATGATGGCGGCAGCCTGCTGCATTTGATCCAGGGACGTGATCGGACCGGATTTGGCCAGCTGGGACGCCTCGAACAGATTTGGCGTTACCAAATCGGCGCGCGGGAGAAGGAATTCCAGCATCGCTTCCGTATTTTCGGGCTGCAGCACTTCATCCGTGCCTTTGCAGACCATCACCGGATCGATGACGATCCGTTTCAGATCATAGCGGTCGATATACTGGGAAACGAGCTCGATGATCTCTACGGATCCAAGCATGCCGGTTTTCATGGCATCGATGCCGATGCCCTCGAGCACGGTTTTCAACTGCGTTTCAACGATATCCAATGCCACCGGGAAAACCTGGTGATCCCATGTCTTTGGTTCCATGCAGACAATCGTGGTCAGTGCGGTCATTCCGTATACGTCAAATTCCTGAAAGGTTTTCAGATCGGCCTGGATGCCAGCGCCGCCGCTTGTATCCGAGCCGGCTACGGTTAATGCTTTTCGTATCGTCATGTTCCATGTTCCCTTCGCTTGTAAAATGATTACTCTATTATAAGAAAAACTGGGATTGACGTCTATTCGCAGATGTCGAATTCTTCATTAGCGGTTGTTTTTCTTGCGAGATCAAGTCATCGAGCTTCGGCGCTTTTTCTTCCTGATCTCTAAAGAAAAACTGGGATTGACGTCTATTCGCAGATGTCGAATCCTTCATTAGCGGTTGTTTTTCTTGCGAGATCAAGTCGATCGAGCTTCGGCGCTTTTTCTTCCTGATCTCTAAAGAAAAACTGGGATTGACGTCTATTCGCAGATGTCGAATCCTTCATGGTAACGCATCACTCCGCCTGCGGATTATTCTTCCGATCGCTGTTGCCCCCAAATTTCCTTTGAACCACGAAATCAATCGTGGGAGTTCGGGGGCAAAGGCGACCACTCCGTTTCTACAGAACAATTCCGCCTGCTTCGTTGGAGTCCTTTGCCCAGGGCTCACACTATAAAGTCGCCACTTATTGTTCCGTCAGGATCACGGGGCCATCCTTCGTGATGGCGAGCGTGTGCTCATACTGCGCCGACCATTTCCCGTCCACGGTTCTGGCGGTCCATCCGTCCGAATCGATCTTGCATTGATATGTTCCCAGGTTCAGCATCGGTTCGATGGTGATGACCATGCCCTCTTTAAGCCGAGTCCCGCGGTTGGGTGGCCCGTAATGCGGAACCTGCGGTTCCTCATGCATATTTTCGCCGATGGCGTGCCCCACGAAGTGGCGGACAACCGATAAATTCTGTGCTTCCGCATAGGATTGAATCGCATGGGAAATATCGCCGATCCGGTTGCCGATCACCGCTTGCTCAATTCCGAGGTACAGAGCTTTCTTCGTCACGTCCAGCAGATGCTGCGCTTCCTCGGAGACGTTTCCGACCGGATAGGACCAAGCCGAGTCGGCGAGCCAACCATCATACTTCACCACCATATCAATGGTAACGATATCCCCGTCCTTCAGCGGCTCATGGCTCGGAAAACCATGGCAGATCACGTCATTGACCGATGCGCAGGTCGCAAAAGGATAACCATGATACCCCTTCTGCTCCGGCGTCGCGCCGCGCTCCGCCAGGAACCGTTCGACAAACTGATCAATCTCCAGCGTCGTTACGCCCGGCTTGATCATGTTGGCGATCTGCCGGTGGCATTCGGCGAGAATATCGCCGGCTTTATTCATCTTGGCGATTTGTTCTTGTGTTTTGAGGATTATCAATCATGCTCACTCCTTTTTATGGCTGTTATCTCCTACTCAAATCAAAAAGCCTTAGCTGACCGAAGGAGCTTCAGGACAGGCATCTGCGTCCTCCTCACTCCCCGGCCAATAAGGCTGATTCACAATCACAAGGTGTATCTGTTTTCTTGTCTTGTATCCAAAAAAAGAAAAGCTGATAGCGCCCTACATAATCTTATTCTACTCTTAAGCCAGGGTAACCTCAATGATTTCCGTTAGGAATTTCTGCCTTTCGGTCAAATGCGGACAGGTACGGATGCCGCAGCATAACCGTTTTGCATTCTCGGAGGCATCTTTAACTCGGCGGTAATCCAGAAAGTCATATGACTCTCAATGACCATGAACAGAATCAGGGCGGGCAGCATTTTATCCAATTTTAAGCTTCATTTATCCAATGACAATCGTTTCTCCTCATATCTATATATTTTAAGGTTGCGCAGAAACGATAATTTTACACGCGAGATCACGATTCCTTTCTTTTTCCTATGTTCATTATATCAAAAGGGGCCGTTGCTTTAGCTTTCCACTTGTTTCCGTTCCTTCTCGGTCATATCGCTTTTCTCCTTGGACAAGAACCAGCCGAGGACCGCAATCAGGATCAATACGCCCCAGAATATGAGCTTCCAGCCGGCGCTCTTGGGAAACGTCTTCTCTAATACAGCGATATCCGGGTGCGCGAGCGTATAGACGGCCAGCTTGATTCCTACCCATCCCACGATCAGGAATGCAGCCGTTTCCAAGCCGGGCCTTCTTACGAGCAGCCTGCCGAAATACGATGCCGCGAACCGCATGATCACCAAGCCGATAATTCCGCCTGCCAGGATAACCAGGAACTGTCCGCCGTCCATGCCCCCGATATTCGGGAGGCCGGTTTCCGGCAGCGTCAAGGCGAGGGCTACGGCAGCCAAAATCGCATCGACCGCAAACGCAATATCCGCAAGCTCTACCTTTAACACGGTAACCCAGAATTTTTCTTGTTTCATTTCCGCTTCCTTCAGATGTTTCTTCTTCTTCACAAAGAACTGCTTCACCATATGATTGATACTGATATACAGCAGGTAGAAGGCCCCAATCGCCTGTACGTACCAGACATCCGCCAGAAAAGAGATAATGAAGAGGGATGCGAAACGGAACACAAACGCACCGGCCAATCCGTAAAATAACGCCTTCTTCCTTTTGTCCTCCGGCAAATGTTTAACCATGATGGACATCACCAGGGCATTATCGGCTGCGAGAATCCCCTCGAGTCCAATCAACACCAGCAGCACCCACCCATATTCGAGCAACAGTCCCATTTCCAAACGCAATCTCTCCTTCATGTATAGGATGATCCGATTTACGTTTCAAAGGCGTATAAAACAAAAAACCTTTATCCCGAAAATCGGCGATAAAGGTATCTACCCTGAAATAGGCTGTAGGAATAAGCACCTTTACCGAATCGGCAAAGGTCTCGCAAACAACTTTCGTTGCCAACAAAGCCGGAGACACGTTCGTGTCACGAATTGACGACTTTGCTGCGACTGCTACTCCCCTTTACTTGAATACATGAATTATAGCATGGCCGTTTACCACCGCCAATAGACTTTCAATAATTTTACATTCACTTTACATTTCTTTTTTTCTTCCTCCAAAAATAGAGCCATAGTCCAGCTGCCAGCAGCACGACGACAACCCCCCACAGGAAAGGCCTCTGCATAAATGTCTGATCAGCAGCCTCACCTTCACTTGGAAGCATTCCCTCAGCAAGCGTATCAGACCCCGTTTCCCCCGGTGGAGGCGCAGCTTTCGGAGGATATCCGGCCCCTAGCTCGGATAGCTCCTTGCCGGCGGCGGTGAGCGGCTTCGTTCCGTCACAAAGCCCCGTTGTCAGCCGGCCCGACTCCGCGGACGCGAACACCAGATATTCGCTGCCTACGGCAAACTGGTCATAACCGCAGCTGGCCGATGACATGGCCGTGGTAAGCTCCGTTACGGGGTTCAGCTCGCCTTTCCATATTTCCGTTACCTCTAACGTAACACGAACCGGATCAGCCGAGGACATGACCTGCTTTCGCGGCGGGCCCGCGATCTGAGTCACCTTGCCTGCGAATATCGCTGCGCTCCGTTCCAGGCTTTCCGAAACCTCAGGCGGTCCGGCACATGAGCAAGCAAATACGTTGGATGGTTGTATCGTATACAGGCTGACGAGCAAGAGCAAACAGCTAAGCATGATCATAACCTTGGATTTTCTCATCATGGGTCACCTCAATCCTTAGACGGCCCTCTCCCCTGAAATGTTCCAGCTCTATCCATAAATGCGCTGATCCACTCCAAAAATCAGGGAGGGATAACGGCGCATTTCGGCTGCCGATCTAAGGAAGCACCCCCGCAAGAAGCTGCCAACGTCATGAACTACTTGCTGGCGATGATCAGGTAGTGACGATCCGTGGGATACTGGATTCCGTCAACCTGCAGCCCTGCTTGCTCCAACATAGCCTTCAGCACCTGCGGGTCAACCCGGTTCGGCCTCGGAACCCGCTTCTCGGACGAGTCTTCCTGCCATTCCAGACACAAGCAGCGCCCGCCTGGCCGTAACACTCTTGCGATTTGGGAGATCGACTCCTCCAGCTGGTCGGTGATGTGAAGGATCAAGGACGCGATGACTCGATCCACGGTTTCATCCTGTAAAGGAAGCTGTTCCAACACGCCTTCCATCACCTTCACATTCGTGATTCCTTGTTCCTGTGCACGCCCGCGCATCATGTCGAGCATGGCTGGCTCGGTATCCAGCGCGTAAACGGTGCCTGTCGTTAATGAGGCTGCCGGTATGGAAAAATAGCCGGTGCCCGCCCCGATATCCAGCACATCCACCTCGCCATTCACCTGAAGCATCTTAAGCAGCGAAGAAGCCGGCAGCTCTTTTTTCCTTTCCGGACTTTCCAATCGCTCGATGAGTGACGGATCAAAACTCTCTTTCATGTTATCGCTCTCCTCCTTGATGAATCGCATTTCATGGCATGTTGCAATATGTATTTGCATCAAATGTGAAAAGGAATTCTCCCTGTGGGTCTACCATACCGTTGATTGGGAATGATGTAAACCGGTTCATTGGTCTATAACGATTACGGCCGATCCCCTTCCGCTTGGCATGCCTTAGACAGCCTCTTGATTCTACGCGAACTGTACGAAAGAACCATGCAAGAGATCGTTGGATTGGAATAGGAACTGCGGCCATAATAAGGAGTTGAACCAGAAAAGGGCATTTCCCTGATCATGTTGACCATGGAAATGCCCCGATTCGTTACTCGCCCTTATCCTCAATCCATACCTGCCCTGCCAGAAAATCGGCAAGATGAACGGCCTCGATGCGTTGTTTACCGGCACGCTCGATGCCCCACTTCATCTGCAGCAGGCAGCCCGGATTCGAGGTCACGATGACCTCGGCCCCTGTTGCCTCCACATGCTCCATCTTATGATCGAGCAGCGTCGTCGACATTTCCGTCTGGGTCAGATTGTAAATGCCCGCGGAACCGCAGCAAACCTCTGCTCCCTGAAGCTCGCACATGTCTACGCCCGGAAGCTGCTGCATCAGCTGGCGAGGCTCTCCTTGCACCCGCATGACATTGCGCAGATGGCAAGAATCCTGGTAGGTGACCTTGACGGTCTTATTCGCGCTTTCCGCTTGAATCGGCATAAGCGGTCGTCCCGGACTGCTCAGCAGCTCCGAGATGTCCTTTACCTGTTCTGCGAAACGAACGGCCGCTTGCTGAAGCCGCTCATTCTGTTCGGCATGCATCAGATGATCGTATTCCTTCAGCAGGGCGCCGCAGCCCCCCGCATTGCTTGCAATGTAATCTACGTTCGCTTCCCCAAAAGCCCATATATTCTGGCCGGCCAGCTGTTTGGCATCGTCCATTTCACCGGCATGGGCATGCAGCGCACCGCAGCATACCTGCTCCTCCGGAATGACAATCTCGAACCCGGCCTGGCGCAGCAGCCGCACGGTGTTCACGTTCGTAGAAGCAAACATGACATCCATAATGCAGCCCCGGAACATGCCGACCCGGCCGACCCTGGCCCCGGACGCAGGGATCACCATAAGCTTGGAACCGCTCCCTATCGTCTCGCGGCGGTAGGGCAAGCCGGCCTTGCTCCACAGTTCTTCCAGACCATCGCCCGTTACGTCAGGCAGCGCCTTTTCCAGCTGCTGAAGATGGTCGGGAAACAGCTTCATGGCCCCGGAGCTGCGCGCAAACTTCTGCAGCCCGGATTTCTGATAGAACGATAGCGTCTTGCCGATCAGCTTCAGTCTTCCGCGATGCGGGAAAATCCCTTGCAGGAACGTCTTGCGGACGACTCGTACCGGCAGCGAATAAGGCTTCTCCGCCGCAATGGCCGCCCGGGTCTGCTCGATCAATTCGCCGTATTTCACGTCGGACGGACATGCCGGCTCGCATGCCCTGCACCCCAGACAGAGATCCATTTGGCTCCGAAAGCTCTCATCCGGTTCCATCAAACCATCGACAACCGCTTTCATGAGGGCGATCCGCCCGCGTGGGGAGGCAGCCTCGAGCCCGGTTTCGATGAATGTCGGACATGCGGTCTGACAGAATCCGCAGCGCATACAGTTCGTCAATTGATCCTCGTCCAGCGCCAGCTTCAGCGATTGTGCAAGCTTCTCATGGGTTGAATTCATGCGCGATCGCCTCCTCTCACGATGTTTCGAGCTTCCGATCCTGATCCTGATTCGAAGCTGAGTCCCGCCCTGCTTGCTCCGTCCGCTCCTGGAATACGATGCGCTTTCGGGTTTCCGCAAACAGCTTGCCCGGATTCATGATCTGGTGCGGGTCGATTGCATCCTTGATGGATTTCATCATCCGGATGCCGGCTTCGCCCACCTTCCATTCCAGGTAAGGCGCCTTCACGATACCGACGCCATGCTCGCCGGTAATCGTGCCGCCCATGGCAATCGCCGCCTCAAAGATTTCGGCGAATGCCTCTTCCACGCGATGAATCTCTTCCGGGTCGCGGGCATCCGTCATCGCGGTCGGATGCAGATTGCCGTCCCCGGCATGGCCAAACGTGCAGATCTGCACATCGTATTTCTGGGCGATGCGCTGAACTTCAAGCACCATGTCCGCAATCTTCGAACGCGGAACCGTTGCGTCCTCCAAGATCGTGGTCGGCCGCAGACGGGACAGCGCAGCGAGCGCGCTCCGTCTCGCCTCCATCACCTTCGCCCCTTCTTCCGGGGTCTTGGCGATATTCAGCTGCACCGCGCCGGAAGCAAGACATATCTCCTCCAGCTTCTTCAGATCCCGCTCCACATCCTCCACGCTGCCGTCCTGCTCGATCGCCAGCATCGCTTTGGCGTGTACCGGGAGCCCGATTTTGGCAAAATCCTCAACCACCTGAAGAGTCGGCTGATCCATGAACTCCAAGGTGCACGGGAATATATGATTGGCTATAATGTTGGATACCGTTCGAGCCGCCGCTTGAAGGTCATCATATACGGCGACCATGGCCTTTCTGTATGAAGGCTTCGGAATTAGCTTCACCGTGGCTTCCGTCAGTATGGCTAACGTTCCGCCCGATCCCACCAATAACCGGGTCAAATCATACCCGGCGGCATCCTTCACCAGCTTGCCGCCCGTGCGCAGGATACTGCCGTCCGGCAATACGGCCTCCAGGCCGAGTACGTAATCCTTGGTCGTTCCATACTTCAATCCGCGCAGCCCGCCGGCTCCCAAGGCAATATTGCCGCCCATCGTGCAGATGATCATGCTGCTCGGATCCGGAGGATAGAACAGCCCCGTCCGCTCGACCGCCAGATGAAACTGCTTTGTATTCAGACCCGTCTGGAAGGTCGCGGTTAGATTATCCGCATCGATCTCCAGCAGCTTGTTCATACGGGTCATGACCACGATCAGGCCGCCCTGAAGCGGAATGGTGCCGCCGCACAGATTGCTGCCTGCTCCCCGCGTAATAACGGGTATTCGGTGCTTCGAGCAAATTTTGACGATGTCGGAGACCTCCTGCGTGCTTCCAGGAAAGATAACTCCGTCCGGCATCGCTTGATACAGCGGCGTAGCATCATAACTGTATGAGACGAGACTTTCCGGATCATCCTTGAACCACTTCCCGCCAACCACGGCGGCCAGCTGCTCGCGAATGACAGATTCCAGCATGTTGTTTTTCCCCCTCCCCTATGCGGGTTTGACTACTAAGATAATCCCTTTACTTACCGCCAAATCGCTGCCTAACATTATCGATGTGCCATCGCTTGGCGCTTCCGTTTGCTGGCTTTAATGAATGGTCTATGGCAGCGCCAGCTTTCCCATAACGGTCGGCCTGCGAGCACCGGTTGCCGCTGGCAAATTGTTAGGAACGCCGAGCATGAAATCATTGCCCAGCAGCGCAAAAATCACGGCTTCCTTGGCATCGTCATCGAAGCCCAGCGCCTTGGAGGTCATGACCTTCTGCTCCGGCAACAGCTCCCCTAACATCGAGAGCAGCGTCTTGTTATGAGCCCCTCCACCGGTTACGATCACCTCATCCATTCTGTGGTGAGGAAACACATAGTTCACATAGCTATCGGCAATGGAATGTGCGGTAAACGCCGTCGCCGTGGCCATCGTATCCTCATCCGAGAGGCTCCTGAGCCTGGCTTGCTCCAGAAACGAAACCGCGTAATTGTGGCCAAACAATTCCCTGCCCGTTGATTTCGGCGGCTCTGCTTGAAAATAGGGATGCGCCATCATCTCCCTTAATAAGACTTGATCCGGGTTCCCCCGGGCAGCCCATGTGCCGCCTTCATCATAGGGTAATCGCCCTTCGGTCAGCATATGGGCCACCGCATCCATGATCATATTGCCGGGTCCGGTATCAAAGGCCAGCACATCCGAAGGATCCGCCCCTGCGGGCAGCGCCGTACAATTGCCGATCCCGCCGATGTTCTGCAGCAGCCTCCCCCGCTCCGGATGCCGAAACAGGATCAAGTCTCCGTAAGGCGCAAACGGTGCTCCTTGGCCCCCAACCGCCATATCAGCGGGCCGGAAGTCTCCTACCGTAAGTTTGCCGGTGCGCTTGGCGATAACGGAAATATCGCCGATCTGCAAAGTCGAAGCGACGGAATACGGATCCCCTTGCTCCGGTACGGGCTGATGCCAAATCGTTTGTCCATGGGAGCTTACCAAATCCACCTCATCTATGCGCATGCCGGCATCGGCAACCGCTTCCAGGACTGCGGTTCCAAACTGATACCCCAAGTATGCATTCATGCTGCAGACAGCAGCGCTGTTCGAATTCTCCTCACTGCACAAATCGCGCAGCCGCTGACGGAGCTCCGGTTCGTAAGGCTTGCTATAATAATGCAGCAGCTCAACCGATGCCTCGAAGCCGCTTCCCTGTATGCGGACGATGGCCGCATCAATGCCGTCCAGCGAAGTACCGGACATCAGGCCGACCACAATGGCCGGCCTGCCCTCCTTCCATGGCGAGAACTTCATATTTTACGCCTCCCCGTACAGCAGATACGGAGCCCGCATCGTTCTCCACTGCTCCGCGTCCTTGCCCCACTCCGCAACCAGACGCTGGAGTCCGGCTTCTTCGTGGATGTGCCGGCGGACATCCTCGCTTCCCGTCAGCAAATCAATGAAGTACCGGCTTCGTCCTTCCGGCGGGCTAAGCCACTGGAACTGATCCGGGTACATCCGGCTGACAAGATGCAGCAGCACAAGCCCTGTGCGCACAGCCTCTACTTCTGCCGGACGGGTCACAAACAGCATGACCCCGCCGCAGCCTTCGCCCTGATGCTTCGAGAAGGTAGGGGTCATGTACATGGAATGGGCATGGACGCCGGGCAGTCCGTATGCGTTGAACGCCTGGGCCAGCTCCTCCCCGTTGACCCATGGAGCGCCGATCCATTCAAACGGCCGGGTCGTCCCCCGACCTTCCGAAAGATTGGTCCCTTCGAAGAAACAGGTCCCGCTGTACAGCCGCACCGTATCCATCGTGGGAATGTTCGGCGAAGGCAGCACCCACGGAAAGCCCGTGTCGGTATATTCCATGCCGCGCGTCCAGCCTTCCAGCTTAATGACATCCAGATCGCAGCCGGTTCCCCGCATGTCATTGGCCATGCACGCAAATTCGCCGATGGTCATCCCGGTGTTAATCGGAATGTGCCATCCGCCCACCATGGATTCATATCCCGGCTTAAGGAAACCTCCTTCGCAGCGCTCGCCGCCCAGCGGATTCGGTCGATCCAGGACAAGCAGGCTCTTGCCATGTTCGGCGCATGCCTCCATAACATACAGCAGCGTCGTCATATACGTATAAAAGCGCACGCCAAGATCTTGAATGTCGAAGATGACCGTGTCCACGTTCTTCAGCATGTCAGCATCCGGCTTGCGCCGCGAACCGTACAGACTGTACACCGGCACGACGAATACCGGATCCACTTCGTCATCCACGTGCTTGCCTGCCTGCAGCTGGCCGCGCAGCCCGTGCTCACAGGCGAACAAAGCCGTCAATTCCGACTCTGGCAAGCCTGCAACCACCTCGATAGATGAACGAAAATCCGACGTGAGCCCCGTCGGATTCGTAATGACGCCAAGGCGACGACCCGTGATTTTCTCGTGCTTGATGCCTGGCAGCATATCAATGCCGCTTCGCACATTGACTTTTATCATATGCTCACACCTCTCGCTTCGGAGGCTACCACACCGTCTTCCGCCGGCTTGGCCTCTTCCGGATTCAGTACATTATACGTAACCTTATGCTGGTATATGGCCCACATGCCGTTAAATAAGAATCCAAAGCCAACAACCGTGACGAGCAGCGGAATGGCGACGCAGAAGGCTTGGAAGCACGCGCCCAGCGTATAGGCCGGAAACTTCAAGAACAGCTTGACGCTGTGCGCCATGGCCTTGAAGATCCCCATCCCTTCCTGAATAACAAGCTGAAAGGTGTAGAATTGGGAGATGAGCGCCATGATGACAAAATAGGTTTGGAACACGCCGATCGCAAGATAGCCGATCCCTTCTTTTCCCCCGTAATACCACCAGGTTGACCATAGGATCAATGTCATCACGACGAAGAAGAAACCCATCACAACGGCGGGGCCAAGCCCTTTCAGCGCACCCTGAAACACGTCCTTCAGCCTGGACTTGCCCCGCTCCGTCTTGCGGTGATAGGCATAACAAACACCATAGAAGAGCGGCATATACAGAACCGGCAGCAGCACCAGCGCTGCCCACAGCGGAACGAACATGACCACCGTCACGAGCACCAGCGAGGTAATCATGCTGTACAAGGCCACCGCCGTAATCTCACGGTAAATCTCAACCCCGGTCTTCTTTAACACATCATTCAGCTTGCGCATAGCTTTCCTCTCCTCTTCGTCGTTGTTTACCAATCGATACGCTGCTCCGTCTCAGGATCGAAGAAATGCACTTTATCGAAATTGAAAATGAAGGTTTTGTCCATGCCCGGATAACCCGTCGTTTCCGGATGAACCTTCGCGGTCACGGTCCGGTTGCCTACGCGGAAGTACACCAGATTCTCCGAGCCGAGATGTTCAACGACCTGGACCTTCGTGGAATACTTGTAATTCAGATTGGTCGTGCCCGGCAGATCCTCGCCGGTGATATGCTCGGGACGAATCCCCAGAATCAGATGCCTGTTGTCGTATTTGCTTAGGGCACCGGCCATCGAATCCGGAATGGTGAATGTCCCGCCTTCCATCCGGAGAACATTTCCTTCCTTCTGCACGTCGATGAAGTTCATCGGCGGGGATCCGATAAAGCCGGCTACGAACATATTCTGCGGATTCGCATACAGCTCGGTCGGTGAGGCGATCTGCTGGATAATGCCGTTATTCATTACAACGATCCGCTCACCGAGCGTCATCGCTTCAACCTGATCATGCGTGACGTATACGATGGTAGCTTCCAGGCGCTTGTGCAGCTCGGACAGCTCTACCCGCATTTGCACGCGAAGCTTCGCATCCAGGTTCGACAGCGGCTCGTCAAACAGGAATACCTGCGGGTCGCGCACGATCGCCCGCCCTACCGCAACACGCTGACGCTGTCCGCCGGACAGCTCGCGCGGCTTCCGGTCGATCATCGACTCCAGGCCGAGAATGGAGGCTGCCTGCGATACCTTTTGCTCGATGTAAGCCTTGGGCTTCTTCAGGTTCTTCAAACCGAAGGAGAGGTTCTCGCGGATCGTCATATGCGGATACAGCGCATAATCCTGGAACACCATGGCAATGTCGCGGTCTTTCGGATGCAGATTGTTGACCACCCGGTCCCCGATGATGATGTCGCCGGACGTTTGACGTTCAAGCCCCGCAATCATACGCAGCGAGGTGGTTTTGCCGCAGCCGGACGGACCGACGAATACCACGAACTCTTTATCATTGATCACAAAGTCCGACCCCGCTACAGCGGTAAACGTCCCTTTGTTGTCGTCTACAAATTCTTTTCGTATATTTCGGAATTCTACGCGTGCCATAACTTTGCCTCCTTCTAGCCTTTAACGGCTCCAATGGTGATGCCTTGCAGGAAATAGCGCTGAAGCGAGAAGAACAGGATCATCATCGGCAGTGCCGCGACGGTTGCTCCAGCCATAAGTGCGCCGAAATCGGTCGTGTCCGCATAGACGAAGGAAGCAAGACCGACCTGAATCGTCCTCATTTCCGTCGAGTTGGTCACGAGGAAGGGCCAGAAGAAATCATTCCATGATGCAACGAACGTGAATATCGCAAGCACCGCAAGACCCGGCTTCGCCATCGGAAGAATGACCTTCCAGAAGATGCCGAATTCGCCGCAAGCGTCGATGCGCGCCGCATGGATCAAAGAGGTAGGCAGCGATGACATGTACTGCTTCATCAAGAAAATGTTGCCCACGCTTACGATTCCGGGAAGAAGAATCGCCGTGTATGTATTCCCGAGATCAAATACGTCGATCATCAAAATGTAAAGCGGAATCAGCGTCACCTGCGCCGGGATCATCATCGTGCTGAGCAAAATCCAGAATACCGCTTTGTTCCCCGGAAACTTCAGCTTCGCAAAAGCATACCCTGCAAGCGAAGCCAGGAATACGTTGGTCACCGTCAGGATGGATGAGATCAATAAGGAGTTAAAGAGCCACCTCATGACGTCGGTTTTGCCAAAAAAACGCTCGTACGGGGCTACGGAGAATACCTCCGGTATCATTTTCGGGATAAACGATGCCGCTGACTTGGTGTCCTGTACTGAGCCGATCAGCATCCAGTACATCGGAATGATCGTCAGAACGCTCCATACCACCAGAATGACCGAGGCCACAATCAGCATGATCACTTTTGATCTTGATTTCATAGGTGCACCCCCTTAGCTTCAAAAATAGGCCTTAGTACTCCACGTCGGACGAGAAGTATTTGAATTGAATGATGGAAATGACAATAATCAAGGCAGCCAGAACAAAAGATTGCGCCGCCGCAAGTCCGAATTCGTAGAAATTGAACGCCGTGCTGTAAATCAGATAGGCGATGGTTGTCGTCGCGAAGTTCGGTCCGCCCTGCGTCATCAGGTACACCGAGATGAACACCTGGAAAGACGTAATGACGCCCGTCACCAGCAGATACAGGGTGGTCGGTTTCATCAGCGGCCACGTAATGCGCCAGAATTTGGACCAACCGCTGGCATGGTCGATGTCCGCGGCTTCATAGAGCGATTTCGGAATCCCGCCCATGGCGGCCAAATAGAGAATAATGCCCGCGCCATGCGAACCGAGCCAGTTCATCAGAATGAGCGAAAAGAGCGCCGTGTTCGATTTGCCGAGCCATATGACCGGATCGAATCCGAACAAACCGATGAAACGGTTCAGCAGCCCGGCTTGGGTCGGATCGTAGATCGCGAGCCATACCACCGATATGGTGACCCCGGAGGCAACGGCCGGCAAATACATCGTAGCCTTGAAGAAGGTCTGCCATTTATTTTTCATCTGAAAAATAAAAAAGGATAATGCATACGTGATGACAATGTTGACCGGAACGGTACCGATCGTGAAGATGACCGTATTCCTCATGGATTTCCAGAACACTTCATCCTGTACCATCCGTGTGTAGTTGTCTGCTCCAATCCATTCGGAGCCCATCACGCTGTATTCCTGAAAGCTCATCAGAAAAGCGGACGCGACAGGGTAGAGCGTGAATATCAAAAACAACAGTACGGGAGCCAGAATGAATAAATACGCCCATCCATATTCTCGTATGTACCCCTTCATGGGGGGACGTGATGGCCGAGCTTGCGCCGGGGCAGTCTGCATGTGATTTCCTCCTTTGCGCACAGGTGAAGTATTTTCATGAAGCCTTATAGAGTCTGGAGCGATTGGTTTAAAAAGGGAGTGCCCCGATCGTTCCTGCTAAGGACAACGGGACACCCCCTTATAACTTCAATTACTGTCCTAAAATTTGTTTGCCTTTGTCCTTGAAGTCTTGTGCGATCTGCTCCGGCGTCTTCTCGCCAGAGAACAGCGCTTGAATGTTCGGCTTCACCACTTGCTCCTTGAATTTCTTCTGGTTGCCCGAAGCATCCGCATCGAGATTCAAAGTCACCGGAATTTCCTTGAAGTTCGCGAAAATTTCCGCTGCTTTAATGGTAGATTCCGTACCGAGCCCTTTGCCTTCATAAAACTCCGCTTGGGATTTACGAACGAAAGGCAGCACCAGTTCATTCGCGGAATTACCGGCTTTCGCGCCGCTCAGTCCTTCCATGATCAGGAACGTGTTCTTTGCATGCTCTTCGCCTTTATCCTTCTTCTGTTTGAACGCTACGTAGCCTTCGCCAAACATGGAGGTCTTGCGCTCAGCCCCGTCATTATGCGGAACCGGCAGCAGGACGAAGTCGATTTTCGCGCCTTGGACCGTACCGCTGTCAATATCCTTCGCGCGGTTCTGCAGCATCACGTCATAGTAAGGGATCGCCTTGGACACGATCGCGGCTTCTTCGGCATAGAACAGGTCCATCCGTTTCGCCGGCGTAATCGCGGCAGTCTCGGCAGGCAGATGTCCGGCTTTCATCAGATCGGACACGAACGTCATCGTATCCAGGATCCGCTCGTCATTCCATTGGAACTCTCCCTTGTCGTTCAGAACGTCAGGCATGCCGTTGCTGCGTGTCAGCATTTCCATGAAGTCCAGGGAAGTACCGTCCGTCACCAGCGCATACTGCGTATTGCCGTTCGGAAGTTTCTTGGTCAGCTTCTCGGCAGCAGCCTTGAACTCGGTCCAAGTCCAGCCGTTCTCTTGAATAGCCTTCCAGTCGATGCCTGCTTCTTCGAGAATCTTCTTGTTGCCGCCCCAAGCCCAGAGGGATTGGTACAGCGGGAGACCATACTGCTTGCCCTGGATTTGACCCAGCTCAAGCGTTCCCGGCAGGTAGTCGTTCTTGATTTCATCCGTAATATAAGGGGTCAGTTCCAGTGCCAGGCCCGTATCCACATAAGCTCCATCCACCGCGTGGAAGTATAGGTCAGGCGGGTTGCCGGCATTCAAGGCGACGTCGAACTTCTTCGGGCCTTCAGCCCAGGAGAGCACTTCGGTTTGTACGGTAATATGCGGATATTTCTCCTTCAGATCCGCCACATGCTCTTTCAATTCATCTTCGTATTTACCATGTACCGGATAAGTCCAGACAACGACCGTGTCCTGCTTTGGCGCAGCTTCGCCGTTTCCTTCCGAAGCCGTTCCGCTTCCGCCTTCCGGTGCCTTCGCTCCGCCGGAACCGCCGCAAGCCGCGGTAAACACGAGCATCAAAGAAGCCAACAATGTAAGCCAACCTTTTTTCTTCATGTACTACTCCCCTTATCATTTATATATTTGTGGTTTCGCTATGAACTACAAACGCTTGATCGCTCGCCGGCTTTCATCCAGGTATTTCACTGAATTCTCGTAATTCCGGCTGGCGACGCCAAGATATAAAATATCGATAAGATTAAGCTGCGTAATACGAGAGGACATCGCGCCACTGCGAATCTCGTTCTCCGTCGAGGAGGTGTACAAAGGGATGTCGACCGATCGGCTCAAGGTAGAATCTCCGTATTTGGTAATGCCTATCGTCTTGCACCCCTTCTCCTTGGCAATGGCTGCTGCGCGGATCACCTCGTCCGTTTCACCGGAATAGGAAATGCATACGGCCGCATCTTCCGGAGTCAGCAGCACCGCCGAGGTGAGCTGAACATGAGGGTCCGGAAAAGATATGCATACCTTATTGATCCGCAAAAATTTCTGCTGGGCATCCATCCCGATCAGATTGGAAGCCCCTACCCCAAACATGAAAATGCGCTTCGACTGATCGAGGGCCAGAACGGCCTCTTCCACCATCCCTTCCTCCATAATCTTCATCGTATCCCGAATCGATTGAATGTTATTGTTCGAGACGTTCTGTATAATTGCAGAAATGCTGTCATTGGGCCGGATATCCTGATATCCGGTGGCTAATGGCTCCTGCAAGTCTCCGGCTACCTTCAGCTTCAGATCCTGATAGCCTTTGAATCCCATCGTTTTGCACAGGCGCACAATGGCTGCCTGACTGGAGCCGCTTCGGACAGCAAGATCCGCCACCGACATTTGTATCATCTCTGCCGGCTCCTGCAAAATGAAGGCTGCAACCTTGCGCTCGGACGGATTTAATGAATCATACACCTCGCGCAATCGAACCAATCCGCCGTTCATTTCTTGCCCCCCTTTTCAAATCATCCTCTGATGGTCACTACTATGTAATATTACTTTACACATCTTGAATGAAAGCATGACTGGTATCGCTTTCACTATCAGTGGATTGAGTTTATTATAAATTGTATGAAATTATATTTCAATACATAATTCATGATTTAAAATTTTATTTTACAACACCTGGTTTTTCTCCTATACTGGATATAGAAAGCGAAGTGGTTCAATATGGAAATTTTTATCGGTGTCGATGGCGGCGGTACAAAGACCGAAGCAACCGCTATCAATAGCGCTGGAGAAGTGTTGTCCCGTTTTACCGGAGGTTCCACCAATCCTTACATTGTAACATTCGATAAAGCGATGGAGGAACTCCAAACCGTGTTGGATGAGCTCCTGTCCCCCCTTTTTAATAAGTCGTATTTATTAACATCAATATGTCTTGGTATGTCAGGTATAAGTTCGGTTGAGGAGCGGCAGCGTGTACAATCTCACCTGCGTTCCTACTTCCGGCAGCGGCAGCTCTCGTTGCGTATTTACATGCGTTCGGAAGCCGAAATTTCATTGATGGCGGTACTGGGGCGTCAGCATGGAATACTCGCAATCTCAGGAACTGGCTCCAATACCTACGGCATCACCCAATCGGGAGACATCCACCGCGTCGGTGGTTGGGGACATCTTCTCGGAGATGAAGGCAGCGGTTATCAGATCGGACTTCAGACTCTGAAATCCGTGATCAAGAGCCATGAAGGCATAACGCCCCCCACCCTCATGAGCAGCCTGATCGTTGCAGCCTACCCGATCCGGCATATTACCGACCTCAAATCTTACATTTACCAGCCCGCTATAACGAAACAGGATATCGCCTCCTTCGCCCGCTGCTGCATCGAGGCAGCCGACGCCGGCGATGAAACGGCACTACGCATTATCAGGCAGCAGGCCGAAGAGCTGGCCGATACCACTTGCGCGCTCATTCGACAGAACGCCGAATTCGCCGAGAGCGAGCTTGTGGGAATCGGCTCGATTTTCAGGCATTCACGATGGTTCCGGGAGACGTACACCAGCCTTATGCTTACACGTTACCCCCTGCTCCGTTTCCCTGAAGGAAACCGTGAGCGAACGCCCGCGCAGGGCGGGGCCCTGTTGGCCTGCAAGCTATTTACTGACGGCGTCTCTGACTTGCTGTAGCTTCCACATCATCAGTGCCCGTCCATATTCCAAGGCAAAAAAGGAGACCTGTCTCATGACGAATATTCTAAGTCAATTGACAACCGAACAGCCTCACGAAAATACCCAGAACATTGATCAGTTGAGCTCGGAACAAATCATGATCCTCATCAACAATGAAGATAGCCTGATCACCGATGCGATTCGCGAACTCATTCCTCTGATTGCCAGGGCGGCCGATCACGTTGTCGATGCTTTCCAGAAGGGCGGCAGATTGTTTTACATCGGTGCGGGGACCAGCGGTCGCATCGGGATTCTGGACGCATCCGAGTGCCCGCCTACCTATGGAACGGACCCGTCCATGGTGCAGGGGTTGATTGCCGGCGGCTTCAAGGCCGTCAAAGAGGCCATCGAAGGCGCTGAGGATAGCGAAGAGCTCGGCGAGCAGGATATCAATGAAAACGGTATCAACGAGAAGGACGTCGTTCTTGGCATCGCTGCAAGCGGGCGCACGCCGTATGTCCTTGGCGCCATGAGACGCGCCAAGGAAAGAGGGGCCGTTGTTATCGGTTTGTGCAACAATTACGAAT
The DNA here is from genome assembly GCF_014863545.1 of Paenibacillus sp. JNUCC32. Taxonomy (NCBI): domain Bacteria; kingdom Bacillati; phylum Bacillota; class Bacilli; order Caryophanales; family Paenibacillaceae; genus Paenibacillus; species Paenibacillus sp. JNUCC32. Next base: position 6,481,239 of record NZ_CP062260.1, on the reverse strand, counting down.
CGCCGATGCATCAGTATGCCGAATTCGTGATCGAGGCCGTCGTGGGTCCCGAGGTCATCATGGGCTCCACGCGCATGAAGGCCGGCACCTCTCAGAAGCTGATTCTGAACATGCTGACGACAACCGCCATGATTCGGATCGGCAAGGTGTACAAAAACCTGATGGTTGACCTCAACCCGTCGAACAATAAGCTGGTCCATCGCGCCAAGCGCATCATTACCCTGGCAACGGGAGCATCGGAGGAGGCCGTGGAGAAGGCATACCATGAAGCCGGCGCCCATGTCAAAACCGCGATCGTAATGCTGCTTGCCAACGTCAGTGCCGCGGAAGCCTCCAAGCTTCTTGACGGTACCAGCGGGTTTGTGCGCAGCGCGATCGATATGAAAACAACGAAATAACATAACGTGTGCTTATGTGCGAACTATGGCACCCGTCGTGAAATGTTAAACGGGATATCCCAGGTCCGGTCGATCTGGAGGATATCCCGTTTATTTGTTTGCCAGCCTTGGACCTTTATGTACCGATAGACGTCATCTTATTGATGGGCCGACGGGTTTCATCGTTCATGGATGCCCGTTCTGCCCCATCGGATCGTTAGGCTTCAGCCCCTCGCGAAACCTGGACTTCTTGTAAACAACCGTGGGTTCATCACTCCTTGTCCGATGCCCGGCCGACCTGTTGTTCGCTCCATTCCCACAGGCGCGCAGCCAGCTTCGGATCCCTTGCCTTCTCGGTCGTTTTGGCCGGTTTGCATTTGACGTAGTATTCCCCTGACACATGCTCCACTTCTGGGCTTGATGCCAGGTAAATCGCTGTCCGGGCTCCTTCGAGCGGGGTTAAGAAGAAGGGACGAAGCAGCTTATGAACGGCTTTGCCGAAGCCTGTATCCCGGTTCACGCCGATGCTGGTGCTGACGGCGCCCGGATGAAGCGCATTAACCGTTATCCTTGTCGGCTGCAGCCTGCGGGCCAGCTCTTTGGTGAATAAAATGTTAGCCAGTTTGGACTGCGCGTAACCCTTGGCCACATTGAAGCCCTTCCCAAGATTCGGATCATCGAAGTGGATGCTGCCCACCTTGTGCGCTCCGGAGGAAACGTTCACGACCCTCCCCTGCCTGGCACGCTGAAGGGGCTCCAGCAGCTCGTTCGTTAGCAAAAAATGCCCCAGATGGTTGACTCCGATCATCGCTTCGAATCCGTCCTTCGTCAGTTCCCGCTGAATGGTGACCACGCCGGCGTTATTCACCAGAACGTCAAGCTGCTCGTATTTGGCCTTATATTCGGAAGCAAATGCCCTAATGCTGTCAAAAGACCCCAAATCCAGCGACATCAGCTCGATGTTCGAGCTGCCGCTCTCCTGCTGCGCCTGGCGAAGAGCCTCTTCGCCCCTGGCCCGACTACGGCAGGCCATAATCACGTGCGCTCCGCCTTTTGCCAGCTCCGACGTCGTTGCCAGGCCCATGCCGGAGTTGGCTCCTGTTACGATGACGATCTTTCCTGTCATGTCATTCATCCCGCTGACCTCCTGTTCGTATCCTTCTACCATTGTAATAAGAAAAACGTCTATCGACGTACTTTCTCAGAAGACAGACCGCATTTAGCGGAAGTTTTTCTTGCGATATAGAATTTCATCAGCGTAGCTGATAACTTATAAATTCTATATCTATAACAAAAACGTCTATCGACGACTTTCTCAGAAGACAGACCGCAATTAGCGGAAGTTTTTCTTGCGAGACAAGGATGGTAAGCCTCCGAAGTTTATACTTTCTTATCTCTAAAAAAAAAGTCCCGCCACCAACATCGATCTGGAGACGAGACTTCAATTACGTACTGAAGAAAGCTTATGCCAGGCTTATACGCCTCAAGCGCCGCCGTTCATGGCGAGTATGATCGCAGCCAGTCCGAAGCACAGGTTCAGCAGGCATAGGAATACCAGCGTCTGCTTCTGGTTGAGCCCCGTTGCCAGCAAACGATAATGGGCCTGGGAAGCATCGGCCTGATAGATCGGCTTGGATTGAAGCATTCGGCGGATGACCACGATGATATTATCGAAGATCGGCACGCCCAGCGCAAAGATGGGAACGAACAAGGACGCCAGGGTTGCACCCTTAAACGCGCCGTCCAGAGCAATAATCCCAAGGATGAACCCGAGGAAGGTAGCGCCGGCATCCCCCATGAACACTCTGGCCGGCGGCTTGTTGTACCTTAAATATCCCAGCGCGGCTCCTACGAGTATGACGGCGAGCAAGGCGGATTCGCCTCGGCCCATCGTAATCGCGACAACAAACAGCGTACCTCCGGATATGGCGGAGAGCCCTCCTGCCAGCCCGTCGATGCCGTCCGAGAAGTTAATAACCGTCGTAACGCCGAAGATCCACAGAATCGTTAAGATCAGCTGCAGCCATTCCGGCAAGTTAATATAGTGACCCGTAAACGGATTGTTGAATCCTTCGAACGCGATGCCGTAGCTGTATACAACGACGGCTGCGCTGACCTGTACAATGAGCTTCGGCAGCGAAGCCAGCTCCTTGCCCTGGGACTTATACCAATCGTCCACGAGGCCGATCCCAAGAATCAACGCACTACCGATAAAGATACCTACCACTTCCCTTGAGATGGTACCTGTAAGCGCAAAATAAGTGATGAAAAATCCGATGAATATGGCGACTCCCGCCGTCAGCGGTATCGGCTCGCGGTGTATTTTCCGCTCGCTGTCCGGCCTTGGCTTGTCCACAAAATCAATCTTGATCGCAAGTTTGCGAAATGGCGGAATCAATACCAACACCAGCACCATGGATATGACAAACGCTGCAAAATAGAGCATGGTTTCCTCCCAATGAATGATGAATAATGGAGAACATTGCAATCTAAGTATATGACTTATAGCGAATCCTATCAACCTATCAAAAAGAAAAAGACCGCCGCATCCGTAGAATTTCTACTTAGCAGCAGCCCTTTTCGGACTCATCGGTTAAGACTCCTTCTTCACCGCAAGCCCAATGATCATAACGATAAGTGCCAGCAAAGCAATCAACTGATCGATGGTCATGGCCAAAAGCCTCCTTGAATGGCAGGATGGCTCTTGCCGGACTACGCATCTCCCTCTCCCGTTAAATGCCTTACGTTTTCCCCATTACCATCCTATGAGGGTTCATCCCCCGTTTATGACGATGACCGCCAAAAAAAACTGCCCTCGTTCAGATAACTTTCGAGGGCAGGTTTGCATATCGGCGCAGGCACGGGGGAAGAGGCAGCGCACGGGGTACGAGGTACTCATTCCGGACAGCGTACGAGGCACTCATTCCAAACAGCGCCAGCGTTTAATGGCTCGCTTCGGATCGGGATTCACCTTATTCCGTCACGATGTCATAGATCAATATAGGCGCATCTGCATGATCAGCGATTCGAATGCTTTCATACAGCTTCTGCTTCACGTCGTCCACGTTCTCGCGGTTGGCATGGATCGTGACAAGGGAATCCCCCTTCTTCACGGCATCGCCGACCTTCTTGTTCAGCATCAGGCCTACCGCCAAATCAATTTCAGATTCCTTCGTCGCGCGGCCGGCCCCGAGCAGCATCGCCGCCGTACCGATCTCATCCGCTACCAGCTCGGCGACAACGCCGTCCTGCTGCGCGGGAAGCTCAATGAGATACTGTGCCTTCGGCAGACGGTCAGGATGATCCACCACGGACGAATCTCCGCCCTGGTTCTGGATGAATTCCTTGAACTTCTCCAGTGCCTTGCCGTTGCGAATCACCTCTTTTAGCTTCTCTTCGGCATCTTCGAGCGAGTCGGCCTTCCGGGCCAGATACACCATCTGTCTGCCCAGCGCCAGGCACAGCTCTTCCAGATCCTTCGGACCCTCGCCGCGAAGCGCATCGATCGCTTCCTGCACTTCCAGCGAATTGCCGATCGCGGCCCCAAGCGGTTGGCTCATATCGGAGATGACCGCCATCGTTTTACGGCCGACGTTGTTGCCGATGCTGACCATGGCGTGTGCCAGTTCCTTGGCATCCTCCACCGTTTTCATGAACGCGCCAGCGCCGGTTTTAACGTCCAGCACAATCGCATCCGAACCGGCGGCAATCTTCTTGCTCATGATCGAGCTTGCAATCAGCGGAATGGAATTGACGGTGGCCGTCACATCCCGGAGCGCGTACAGTTTTTTGTCCGCCGGCGTGAGGTTTCCGGTTTGACCGATGACGGCGATTTTATGTTGATTCACAAGGTTCACAAATTCGTCTTTGCTGATCTCCACATGGAAGCCTTCGATGGATTCCAGCTTGTCGATCGTTCCTCCGGTATGGCCGAGGCCGCGTCCGGACATCTTCGCTACCGGAATATCCAGAGCTGCCACGAGCGGAGCCAGCACCAGCGTCGTCGTGTCGCCTACGCCCCCGGTGGAATGCTTATCGACCTTGATCCCCTCAATTGCGGACAGATCAATCGTTTCGCCGGAGTTTACCATCGCCATCGTCAAGTCCGCCCGCTCCCGGTCGGACATGTCCTGGAAATAAATCGCCATGTTCATGGCGCTCACCTGATAGTCGGGAATATCTCCCTTGGTATATCCGTCGATAAAGAAATTGATCTCTTCTGTTGTCAGTTCCTTGCCGTCGCGTTTCTTCGCAATTAAATCAACCATTCTCATCGTACATTCTCCTCACTGTTTGCGATGATTGTATTCCTTTCACGGGAATCACTACAAATACGGACTGTTCTTCTGATCGCCGCTGCCCCCAGACTCCTTATTATTGGAATCCGTGGGCAAAGGCGACCTGGTCGCTTCTCCAAAACAATTCCGCCTTCTGCGCTCAGGGCAGTTTCCTTACAATGAAATCGCCGTATCCAGCGCGACTTCCATCATCTCGTTAAACGTCGTTTGCCGCTCCTCGGAAGAAGTCTCTTCCCCTGTGAGCAAGTGATCGCTCACGGTCAGGATCGTCAGGGCATTCACGCCGAATCGTGCCGCGATCGTGTAGAGCGCCGTCGTCTCCATTTCCACGCCGAGCACGCCATGCTGCATCAGCTTCTCCACCACGGATTTGTCCTCGCGGTAGAACACATCGGACGTGAACACGTTGCCGACATGCATCTTCAGGCCTTTCTCCTTGCCACGCTCATACGCGCCGAGAAGCAGCGGGAAGCTGGCAATCGGGGAGAAATCATAACCGTTGAAGTGGTGACGGTTCATGCCGGAATCCGAGCAAGCCGCCTGGGCCAGGATGACGTCGCGCACCCGGACGTGCTCCTGCATCGCGCCGCAGGTTCCGACGCGGAACAGGTTTTTGACGCCATATTCCCGAATGAGTTCATTGACATAGATCCCGATGGAAGGCACGCCCATACCCGAACCCTGCACGGAAATGCGTTTTCCTTTATAGGTTCCCGTAAATCCGAGCATCCCCCGCACTTCGTTGTAGCAGGTCACGTCCTCCAAATACGTCTCGGCAATGAATTTAGCTCGCAGCGGGTCGCCTGGCAGCAGAATCGACTCCGCGATATCTCCCGGTTTCGCTCCAATATGTGTACTCATGTCCCATTCCTCCACTTGTTCGATTATTTCAAGTCATTCAAAAAGCTGGTTCCGTGCTCCGGCAGCTTCACGCCGAAGTTGTCGGCAACCGTGGCGCCGATGTCGGCAAAGGTCTTGCGAACCGGCAGTTCCTTGCCTTCCGCAAAGCGAGGGGAATATACAAGCAGCGGCACGTATTCTCGCGTATGGTCCGTGCCCTTGTAAGTAGGATCATTCCCGTGGTCGGCCGTGATGATCAGGAGATCGTTCTCCGTCATTTTCTCGAATACCTCCGGCAGGCGCCGATCGTAATCCTCCAGCGCTTGGCCGTATCCTTTCGGGTCGCGGCGGTGTCCGTAGACGGCATCGAAATCCACGAGATTCAGGAAGCTCAACCCCTTGAAGGATTCATCCAGGGTTTGCACCATTTTATCCATGCCGTCCATGTTCGATACGGTTCTGACTGCCTTCGTAATGCCTTCCCCGTCGTAAATATCGGAGATTTTACCGAGGGCGATGACGTCAAGACCGGCATCCTTCATCTCGTTCATCGTCGTACGTCCGAAAGGCTTCAAGGCATAGTCATGCCGATTCGCCGTACGCTTGAAGCTCCCCGCCTCGCCAATAAAAGGACGGGCGATGATCCGGCCGAGCATATACGGATCTTCCAGCGTGATTTCGCGGCAGAACTCGCAGATTTCGTACAGCTCCTTGAGAGGAACCACATCTTCATGAGCAGCGATTTGAAGCACGGAATCGGCAGAGGTATAGATGATCAAAGCCCCTGTTTTTACATGCTCTTCGCCAAGCTCCTCGATAATCTCCGTTCCGCTGGCCGGCTTGTTGCCGATGACCTTCCGTCCGGTTTTCTCTTCGATGCGCTGAATCAGCTCGTCCGGGAACCCGTTCGGGAACACGCGGAATGGCGTATCGATATACAAGCCCATGATCTCCCAATGGCCTGTCATGGTGTCTTTGCCATTCGAAGCTTCCTGCATTTTCGTATAGTAAGCCCGAGGTTGATCCGTTGCAGGGACGCCCTCGATCTCCCGGATGTTGGATAGCCCGAGCGCTGCCATGTTCGGCATGTTCAGCCCGCCGCATTCGCGGGCGATATGCCCCAGCGTGTCGGAGCCGATGTCGTCGAAATCAGCCGCATCCGGTGCTTCCCCGATGCCAACGGAGTCCAATACGATCAAGTGAATTCGGTCAAAACGTTCCATATCCATTGCTCCCCCTCATATATGAGTTGTTAAATCAAACTTATCCATAAGGCTCGCTTGCAGTAGTTCCCTTCCTGCCAGGCTTACAGGAACAGTCCGGTAATCGTAGCCGACAGCACGCTCACCAGCGTCGCGCCGTACAGAAGCTTAAGGCCAAAGCGGGCCACCACGTTCCCCTGCTTCTCGTTCAGGCCTTTGACCGCGCCGGCAATGATGCCGATCGAGGAGAAGTTGGCGAAGGACACCAGGAATACCGATACGATACCTACGGTTCGTTCGGACATATTCGTGAAGTTGGCCAGATCAAGCATCGCGACGAACTCATTCGATACCAGCTTGGTAGCCATGATGCTGCCTGCATCCACCGCCTCTTTCCAAGGCACGCCCATCACAAAAGCGAATGGAGCAAAGATGTAACCTAACAGCTCCTGGAAGGTGATTCCGAAAATCATATCAAAAATGCCGTTGATCATTGCGATCAAAGCAACGAAGCCGAGGAGCATCGCCGCAACGGTAATCGCGACCTTGAAACCATCCATGATGTATTCGCCCAGCATTTCGAAGAAGGATTGCTTCTCCTCCTCCTGCACCTCCAGAATATCCTCTTCCTTCTCCACCTTGTAGGGATTGACGATGGAAGCAATGATAAATCCGCCAAACAGGTTCAATACAAGCGCGGTCACCACATACCGCGGCTCGATCATGGTCATGTATGCGCCGACGATCGACATCGATACCGTGGACATCGCGGAAGCGCAGAGCGTATACATGCGGTGCTTCGGAATTAAGGCGATCTGTTTTTTGACCGAGATAAACACCTCGGATTGCCCCAGGATCGCGGAAGCTACCGCATTGTAAGACTCCAGCTTCCCCATGCCGTTGACTTTACTCAAGACGAGGCCGATATATCTTACGATAAACGGCAGTACCTTAATATATTGAAGTATACCAATCAACGCGGAAATAAACACGATTGGCAACAGGACATTCAGGAAGAACGGACCTGCACCTTCATTGGCAATGCCGCCAAATACAAACTCGATTCCCGCTCCGGCATAGTCAAGCAGCGCTTCAAACGTGCTGGCTATCCCTTTAACAAGATACTCGCCGATGCTTGTGTTCAGCAGAACGAATCCAAGGATCAGCTGCAGCACAATCATGACGGCCAGCGGGCGATAACGAATGTTGCGCTTATCATTGCTGATAAGGAACGCAAGACCGAATACGACCAGCAAACCTAGTATGGCGATTAGAAATTTCATCGTCGATGTTCCCCCATAGGTGAATTTTTTTGATAGATGGCATGACTACCGAAGCATTGAAAACCTTATACTCCAATAAACGATTTAGTAGGAAGAGCTGGATTGGCCGCCCTCCATAATTTTCACGCCGGAGCTGGCTCCGATACGCGTTGCGCCCGCTTCAATCATGCGATCCATGTCTTCCTTGCTGCGCACGCCGCCGGAAGCCTTAACGCCCGTGTTCTCACCGACCGTTTTGCGCATCAAGGCGACATCCTCCGCAGTAGCTCCGCCTGTAGAGAATCCCGTGGAGGTTTTGACAAAATCGGCTCCGGCTTTCACGGACAGCTGGCACGCACGCACCTTTTCTTCTTCTGTCAGAAGGCTTGTCTCAATGATGACCTTGACCAGGGCTTTGCCCTTGGCTGCATCCACGACAGCCTGAATATCTTGCTGCACCAGCTCATCGTTCCGATCTTTCAGCGCCCCGATGTTGATGACCATATCAACCTCCGTAGCCCCGTTAGCGATGGCATCCTTCGCTTCAAAAGCCTTTACGGCCGTCGTGTTAGCCCCCAGCGGGAAGCCGATAACGGTGCATACTTTGACGCTCGTGCCCGCAAGCTGCTCAGCACAGTAGGATACCCAAGTCGGGTTCACGCAAACCGAAGCAAATCCGTACTTTTTGGCCTCATCCGTAATTTTCGTGATCTCGGCCTGGGTTGCATCCGCCTTCAACAGCGTGTGGTCGATCATTCCTGCTATATTCATCTGGTTAAAACACTCCTTATATTGTTTTTATGCAATCTTGTAAAAGCGCTATCATAACGCTCAATCCTTTAGACGGGACCATCATATCATAGCCTTGAACATATGTAAAACATATATTGAAAATATGTTCATTCCGATTTATGGCAATGATATTTATCATTGTTCGCTGAAGGACTATTCATCATTCAGGAATAATCTAACAATTCACGCCGTTTACTATGCTCTATACCCTGTCAGCGTAAACATAAACAGAGAATATTCCTCCCATGCGGCATGGGGAAGCCGATTTCCAATACGCAAAAAAACACCCCGTCCAGACAGAGGAAGCTGATTGCCGCTTCGATCTTCCGGAACGAGGTGCCGTAAAACTGCACAATATGTTGGACATGTCATGGAAGCAAGGCTTGCGCCGTAAACTGGTCCGTTACCAGGATGTTTGCATACTTGCCGATCAGCGCAGCTCGGATGGCCTCCACCTTGCGCTGCCCGCCTGCCACGAGAATCGATTTCTCCTTGTGGCGCAAATCGTCCAAATCGATGCCCACCGTACGATTGTTGATATCCTCGCTGCACACCCTGCCCTCCGCATCGAAAAAACGGGAGCAAATATCTCCCGCGCCGATGCGCTGGAGCAGCTTCTGTTCTTCCTTGCTCAGATAACCGAGCCGGAACAGCAGCGCGTCCTCATGAACGGTGCCCACCGTAAACATGGCGATATTGGCTTGTTTGCCTAATTGGATAATCCGCTGGATATGCCGGTCCCTCTCCACCATTTCCTTCAGCTCCGTGGTGTCGAAGATGACCGGCAGCGGCAAATATCTCGCCATCGTGTGGTAAGCCTCGGCGAACAGATTGACGATCTCGGCGGCATACGTGTTCACATGCGAATGGCTGACGCCGCCCTTCAACTGCACGACCTCGACGCCCCGAACGGGCTTTTGCTGCAGCTGAAGCGCCACGGCATGCATGGTCGTTCCCCAGGTAACACCGATGATATCCGCATCCTGGACCGTTTCCTGCAGGTAATCGGCTGCCTTTTTGCTGATATGCTTCTGGATTTCGCGGTATTCGTTGACGGGAGAATAACTCACCAGCACGTGTTCCAAACCGTAAGCCTTCTTCACCCTTTCGGCCAAAGCGCCCAGGTCCTCGAGAGGGTCCACGATGCTGATCTGCACGTACCCCTGCTCCTTGGCGTGCTGAAGAAGCCTGGAGACCGTAGGGCGGGAAACGCCGAGTCTCGTGGCGATATCCTGCTGGCTGTAATCCGACATATAGTACAATCTTGCCGCCTCAATGCTGAGGCGCTGTTTATCCTGATCCATGATCCAACCCACTTTTATTATGTCGTAATCGAATTGGGTCCATTATACATCGTTATGCTGCGGATTTCGATAGCCGCATTAATTCCATGAATGGTCAGCGTGCTTATGGACAGAACCATTAAACATCGGTTGATTTTGCGGGATGCCGCTTCTCTTGATCGATGGGTTTCTTTTTTTCAAGGAGAACGAGCAATGCCGGCATCAAAAAGCCGCGAATGATAAACGTATCCATAAGAATGCCCACCGCCACGATAAATCCGAACACGAACAGCACCTCGACCGGCTGAGTCATTAAAACCGCAAAGGTAGCAGCAAGAATAATACCGGCGGATGAAATGACTCCGCCTGTGCTCGCAACCGAAATTTCTACCGCTTTGGCAAGCGGGTATTTCCTGCGCTCTTCCAGAAATCTGGAGATCAGAATGATGTTATAATCGATGCCTAGTGCGACCAGAAATACAAAAGAATAGATCGGAACCCGGTTGCTGATGGAGTCGATACCGAACAGCGTCTGCGTAAGAAACATTCCCAGCCCAAGTGCTGCCAGAAAGGACACCAGAATCGTCCCGACCATGTAAAGGGGGATACGGACCGATTGGGTCATCACGATAAGGAGAATCAGAATCATGAGCGTCTCAAGGATCACAATGACCACCAGATCCCGGTTATTGACCAAGCGGTCATCCACTTGGGATGCCGTTTCCCCGGCAAAGTACAGCTTGCCCTCCATCCCGCTTTGCTTAACCAACTCCTCCGCGCGGTCACGAATATCGCTTAACGCATCCATCGAGCGGGTATCGTAAGGACTCTCGTCGAACGTAAGGCTGTACCGCACAGCGTCACCAGAATCCGTCATTCCGTTCATCCGAATGTTTGCGACAAGCGGTTGCCCCTCCAGAATAGCCATCAGTTCCCGGATGTCGTCCTCTTTCATTGGACCTGCAGATTCGAACAATACCGTGGTAGGAGCTAAATCGCCTTTATCGAACCCACTCTCCAACGCCTCATAGCCTACTCTCGATGACATGTCCTCTGGAAAGGATTTGATGTTGTCAAAGGAGTAGTTCAAATTGAATAGATTGCTAATCGATAATAGTAAAATGATGCCCACAAGAATAACGGATTGTAAAGGTCTCTTGACTACCAAGCGACCGATACTACCCCAGGCGGAGCTTTGCGCTACTGTCGGATCGCCGACTTTCGGAATTTTTGGCCAGAATGATCTTCTTCCGAACAAGGTAAACAACGCAGGAATCAGTGTCACGGACGCCAGCATGATAACAACCATAGCCGTCCCGAAAATCGGAGCGAAATTCCGATATTCTCCGTAGTTCGCGAAAAAGAGGATCAGCATGGCAGCCAGCACGGTGCCGCCCGAGAAAAATACGGGCAGGCCAACTTCTCTCATCGCTGACTTCATCGCTTCATATTTGTTGTCACAGCGTTTCAGTTCCTCCCTGAACCGGGAAAACACAAACAGCGAATAATCGATGACGGCCGCGAACAACAGTATCATCATAATGGACAAAGATTGATTGTTTAGGAGAAGCCCCGCTTTCCCCAATAGCCCAAGCGATTGGTTGACCACTTCATAAACAAAAGCGACGGCCAGCAGCGGGATGAAGGCTAACAAGGGTGAGCGGTAAATTATGATCAGGAGAACCAGCACCAGTCCCACCGTTGAAAGAAGGAGAATCACATCCGCTCTTGAGAACAGATCGAGTGAATCAGCCGAGATTCCGGCAGGACCCGTAACGTACATTGCCAGCTTCGAGCTGTGCGCAACCTCATCCTTGATCTGGTTAAGGATATCCCTAAGCTCCTTGAATTCCAAAGAAGAGACAAACTGCATAGGGATAGCTACTGTCTTCCTATCCTTCGAGTAAAGGCTTTCCCATGCCTGAGGCGGCAGTTTATCCAGCGGAACAGACTCTTGTATGGCCTCTTGATGGTTATGCTCGATCCCTTCCATCATTTTTTGGATTTCTGCTTGATCAATCTCTCCTTGTTTAGATTGAAAGACGAATACGGCCGGCATGCTGTCTTCGTCCGGGAAATATTCACCAAGTTTATCTTTGGCAATTACAGACGGCATGTCTTTAGGAAGCGAGTCTATTCGACTGACCTCGTATTCTTTGGCGCCTGGAGCAAGGGCACCCAGCAGCATTGCGGCAGCAAACCAAATGATCAGGGTAACCCACATTCCTTGTCTTGACGCCACGCGGTCGGTTAGCCAGTTTAACCATGACTTCACGGGTAATCTTCCTCCTTCACATCAATCTGAGGGCCGTAATCAGAACGACTCCGAGGGCGAGTACAGCCGAACTGATAATCGTTGTCCGGTAATACCCAAGTAACGAAGACTTTTTGTCAACATTAACGGCTTTAGATATATTGCGGCTCAACACACTGAGTACGGTAATGCTGAGCAGCACAATCATCGAACCTGCCATCTCCATCAAAGACAAGTAGAACGGAAGATTGCCCCTTTCAAATTGACTGATCATGTAAGATCCGCTGAGTACAATCATAATGGAGCTGGGAAGAATGACCCGGTTAACGATTTTGCGGATTTGATCGCCCGTTCGAAGTGCGTCCCCCTTCTTGATCATGCCAGTCAACAGTAAACCAAAGCTAAAAAAAGCCCCTATCCACAAAATAATTCCTGCAATGTGGATAAAATAAGAAAGCTCATACATTAGGAAACCCTCACTTTCATCGAGTAGTGGTATTTAGCCGCAAGTGACACATGTGTCACTTTGGAGATAGAATCGCTTCTATTTCCGCGTTGAAGACAATGACTCCAATATGACATAAGTGTCACTTTTATGAGCGTCATGGAAATCATGCTTCCTTGTGTCACATGGACAGTATCCCGCAAAGTGACACAAGTGTCAATTAATTATTTTTGTAGATTCCGTGACAAATCATCAGCTGAATAGCATCCAGCCACTCTGTTTTGGGGAGGCCCTCATGATTGGGGATGTTGATCGTTTGGAATATCATCCCCAGGACCAACTGATCCGGAAGCCCGGGATTCAGCAGATCTTCGTCCCGCCCCTGCTTAATAAAACCCTGAAATCGTCCATACATCTCCATATGGAGTTTCTCCAGCAGTTCTTTATTCGATCTGACCTTATCGCCCGCTTCGGCCGGTATCTGTTGATTCATACCAAGTATCTGGTGGATGTTGCTATGTTTATGGATGATGTCCAGCAGTTCCCTTAGTTGCTTCTCAAAGCCTTCGGATTTCTCAAATTCCCCCAGATCCTTCAAAAATCGACGCATTTCATATACCATATAGTCCATAATAAATTCTTCTTTATTCTCGTAGTATTTATAAATCGTTCCCCTGGCTACCTTCAACCGGTCCGCCAGCATGCCGAACGTGAACCCTTCATATCCATGCCGCAGCAGCAGGTCCTTCCCCGTTTGAAACAATAACTGCGTTGAAAATTTCCGTTCCCGTGCCATCTGCTCACCTCTTACGAATAAACGACTCTTTAGCTAAGGATAGCTAAAGAGCCCGTAAGGTGCAACCACCATCTGTTGCGACGGGTCCTAACACGTCAAATCGCGAAGAAAGCACGGTTCCTTCCGGCAACTTGATGTTTACTCAGGTATCGGGCTCGATCGCCAAATAAGCGCTGACCAAATTTGCACGCAAATAAAAAACGAAGCAGCCGTCAGGACACGCTGCTTCGTTATGAAGGTAAACTTCCCACGAATTCATCAAAAGCTTAGAGCCTATACCGGCTGTACGTATTCGAGCGGAGATACCCGGCCATAGGACGTCTTCGCACCTTGAATCGGTGCCGCCCAAGCCACGGCATTGGCAATCACCTGCTGAATTTCAGGCTGGTGATAGGTAGGGAACGCTTCATGACCCGGTCTGAAATAGAAGAGCTTGCCGCGTCCGCGCTTGTAGCAGCAGCCGCTGCGGAACACCTCGCCGCCTTCGAACCAGGAGACAAACACCAGCTCATCCGGCGCCGGAATCTCAAAACGCTCCCCGTACATTTCCTCCTGCGGAATCTCGATAAACTCACCGAGCCCGCTGACGATCGGATGGCCGGGATCGATGACCCACAACCGTTCCTTCTCGCCGTCGTCGCGCCATTTCAGCGCGCCGGTATTCGTGCCGAGAAGGCGCTGGAAAATCTTCGAGCCGTGGCCGGAATGCAGTACGATGATCCCCATGCCGTCCAATACGCGCTGGCGCACTTTTTCCACGATATCATCCCGTACTTCACTGTGCGCCACATGCCCCCACCAGATCAGAACGTCCGTTGAAGCGAGCACGTCGTCCGTCAATCCGTGTTCCGGATCATCCAGCACAGCCGTGCGTACGACGAACTGTGCATCCTTCCCCAGAAAATCGGCAATCGTCCGGTGGATGCCTTCGGGGTAAATCTTCGCGATCTGTTCATTATGTCTTTCGTGCCGGTATTCGTTCCATACCGTTACATTGATATTAGCCAAGGATGGCGGCCTCCTTTAAATTGAAATCCAAAGACCTCTTATACATTCAACCCAAGTATAGGCTGTGTTACAATGAACGGGAATGTGTGAAAGTTACTCTTTTTGTACAAAAACGACTTCGCGTTTTTTAAGGAGAGAGGGTGGAACTCGTGCTATCGATGAACGCTGACTATGTGCCTAGAATCAAACTGATGGGCTTCGTCTCCTATAAGAACCCCTGGATTCATTTCAAACGGAACACCCACGAGCATATTCTGTATTTCGTGAAGAGCGGCGAGCTTCATATGCGGGAGAACGGCGAATCCCATGTGCTCCGAAAAGGCGACATGCTGGTGCTTGAGCCGCATCTGGACCATGAGGGAACCCAGAAGCATCCCTGCGACTACTACTATATTCATTTTGAGCATCCCGATATTCGGCAGGCGTCCGAACGTCCCTTATCCCTGCTGGCCAAGCAGTGGATCATGAGCGAGAATCAGCCGGCAGGCAAGGATGACGGCAGGCCGCTGTACTTTCCGAAGACCTGCACGTTAACCCAGAGAAAAAGTCTTCATCACATGTACCATGCCCTCAGTGAAATGCTGCAGCTTTACAGAAGAAAGCACTTTAACCGCAGTTTGACCGCGCTCAAATTCATGGAAATGCTGATCGAGCTGTCCCGCGAAAGCCTGTTCGATGAACTGGAGAAGGACAGCCCGCACACCAAGTCCTATATGAAAGTGCATGCGCTGCTCGACTACATCCACGAACATTATGCCGAGAAAATCATCAGCTCGGATATCGAACAGCGCTTCGAATGCAACTATGACTATATCAATCGGGTGTTTGCCAAGCTCACGGGCCATACGATCATGCGATACGTGAATCAGGTCCGGATCAATCATGCCAAAGAGTTAATCGAGGCCACCCATCTCAGCTTCGGGGAGATCGGATATCTGACCGGCCTGGATGATCCCTTTTATTTCAGCAAGGTGTTCAAGAAATACGTCGGCATGTCGCCGAACCAATACTATAAGCAGGTTCGCGACAAGGAATAAGGCGGGGGACCGGGGGCCAGCGTCCGGCATCATGGTTGGCGTATCGTGGATAAGTCATAGCGAACGTTCCGGGCGCCCCTTCTTCCTTGGGGATAACCTGCCGCCCCTCCAAGTTAATAGGAAGTTATCCTTGCACTTCTCCACATTTGTTCACAAACGCTGGATAACTCCCCTGGAATCAGGGAGCAAAATGCAGCTTGCGCTGAATGAATGGGGATGATGTTCATAAATCTGTGTATAAAGTAACGTAAGAATAGGTTATGCACAGTTCATGCTGACTCCATCCGTTTTATAGAATGCAATTATCCACATCCGGGGATTTGGATTTTTTCGCATATTCCGGGACAGGATCATTCTTTTATTTGCGCCCGTAGTCTGCCTTAATCTCTCCCCAGCTCTTCGTTTGCCATTTCAGCACCTTGTTCTCGTATGTATTGGTTCGAAGCCAGTGCTCGGCCCGGTCCACGAGATCCCATATCTCTTTGGTTGACGCGTCGCGCGGCAGTGTGGACACCACCTTCTTCTGCTTCAGCCATTTGAGCGCATTCATGGAATCGCTGTACACCGTTTTGGTGCTGCCGATCTTCTTCAAATAAGCCAGCGCATGGACGATCGCCAGGAACTCGCCGAGATTGTTCGTCCCCTTCTGGATCGGTCCGCACGAGAACAGAATATCCCCGGTCTGCGTATCCACGCCTTTATATTCCACCGGTCCCGGGTTTCCCCGCGTTCCCACATCCACGGAGATGCTGTCATAATCAATCTCCCCCGGATCCTCGGCCGCGGAGGCGCTGCTGCGCTTAAAGCTCTTGCTCTTGGAGCCCGAGCTGCTTGATCCGCTTCCGGACTGCCCCCAGTAATTTTTATACCCTGCCGCATAGGCCTGTTCCGCTTCGCTTCGGGATTCGAACGCCTTGAATTTCGCACCTGTAAATTGGTTCACCTGCTGCTGGCATTCGCCCCAGCTTGTATAAATTCCGGGTACTTTGCCTACCCAGACTACGTAATATTTTTGCTTTGCCATCATAAACCTCCATCCTGGAACTAACCTCTCTAGCGTACTATATCACATCCTCCGAAACCAACAAAAAAAGCGCCATCGTCTCCGATCCGCTTTCGATGTTTGACCTTATTCAATTGTTCCTGTTTCGTCGGCTTCACTCTCACATGCTGTGACAGCGCGCCGTAATCCTCGTTGGTCTTTCTCATCGAGACGGCTGACCATATGCCGGCGCGTTCCGCTTTGCGGAGCGCTTTTTGCGTTTTGGTACGGGCCATGAGGCTCACACTCCTTCTATTATAGAACTCCCTATATTGTACGGCAAAATCGAAGGGAATGGAACCGGAGCCGCCGGGACTCCGCCCACCCTTTTGACGCCCGTTTATTTCCATCCCTCAAACGTGAGGATCTTATCCCGGTAATTGACGTCCACTCCCTCATGCGTCCGGTATTTCAGTGCATCCAGCTTCGCTTCGGCGTCGGTCTCCGTCTCATCGCTGCCGATCGTGACCTTATCCTGCTCTACGGCGGTGATGACCCAGGAACCCTCCGTTTTATCCAGGGAATACCTGCGGTTCATTTGAGTCAGCGTTTTTCCTTTCAGTTCCCTGGATTCCGATGCATATACAAACACCTCCCCACTTTGATCACTCTCATAAGGGTCCGAAATGCGAATCGAGGCCTTCTCTTCGTTCATTCCCAAAGATTTGACCAGCCCCCGCATATGCTCCTTATGCTTCTCATACTCTTCGGCGGACATCTCTATCATGTCGCTTGCACGATATTCCTTCTCGTTATATCCGAAAATAATCCGGTCGCTCATAGCCTGCATGTAAGACTCGCTGACTATCCCGCCCACCTCGGCCAAATACTCCGGATAATCCATTTGAAAATGCAGCAGCTTATATTCCGCCGTCTCCTGCTTCTCGACCTGGTTCACGATCTGCTCCCGTTCGTTCTCCGACAAGCCCGAGCCGCCGCAAGCGGACATTCCGACAACCGATAATACGATCAACCCTAATAATAGTAGCCTTTTCATGTTCCCGCCCATCCGTAAATCCTCTCCCTCCTGTAAACCTATGATATAATACGGAATCATTGGAGAATAGATCCAATTATGATAGGAGAGTGTACCGATGAAACTGGAGCGGCTCATATCCATGATTTACATGCTGCTGAACAATGAGATTCTGTCCGCGTCAGCCTTGGCAGAGAAATATAACGTGTCCCAGCGAACCATCTACCGCGACATCGATGCCATCTGCGCCGCCGGCATTCCGGTCGTATCCTATCAAGGGGTCAACGGCGGATACGGCATTATGGAGCAATACAAGATGGATAAAAGCCTGCTCGGTTCCTACGATGTCAGCGCCCTGATCACCATCCTGCACAGCATGTCTACGGTGTTCGAGGATGAACGGGCCCTGGATACGATTCAGCGCCTGCAGACCATTGACCGTTCCGCCAACTCCGCTTCGCAGGGATTGTCCATGGATATCGGGAGCTGGCGGTCGTACAACGAAATCCTTCGTCTTCTTCGCCGCGCCATTACGGACAAGCATGTGATCTCCTTTCAATACATAAGCGCCAAGAATGAACGCATTTATCGAAAAGTCGAGCCCCTGCGACTTATGTATAAATTCGGATCCTGGTACTTGTACGGCTTCTGCAGAACGAGGAACGATTACCGCGAATTCCGGATCTCGAGAATGTCGGAGCTGTCCCCCTCCGCCGAGCCCTTTATGCGCCAGCACTCCGAGGAGCATACGCACGGACCTCAGCTTCAAGAGCAACATCCATATGGGCGGAGCGAACGGTATAACTGGGCATCATCGCCCGATGCCGTAGAAGTCGTGCTGCACGTGTCCCCCGGGGCCCTGGCCAAAGCGATGGATCAATTCTATGACGTACAGCGGGAATTTCATGAAGACGGCTCGCTTCGTCTCACGTTCAAGGTCAATGATCCGGATTCCTGGTGGTTCTGGTCTACCCTGCTGAGCTTTGGCGAGGAGATCGAGATTGTGGAGCCGGCCGACTTAAGGATCCGCATGCAAGCCAAATTAGAAAAAATGCTGCAAGTGTACGGAAAAGTATGACAGTCCGCTGTCATACTTTTTTATTTACAATGTTCCCAAGAAGGAAATAACACGAAGCCAAAGGGGACGATCTTAATGAACTATCCTGTAAAAATGTATGAATACCATGTATGGGCCAACCAGGCCATATTCAACCGTCTGCTGGAACTTCCGGGCGAATTGTACAATCGGACCATCACGAGTATCTTTCCGACCGTATCGGAAGCGTTGATTCATATCTACACGGTGGATCTAGGCTGGATGAACATTTTGTCCGGGAAGGACATGAGCTCTGCATTGGCTGAGGCCTACCAGCTACGGGAAGAGCTTGAAGCGATTTCGCTGGAAGACCTGAACCTGCGGTTTATCGAATTGTCGGATCGATACGCTGCGTTTCTCCGCCAGCAGCCTGACCTGGAGCGGATGATCCGATTGGATAATCCTTATGCCGGCATCCGGGATACCCGCCTGTCCGAGATCATGCTGCATGTCGTGAACCACGGCACTTACCATCGTGGAAATATTGCCGCCATGCTGCGCCAGCTCGGAAGCTCCTCCGCGATGACCGATTACGCTTTTTTTTGGTACCAGAATGAACCGGAGCCCGTCTTCGCCTGATGGCGCTCAGAATAGCGGCGGAAGTCCAGGACCTCTGAAATTCCATGCCGGTCTCAGCCCGACAAAAACCAAAAAGCCTGCTTCAGGAACCCGGTTCCGAAGCAGGCTTTCTATCCTACATCCCGTTTGTACGCTTGTCACAATTTGCGACCTTCCGTCAATCGCACCCAGAAGCCGCCTTTGAAGCTTTTCGGTTCATGGGAGATAATGAACGCTTGCGGCGACATTTTGGAAAGTGACTCCATCAGCCGCCGCTCATTTTTCCGTTTCACGAGCACTTGAAGCACCAGCCGCTTGCCATCCTTGCCGTCCGCTTCCCAAGCGGTCACGCCGTATCCCTTCTCCCGCAGGTTCATGGCCAGGTTCGTCTCAACGGAATTGACGATCACCTGCACCACGATGTATCCGAGTGCCAGATACTCCTCAATTCGGCTGCCGGCATACACGCCCAGGCCAAAGCCCAGGCAGTAGGCCGCCATATTAAAGGGATTGTCCAGATTTTGCAGGACGAGATTGAGACCGAGCAAGTACACGAATACCTCCAGCATGGCCAGAAGGGAAGCTATCCCTCTCCTGCCTTTGATCATCAGAATCAGCCGCAATGAAAAAATCGAGACATAGACCACATTGATGCCGATGATGGAGCCGATCAGCGACAGCGAGATCATAGAGAATCACGGGTGGCGATATACTCCGGTCTTGGCTTCTGGCCCGAATACGGCTGCTTGACCTTGTTCTCCACGCTGTTATAGACCATGAATATATTGCTGCGCGGCATGGGTGTGATGTTGCTGTTCGAGCCGTGCATAATGTTGCAGTCAAAAATCACGATCGAACCCGCCTTGCCGACCGGCGTGTCGATCCCGCCCTCCTTCACCATCCGCGTCAGGCTGTCATGATCCGGAACGCCGTACTCCTGCTTGCGCAGGGAATCCTTGAAATGATCCTCCGGCGTTTGGCCGATGCAGGCCACGAATTCCTTATGCGATCCGGGCACCACCATAAGGGGACCGTTATAAGGATAGTTATCTTCCAGGGCAATGGAACAGCTTAGCGCTCTCATGCGCGGCATGCCGTCCTCGACATGCCACGTTTCGAAATCGGAGTGCCAATAGAACTCCTTGCCCGTAAAGCCCGGCTTGTAATTAATTCGGGATTGATGGATATACGTCTCGCTTCCCAAGAGATATTCCATGATCGCCAGGAGTCTAGGATGCTGGGACAGCTTCTTGAACACTTCGTGGCTCTCATGCACCGCGAATACCGACCGCACTTCGTCTCCTCCGGGCTCCCGGATCACCTCGTCCTTCTCGGAGTCCCGTGCCGTTATCTGCAGCCTGCGGGCCTCCTCCTGATATCGCGAAAGCTCCTCCCGATCAAAGAAGCCTTCCAGAAATAAATAACCGTTGCGCTCGTAGAAGTCGGATTGCTCCTGCGTTAGCGGCGCATCCGGCGTCCACTCCGAATGTACGACCGGATCCTGCCTTTTTAAGATCCGGGGCTCCGCATGCATTCTTGAAGGGTAAACGTCCATTTCTTTTTCCTGAAGGGCCGATGCATGATGTTTACTCATCGCATATCATCTCCTTAATCCGTAATGGGGGCAAGCAGCGGGTAGGTTCCTTCCTCATCGTGAACTTCCGCGCCGGTTAACGGCGGATTGAATACGCAGACCATCCGCATCTGCGAACGGGCTCTCAAATAATGCTTCTCGTGTCCGTCCAGCGCATACATCATGCCAGGGTTGATGGGATAGGTCTCGCCGCCGACAACCTCGATTTCTCCCTCCCCCTCGATGCAGTACACGGCCTCGACGTGGTTTTTGTACCAGATCAGCGTCTCCGTTCCGGCCTTGATCAGGGTGTCGTTAAGAGAGAAGCCCATGCCGTCTTTGGTCAGCAGAAGCCTTCTCGAATTCCATGTCGTTGTATCGATGTCGTCTTTCGTATCCACGATTTCTTCCAAATGTTTAACGATCATGACAACCTCTCCTCTGCAGCTAATTGTTTCATGCTGTTCTCAAAAATCCCCAGTCCCTCTGCCAGCGTGTTCATTTCAATGGTCAGCGGCGGCATCAGCTTGGCAACTTCGCTATGCGGTCCTGACGTTTCCATAATCAGTCCTTGCTCAAAGGCGATTTCGGATAGCCTTCCTGCGTGCTCCGGCTTATCAAAGGCTACCCCCTGGATCATGCCCCTGCCGCGGATTTCGCCCTTAAGCCGGGGATAATCCCTCATGACGTCTTCGAGCGATTGGCGAATCCGATGTTCGCGAATGCCGATATCGAGCTGAAAATCCTCCGTCTTCCAATAACTCAGCGCTTCGGCAGCGGCAACGAATCCGAGATTGTTGCCCCGGAAGGTGCCGTTATGCTCTCCCGGCTCCCAGATGTCGATCTCCGGCTTGATCAGCGTGATGGCCATCGGCAAGCCGAAGCCGCCGATCGATTTCGAGAGGCACACGATATCCGGCTCGATGCCCGCATCATCGAAGCTGAAGAACGAACCGGTTCTGCCGCAGCCCATCTGGATATCGTCGAGAATGAGCAGCATCCCCTTATCCTTGCAGATGCGCGCCAGCTTCTGCAGCCATTGGCGGCTGGCGGCGTTCAATCCGCCTTCCCCCTGAACCGCCTCGACGATGACCGCTGCCGGCAGCGGAATGCCGCTTCCCGGATCATCCAGAAGCTTCTCCATATATGCCATCGTATCCACGTCGCTGCCAAAGTAACCGTCATACGGCATAAATACCGAGTGGCTCAGATCCACGCCGGCTCCCTGGCGCTTGAAGGCATTGCCGGTCACCGCCAGCGATCCCAGCGACATGCCGTGAAAGGCATTCGTAAAGCACAGAACGGTGCTGCGCCCCGTCACTTTTCTGGCGATTTTGAGCGCGGCCTCCACGGCATTGGTGCCGGTCGGTCCGGGAAACATCACCTTGTGATCCCACCCGCGAGGCTTCAGGATAATCTCCTGAAAGCGGGTCAGAAACGTTTCCTTCGCTCCCGTAGCCATGTCTAGGCTGTGCGTAACGCCGTCCTGCAGGATGTAGTCGACCAGCTTTTCGCGAATCCTTTCATTGTTGTGCCCGTAATTCAAGGCGCCGGCGCCGGCAAAAAAATCAATGTATTCATTGCCCTGCGTATCCCACAGCTTGGCATTCCGGGCTTTGTCAAAGACCGTCTGAAAGCTCCGGCAATAACTTCTCACTTCCGATTCCAGCTTGTTAAACACGGTAAGCTTCGGTTTCTCCATGACTTGGTTGTCCATAGTTCCCTCCATTTGTTTAAATGTCATTGAAAAAGGGGCCAATCACGAATAACGGCTCATCTTCATGAGACGTCCCATCCGGAAACATCTCTGCTCCATAACCCACCGTTACGGTGCTCGGAATGGATTTCTCCTCGGCATAACCGAGAAACAGTCGGCGTGATGCCATATTGCTGGGCGATACCGTCGTTTCGATGAAACGGACGCCATGACAGGCCTTCTGGTTCATGAGGCCGGTAAGCATCGCCTTCGCGATCCCCTGCCTCCGGTGCGAGCTTGCAACCGCCACCTGCCATACAAAGAGCGTCTCCGGATTGCGCGGAGAACGAAAAGCGGAGATAAAACCGACGATGTCTCCTTCATGCTCCGCGATCATGCAGGTATCGTTGAAGTAATCCCCTAACAGCATGTAGCAATAAGGCGAGTTCAGATCAAGCGATCCGGTATCGCGTATGAGCTCCCATACCCGGGTGCCGTCCCGCGCCTCCGGTCTTCGGTAAACCACTTCGGTTCCGGTATCCACTGCCATCTACATAAACACCTCTTTCCAGCACTAATTTCCGTTCGAGCGGAACCGCTGCAGAAAGCTCTGCAGCCGCTCGCTCTTCGGATGATCGAATATTTCCTCGGGTGTTCCTTGCTCAACGATCCTGCCGTCGGCTCCGAAGATGACCCGATCCGCGATTTCCTTCGCAAAATCCATCTCGTGCGTAATCAGCATCATGGCCATTTCGCCTTCTTCGGCGATTTCCCGGATCACCTCCAGCACCTCGCCGACCAGCTCGGGATCCAGCGCCGAGGTTACTTCGTCAAACACCATCACCTTTGGCCGCATGACCAGCGCTCTGGCGATGGCGACGCGCTGCTTCTGGCCTCCCGACAAATTGGACGGGTGCATCTTC
This sequence comes from Paenibacillus sp. JNUCC32, assembly GCF_014863545.1. NCBI lineage: Bacteria > Bacillati > Bacillota > Bacilli > Caryophanales > Paenibacillaceae > Paenibacillus > Paenibacillus sp. JNUCC32. Next base: position 6,457,781 of record NZ_CP062260.1, on the reverse strand, counting down.
AGCTTATCGGACAAACCGACCTTGCCCAGCATCGAGACGGCCCGCTCCTCCGCTTCCTCCTTGGACAACCCCAGCACCTTGCGCGGGGCTTCCGTCACGTTGCGAAGCACATTCATGTGCGGGAACAGATTGAAGTGCTGGAAGACCATGCCGACGTTGCACCGCATCCGATGCAGATGCTTCTCGTTTGCCCGGACCAGCCTGCCCTTCTCCTCCATATGCCAGAGCAGCTCGCCATCGACCTCGATGGTCCCCTCGGTCGGCTCCTCCAGCGTCATCAGCATTCGGCCCATCGTCGTTTTGCCAGATCCGCTCGGTCCGATCACGGCCACCTTTTCTCCAGGCTGCATCTCCAAATCGATGCCCTTCAGCACCTGCAGGTCGCCATACGACTTGGTCACGCCCGCATATTTCACCATCGGCTGTGAGCCCGTAACGGGGCTTCTTTCCCGCTGCGGCTTCTTCGCCTCTTCGGCCTGCTCATCGATTACAACGGCATTCAATAGACTCCCTCCTTATTTTCCACGCTGCAAATTCAAACGCTTCTCCAGCCTTTGCACCAGCAAAGACGCAATATAACTGATGATCAGGAACAGAATCCCGACCAGCGTGTACGGTTCGAAAGCGCGAAATGATTGCGACACGATATTTTTGGCCGTCAGCATCATCTCGACCAGCGTAATGGCGCATAGAATCGGCGTTTCCTTAAACATGACAATCAAATAATTCCCCAGCACCGGGATGATCGGCGGCACCGCTTGCGGCAGTATAATGCTCCGCCAGGTCTGGGATTTCGTATAGTTCAGTGCGGTTGCGGCTTCCCACTGTCCTTTGGGCACCCCTTCAATGCCGGAACGGTACACCTCCGACAGATACGTGCTGTAATGCAGCCCCAGGCCGATGACCCCCGCATAGAAGGCCGGAATCGAAATGCCCGTCAGCAGCGGCAAGCTGTAATACAGGAAGAACACCTGTACCAGCAAGGGGGTATTGCGAATAAATTCTATGATTCCTTTGGTTATGAGCGACAAGGGCTTAAATTTGCTCCGCGCGGCAAAGGCAAGCAGCAGTCCGATAATCAATGCCACCACAAAAGCACAGAGCGTGACCCATACCGTCATTTTTAATGCACTCAGAAGCTGCGGCAGTATTTCAAACACATATTTCCAATCCCACATACGCTACAGCCTCCCCGCGGTCAGTTTGCGCTCGAGCAGTCGAACCGCCATCGAGACGATCGTGGCGATGACAAAATACATGAGGAGCAGCAGCACCAGAATCTCGGTCGTCCAGGAGATGTAATTGTTGCGGAGCACCATCGCCTGATACGTTAAATCCGCCATCGTGATGAAATAAACGAGCGAGGTGGATTTGATGAGTTCCACAAGCTGATTCCCGAACGGGGGAAGCATTCGCAGGGACGCTTGGGGCAGTATAACGTTCCACAGCCTCTGCCAAGGCCTCATATTAAGCGCCACGGCAGCTTCCCACTGTCCTTTCGGAACGGCCAGCACCGCACTGCGAACAATCTCGGAGCCGTATGCGCCGAAGTTAAGTCCGATCGCGAGAATCGCCGCCAGCATTTTCGGAAGCTCGATGCCGATGAACGGAAGGGCAAAATACAACCAGAAGAGCTGCACCAGCAAGGAGGTTCCCCGAAAAACTTCGACGTACACGGCCGTCACCGTGCGGACGATCCACAGCTTCGACAGCCGGCACAATCCGGCTGCAAAGGACATCACGATAGCCAGGATGGCTGAAAAGAACGCGACGATAATCGTGATCTCTGCTCCTTTGAGCAGCGTCGGAAGAAAATCGATCCAAGAATTCGGCATGCTATTCCCCGCAGAGCGCAGCGGCCGTCATCTCACCCGGGAGCTCTTCTTCCGTGAACCCGAACTCTTGCAAAATTTCCAGCAGCTCGCCCGACTCCTTCATCTTCTCAAGCTCTGCATTATAAGCCTCCTGGAACTCGGTATCCGCTTGGCGGAAAGCCGTAGCCCCATAACCGCGAACGCTTTCGCCATCGATGACTGGCTGCTCGAAATCAGCCACGCGTTCGATGCTGTCGTCGCTGGCTGAATCCAGCATCGCCTGCAGGGACGGCCCCGTCATGGTAATCGCCTGCACCCGATCGGCCTGGAGGGCGCTGATCGCCGAAGCCTGGTCAGGGACCTGTACGATCCGGTCCGAAGGAATGCCCGACTTCTCCATGTAGCCGATTTCGACCGCGCCGGTCATGACAGCCACCTTGGCCTGCTCATTCTTGGCAATGTCCTCATAGCTTCCGAGTTCCATCGGATTCCCTTGCTTTACCGCAAGGGCTTCCCCGATGCTGTACTCCGGATTCGCGAACAGGACGGCAGAGCAGCGGTCCGGATTAATGAACATGCCTGCCGTGATCAGATCAAACCGATCGGCCTGCAATCCGGCGACCAGCGAACCGAATTCCGTTAGCTCCCCTCTCATCTCCTTGATGCCAAGACGCTCCAGAATAACGCGGGCAATCTCAACCGCTTCACCCGTGAGCTCCCCATTGGCTTCTTTGTAGGCATACGGCTTCTCGTTCGCAAACCCTACGGTGATATATCCCTGCTCTATGGCTCGATCCAGCGTACTTCCTTTGTCGCCGCAAGCCGCGAGCAATACCACCATCATCACGGACAACACCAGCACAACCACTTTCTTCAAAACCTTCCACAACCTTTCGTAATAGCTTTTCACTTTCTTAAAAAACGGCATGACGAAATTATCCGTGTTAGCACATGTGTTAACTTGGATATATGGACATTCAGATACGCGTGCATGGGACGAGGCTTCAGGGAAGATGATTCATCGGCTTCCTTGCACGCTTTGACCCAATGCCGTCTGATAATCGATTCAATTCATTCCACATTTGCAGACGTTGCCCCTCCTCTGTAATTGAATGCAAAAAGACCACCAAACAGGGGATCTAGACATAGCTCCGCCAGCAGGGGGTCAAAAAATAGAGAAAAGGCCCCTATAGAGAATAAGGGCCTTTTGTATGAACATCCATTATGTATGCAAGACCCATCCACTGCTGACGAGGTTAGCTGACGGACTCGGGTAAGATGGTACCCTACACTCGTGAATTCCAAGTGACTCGCCCCTGGTGAAACTGGTTCCCCCGCTTTCCGGAATATGTATGCCGGAAACTAAGCGTGTGTTCATGATAAAGGGAAGCTCAGGAAAAGTCAAACCCCTTTAACCGCTTTTTCTGGAAATTCAGAAGTAAAAATACCGTTTTTGCAACGAGAATATCGAGCCTTTTGAACACCTTATTTAAGGCTGTCCATACACCGGATTGGTCATGGAATCCATGCTCCATTTTCCGCTATATAGCAGGCATTTGACGGGTCATGCGGAAATCGTTCATGACATATATGTTTTATGCCATGAATGAGCCCCGGATCAGGTAGTCTGCCCGTATGAAATACGGGACCGAAAAAAAATTTTGAAACACTCCATAAATAAGTTTGATAACAACGCCTGGAATGACTTGAAAAAAAGCCCCGATGCTTAGCATCAGGGCTTTTCTCGTCATACCGCGGTATAGCCGCCATCCACCAGCAGGCTCGTGCCCGTAATGAAGGAGGCATCTTCACTGGCGAGGAACAACACGGCTTTGGCCACTTCTTCCGGCTGTCCCAAACGGCCCATCGGATGAAGGCCGACCAAGTGCTGCGTGATCGCTTCCGTTCTTCCCTGGATCAGCGGCGTATCGATATATCCCGGACACACGGCATTGATTCGGATTCCTTTGGAGGCATAGTCTGCGCTGAGCGACTGGGTTAACAGCTTGACGCCCCCCTTAGCCGAAGCATAGGCGGTTACCCCTGCTTTTCCGACATGGCTATGGATCGAGCCGCAGTTTACGATCGCCCCTCCGGTTCCTTGGGACAGCATTTGCTGAATAACATACTTATCGCACAGGAAGACCCCTGTCAGATTAATATCAATCGTTCTCTGCCAGTTATCCATCGTTAACTGATCGGCAGGAGCATCATGGGCAATGCCTGCATTGGCGAACAATACATCGACACGACCAAAATGCTGCACCGTCTGATTCACCATATTCGCGACTTCCTGCTCTTGGGTTACATCCGTTTTGACGAACAGCGCTTCAAAGCCGGCTCCTCTCAATTCGTCGGAAACCGCTTGGCCCTGGTCGGAATAATCCGCGATAACGACCTTGGCTCCCTCTTTTGCAAAAAGTCTGACTGCCGCTTCGCCAATCCCGCTGGCGCCTCCCGTCACAATGACAACCTTGGAATCAAATTTCATGCGTTGATCACTCCTATGTTGTAAATTCATCAACCGGCTATCCATTCATGTAGAATGGGCAAATACCGACCATGATATTCCAATACCCCGTTTCCTAATGAATGACCAGCAACCTATCGAAGAAAAAGAATGTTCGCTAAAAATAGTCGCAAAGCAATAACCCTATTCAAGCTCAAGCCCTATCAGACCGGCCGCTCAATCGTAAACATCTCTCCCAGGGTCGAATAGATATTTCCTGCCATGCGGCTCACAGGTTTCAACTTGGATGCGTCAATCCGGCCATGCTCGTAGAGCTCCTCGGACACGTGAAATCGGACGACGCGGGCAATCAATAGATCAGCGGCAGGCAGCTGATCCGTACCATCCAACGTGACGACCTGCTCCAGCACGCATTCCATGCGAATCTTGGATTCCATAATGCCGGGAACCTTAACAACGTCACTAACGACCGAGGTTAAACGGGTTCGGTCAAGCTCACTTTCGTCCGGAGGCAGGTTCGCCGCCGTTTCGTTCACGGCTGCAACGGTATCTTCGTCCACGATGTGGATGACAAGCTCGCCGCTCTGCATGGCATTTCTCGCCGTATCCTTGGGTGCACCGTTCTTTCGCTGAACGGAAACCGACAGCAAAGGGGGATTGCTCGACACAATGGAAAAGTAACTGAACGGGGCCGCATTCAGCACGCCATCCGCCGATAATGTCGTAACGAAAGCGACCGGACGCGGAACGACGCTTCCGATCAGCAGCTTGTATGTGTCCCGTTCGCTTTGGGTATTCGGGTCAATGGATATCACTTGAGTTGCCCCTCTCCTGTATGTTTGACTTGTATAGGCTCCAGCCCCTGCTCGATTCGGGCACGCTCCGGTTCGAACCAGGCAGGAAGCTTTAATTGTTCCCCCAGCGAGTCCAGGTCTTCGTCCACCGTAAATCCGGGCGGATCGGTTGCGATCTCAAACAGGATCCCACCACGTTCCCTGAAATATAACGCTTTGAAATAGTTACGGTTCCTGATATCCGTTGGATGAAATCCCTGCTCCTTCACCCATTCATACCATTTACCGTGCTCCTCATCATCTTGAGCCCGCCATGCGATATGATGGGTCGTTCCGGCACCTCCGGCTCCGAGTGGAATATCCCGCATCGGCAGATCAATCACGTTGCCGAAGTGGCCCGCAGCTTGAAACCGGGCATAATTGACGTCCTCTCCCATGTAGGTCAGTCCCATGACGTTCTCCAGCGCCTTCTTCGTTTCCTCCCATTTGCTGCTGAACAGAACCGCGCCGCCGAATCCCTTAATGGCTGTATCCGGAGTGATATCGTCCACGGACCAGCCGTTATTCGGACCGCCTTCCCGCTCCACTAACTCTAGCGAAAGTCCGTCCCGATCGGAGAATTGAAGGTATTGTTCGTTAAACCGGAAAGCCTTCATGACAGGAACACCAAAGCTCCGCAGCCGCTGTTCCCAATAAGGCAGGGCCCCTTCAGGAACGGCAAAGGTCGTATATCCTGCCTGTCCTCCTCCACGCAGCCCTCTTCGCGAAGCGGAGGAAGGGAAGAAAGTGATGATCGTTCCGGGCTGTCCTCCTTCATCCCCGAAATACAGATGATATACCTCGGGCGCATCGTAATTCACGGTTTTCTTTACCATTCTGAGTCCTAGCACGCCTGTATAAAAATCAACGTTCTTCTGCGGATCCTGCGCATAAGCGGTAATATGATGAATGCCTGCCGTATGTAATGCCATATCCCATCTCTCCCTCATCGTTTCGTGTCGAAACCCTTTATTTCCGTTTATGATCCGTTTTGCATGATGGATGAGCCGTAAACCATAAATAATCTTTAAATATAATATCTTTAATTTAAGATTATATAATTTTCTTATCGTTGTCAAGCTCCTGTGCACCCCAAATATATAAAAAGCCGCCAAGAACGATTCCTCGCTCTTGGGCGGCTTTCATATGCGGCTAAAGGACGCCTTCCTATCCCGCGCTTAGGCTTTTTGCCATTTCTCCTTAAAGAATAGTTGATACACTCGAGTTACGATAATCTTAATGATCATATAGATCGGTACGATCAGCAGAATTCCGATAATCCCGCCAAGATCTTGTCCCACCAGCACCAGGATAATGATCGTAATGGGATGGATCGCCAGCTGTTTGCCGAAGATATACGGACCAATCAGGTTATCCTGAATCTGCTGGGCCGCCAGAATGACGACAAGGGACCAGATCGCCGTTCCCGGAGACTGAATAAAGCCGATGATCAAGATCGGGATCGCCGATAGAATGGCGCCGATAAACGGTATGAAATTCGCGATGACGGCCACGACCGTCAAAAGCAGCGCATAGGGCAGGCCAATAATCAGGAATCCGATATACATCAAAACCCCCAGCGCCAAATTGACGAGAACCCGGCCAACGATGAATCCTCTGAGTGCATTGTTGATTTCGTCCAGCACCGAGGCTCCCTCGTTCTTAAATCGGTCAGGCAAAAAGCTGACCACCATCTCCCCGAATTTCCCGCCTTCCTTCAGCATGTAGTACAAGAGAATCGGGAACGTAAACAATACGATGGCAAAATTCGACACGAACGAGAACAGATTCATAATGTAATTCGTCAGGAACGTGAAGCCTTGATTCAAATAATCGGTGAGCTGCGTAAGCGGGTTGGCGTTCTTCGGGAAAATATCCTGGAAAAAGCCGTTATTCTCCAATTCCTGAAGCTGCTCGCCAAGCTTGGCAAACAAGGCTGGAGCGTTCTGTACGAGAGCCACGATCTGATCGCGCAGCGATGGCCATACCCCCAGGATAAAGCCGGTAAGGATGCCCGCGAACACGACATACAGGAGCAGGATGGCCAGCGAGCGATTTAGCTTGCGTTTTTCGAGGAGATCAACCAGCGGTCTGAGCAGGTAATAGAAGAATCCCGACAGCATTAACGGCACGAGGATGATGGAGAAGAACGAAAGTACGGGTCTGAATATAAAATCCACCAGCGATCCCAAATAAATGATGGTCAGCACCAGGATCACGGCAAGACACAATTTGAAAAACTTGTTCATTTTCAGCAAAAAGCATGCCCCTTCTCCTATTTTTTCACCATCGTATCATGACAACGAGTATGGATTCAAATGGCTCCTTCTATATTCGTTGCGAGCGACCTTACCCTAGCCGCCAACGTTTTAGGACCTTTCGGTTTCACTCCATGCCGCCGATATATACTTCTTCTAACGCCTCACGTATAATATGAAGGATTGCTAGGGCAAGGCTATAGTGTAGGAGGATATCATAAACATGCATGTTACATCCATCATTCTCGGTCTGATCATCGTTCTGAATATCGTGTTCTCCATGTTCGTGGTTTTCAGGGAACGGCGGGATGCCGGCTCCACCTGGGCATGGCTGCTGGTGCTGTCCTTTATCCCGATTCTGGGCTTTGTGCTGTACTTGCTGTTCGCCCAGAATTTAAGAAGAATCCGTCTCTTTCATTGGGACGATCTGCAAAAAACCGGCATCGAAAAAGTATTGCTGTCCCAAATGGAAGGGATGAACAACGGCGAATACCCGTTCACCAATCAAGCGGCGGCGGACAACAGCGATTTGATCCATATGCATATCAATGAGAACCAGGCGATCCTTACGGACGACAACCATGTTGAAATTTTTACGGATGGACGCAGGAAGTTTGAACGGTTGTTTCAGGATATCGAGGAAGCCAAAGACTATATACATATTCAGTACTACATTATCCGCCGCGACGAGCTCGGCAAGAAGCTGATCTCCCTGTTGACCCAAAAAGCTAATGAAGGCGTGAAGGTCCGTGTTCTATACGATGAGCTGGGCTCGCGTCAACTAACCAAAGGCTTCTTCAAGGCATTCCGCGAAGCCGGCGGAGAAGCCGAGGCCTTCTTCCCGTCCAAGCTGCGCTTCATCAACCTGCGGCTGAATTACCGGAATCACCGAAAGCTGGCGATCATCGACGGCAATATCGGGTATGTCGGCGGTTTCAACGTCGGGGACGAGTACCTGGGCCTCAACTCCAGGTTCGGGTATTGGCGGGATACCCATCTGCGCATCCAAGGCGAGGCCGTTTATGCGATGCAGGTTCGCTTCATTCTGGACTGGAATCAGGCTTCGCATCATAACGATATCACTTACGAATCGAATCTGTTTCCCAAGATCAATTCGCCCGGCAATGTCGGGATTCAGATTGTCACCAGCGGTCCGGATTCCCGATATGAACACATCAAGAACGGTTATATCAAAATGATTTCATCCGCCAAGAAATCGATTCATATTCAGACGCCTTATTTTATCCCGGATGCCAGCCTCCTGGATGCACTGCGCATTGCGGCGCTTTCCGGCGTAGAGGTGCATCTGATGATTCCGGATAAACCGGATCATCCCTTCGTGTATTGGGCTACCTTATCTTATATCGGGGAAATGCTGGGTACCGGGGCTAATGTGTATCTCTACAATAATGGCTTTATTCATGCCAAGACGATCATCATCGATGAGAAGATTTCGTCCGTGGGCACGGCGAATATCGACGTTCGAAGCTTCAAGCTGAATTTCGAAGTGAACGCATTCCTGTACGATGAGCATATATCGAAACAGTTGACCCACATCTTCCACCAGGATCTGCGGGTATCCAGCCAGCTTACGATGAAGCAGTATCTGGAGCGTTCGCGGTGGATCAAGTTCAAGGAGTCCATCTCCCGCCTGCTGTCGCCTATTCTATAGGACAACCCCGAAATACTGCCGTATCATTTAGCAATCCAGAAGAAATGTGAGGGCCAGAGACCGTTTATACTAAAACCAAGGAAAACGAATCCATCATATTAAAACCTGGGAAGGATGTTGAACGTGGCTAAACTGACACCGTATATTTTCTCTGAGGATGCAAAAGCGCAGGCTGAGTTTTATACTCAAGCACTGGGAGGAGAAATCTTATCCGTGCAAACCCATGGCGAGGTTCCCGGAACCAAGGAAGAATTGAAGGACAAGGTCATGCATCTGAGTCTGGTAGCCGGAGGAATCCCGATCTTTATGTCGGACTCGATCTTCCAAACCCTGGAGCGTGGGAACGGGATTCATCTGAGCCTGTCGTTTGAGAGCGATGCCGAAGCCCATGAAGCTTTTGACCGCTTGGCCGAGGGCGGCAAGGTGATTGATGCGCTGAAGACTCAATTCTGGGGAGCGCTGTTCGGGGTGCTGGAAGACAAGTTCGGAGTGTTATGGCAGGTCACGACGGAAGTCCAAGCCAATTAATCTTAGAAAAGGCCCTTCAAGTTTGGCTTGAAGGGCCTTTTTTGCGTTCAGTCCTTATTCTCTAATCGATCGCTAACCTCGTATAGGCGCTGGGATAGTTCATCCCCTTCGGCATTGCCTAAAACATCTCCGTATCGACTACGCAGATTGTTCCAGCACTCGTGTATTACTTTCTCAAGAGCCTTTCCTTTATCGGTCGTATAGATCAGCGACATCCTTCCTTCCACCCGATTGTATACCAGTCCTTTAGCGGCCAGCTTCTCAATCAGTCGGGTTACGGTGGATGGCTGGAGGTGTAGAATTTCGCCTAATTCCTTCTGCGAGATCCCTTCCATCTCATATACAGCCATAAGCAGATATGCATACGTAGGCGACAATCCGCTTGCGGCAAACTCGTCTTCGGCCATCTTGGTCATGACCCGGCTAAGGCGATTGGCTGTGAAGTAAAGGCATTCTTTGATATACGTATTGAGCATAACGGTTACCTCTTTCGGGCTGAAGTTCATCATGTTGAAACGCCTCATATTGTTTGCACATACAAATATAGTGGATTTCCAAATAAAAGTAAAGCGGCAGTTTCCCCCGTCTCTTGGAGTCATCTGCCGCTTCATTCTATTAGAATATGTCGTTCAGGTTGCGATCCTGCTTAGGATAACGCTGCTTTATTCGACATGGCTCTGATCCATGTACATGACTTCCCATAGATGTCCGTCCGGATCCTGGAAGCTCCATCCGTACATAAACCCGTGATCCACCGGGTCGTTGGAAGGCGATCCCCCAGCAGCCAGCGCAGCGTTCACGATGTCATCCACCTGCTCCCGGCTTTCTGCGGACAGCGCCAGAATCACTTCCGTTGTGTTGGCCGCATTCGACAGATCTTTCTTGGTGAACGTCTTGAAATAATCCTCGGTGAGCAGCATGGCAAAGATGTTATCGCCTATGACCAGGCAGGCCGCATTCTTATCCGTAAACTGCTCATTAAACTCAAAACCGATTTTCGAGAAAAAGTCTTTCGTTTTCTCCAGATCCTTAACCGGAAGATTCACAAAAATATTATCGATTTTCAATGCCATCTACGATCACCTCATCCATTTGATAGATCCATCTTAGCATGGGCAGCGGCATGGCATTTCTTTTCGCTTGCTATGTTCAAGCCATTATTCGTCCAATTCCGTGAAAAACACATCCGTCAAAATGGCCTCCGCTCCCTTATACCGTCATATTAGTTCGATAACTCCGCTGCACGCAGTAATCTCATAACCGTTACGACCGTTTGAGCTTTGGTTACGTGAGATTGCGGATCCAGCTTGGTAGCAGACACCCCCAGCATTATCTTCCGTTCTACGACAATGGCGACGGAAGACTTCGCATAGGACGAAACCCTGGAGTGATCCTTGAATTTGTTTAACAGGCCTTGGTCAGCTTCATTCTTCTTACCGGCATACTCCAGCACATTGCTTAGAATAACCGCCAATTCCTCGCGCGTAATCAAGCTGTTGGGATCAAAGATATCGCCTGTGCGTCCCTTCACCAGTCCTGCAGCTTTGGCAGCCGCGATTTCTCTGGCATATCGGGATTTCGGATCCACATCCTTGAAGCTGGAATCCTTGTCGTCAGGCAATAGACCCAGCGCTTTCACCAGGATGGAGATGATCTCGGCACGGGTAATGTTTTTATTTGCACCGAACGAACCGTTATTTTCTCCGGATACGATCATTTTGGCGGCAGCTTGCGCCACGTCTTCCCGTGCCCATGAAGGAATCGCGTCACTAAATCGGATATCCTGCTGTACCAGCGCATAAACGCCGCTGCCGGTTTTCTTGATTTCAACGGTCACCGTGCCGTCCGTATTCACTTTAAACCATGTCGGAACGGATCGAAGCTCGTTTGTACCCGGTATATAGACCACTCCGGTCGCACGTTTTATATTTATCTTTTTCGCATCCAAGGTAACAAACTCGCTGACATGGGATTTCCCGAAGCGTGTCAGCTCGGTTGCCGTTTTATCCGCGTGTACTTGCTCAAGCTTGAACTGCAGCGGACTCGCCAGTGTTTCTTTCCCTTGAAGCAAGGCGGCCAGGCTTGCTGCGTCCTTATTGTCTGGAGCCACAATCGAGACTCTCACCGGCCCGGAAACCGAGATGAGCGAAGCCGGAATCCGGTATTCCGTACCGTTTAGGAAAACGGACAGACTGGCTTTGGCCCCTTTTTTCGCAATGGCCGCAATCACTTCTTGCGGAATTTCCAGCACCGCCTGCTTCGCGCCGGCACCCGCATGGAGCTGGAAGTTGGAGGATTCCGATTGGTTAATGCTGTTAACTGCCGCAGCCGCAGGCACGGTAACTAGAGCCTTATCTCCTTCAAGCACAACGTTTGCTTCGAGTTGATCCTTGCCTTTAGGCGGCTGTGGCGTCCATGGCGTTGTAGAACCGGATCCGCCGGAGCCTCCTCCGCCTTCAGAGCCACCGGAGCCGTTGCCCGAAGTCGTGATGCTCAGCTGATTTGAAGCGCTGGAGACGCGGTTGATCTCATCTCCCGTTCGATCCACGGCAAGCACATGGATCTTGTAATTCGTTAGGGGGCTGAGGCCCTTCACGGTATAACCGTTCGTTGCCACCGAGCCGGACAACGCATGATTCACGTACACTTCATATCCCGTTGCTCCCGTCACGGCATCCCATTTCAGCTGGATGGAGCCGGAATCGGCGCTTACCTTGGCCAGATTCCCTGGAGCCGGGAGTGCCGATGCATTGACTTTGCCGTTGATCGGCAGATCGTGAACGAGTTGGGTCGTCAGCGTCTTATTGCGGTCGCCGCTGATATCCCAGCTCATGACGCCTGCGATATCCAGCGATTTCACGATGGAAGCCGTATATTTCATGGTGTCCTTATCGTTGTATGTGATGAACACTTTATTTTGCTCATTGTACAGGTATGGAACTTTGGCGGATTCGTTCCAATATCTCTTATAACCGTTCTTGTCGATGTAGTTGTTCTCGAGATCGCTGAAATCGAAAACGCCCGCTTCCCATGTCTTTAATGCGGATCCGCCTTTGCAAGTCTGATATTGGCCGGTAGGCGGGCAATCATCCCAGCCTTTACCGTAATATGGCACCCCGGCGATCAGCTTATGCGTTGGCACCCCGCCGTTCAGATGGCCCAGCAAACCGCCGAGCACATGATTTCTCGGAGCGGAGGAGGCGGCTCTTGGATGCTTTTGGTCAAAGAACAGCGGTGCATTATGGTGACCCAGCGTCTCCCAGCTGCCGCTGTAATCGTAAGTCATGATATTGATGAAATCGAGATACGTCACGGAATTCGCAAGATCGGCATTTTTAACGAAATTATCGCCCTGCCCGGAAGCAATCGTCAGCAGATAGTACTTCCCGTCTTCTGATCCGGCAGCATCCAGCGCCTCGCGAACGGTCTTCATTAACAATGTGAAGTTTTCCGTATCCTCCGGTCCCCGGGAGTTGTCGTCTTCCCCGCCTTCAACAGGATACTCCCAATCGATATCCAAACCATCGAATTTGTATTCTCGGAGGAAATCCACCGCGGAATTCGCAAAGGCCCGGCGTGTTTCTTCGGTCTTGGCCATGTTGGAGAAATGATTGGACCAGGACCAGCCGCCAACCGATATCATAAGCTTCAAATGCGGATTAGCGGCTTTCACGGATTCGAAAGCTTGGAAATTTTCGAAATCCTTTTCGGGATCGCCAAGTATCATCTCGCCATCATACACGTATCGATTTTGCAGCGGAACCTTTGGGTCTTCACATGCTCTTACCGTGCTTCCGAACTTCTTCCAACACAAATCAGCAAACGCGTAATTGATATGCGTGATTTGAGAAACGTCAAGATCGGACGGATAGAAATTCCATTCGGCCGGTAGTGCTGACCAAGAGGTGTAGTAGGTAATATTATTATAATTGCTGCCTGGTACAACCGTAATCGCTTGACTGATCGGCGATGTCCATAAAGGGTTAACAGCGATGATCTGGAACGAATACGTCTTACCTTCCTGCAATCCGGCAGCCACAAACCGGTTCTCGCTGCTTGTCGCCACCTTATTTCCGTCCTGATAAATATGATAGCCCGTTGCTCCCGGAACCGGAGCCCATCCCAAGGAGACGGTAGACCTTGTAGCTGTAACAGCCTCCAGCCCCTGTGGTGCAGCGAGCTCTCCCCATTTTAAATGTACAGCGTTACTCTTCACCGAAGTTTCCGGGTTCTGTCCCTGCAATGCTTTTTGAGCAGTAACTTCAAAGATATAATCGCGATTGGCTGTTGGGTCCAGGGAGTACGTGACCGACGTCACCGTTTCCAAGGTATCGACTTTATTGCCGTCCACATACAGCTCGTATCCGGTAGCTTCTGAGCTTGCCCCCCAATTTAAGGTCACCGATTTCTCGGAAACGTCCGTTACTTTCAGGTAACTCGGAGGTGAAATCGGAGCTTGTTCATATACGGTTTGATCCGCGGTGGTCGTGAATTCAAGAATATTGCTCTTCATATCCTTTGAGGGCCTGTGGTCATACCAGGTAATATATATGCGGTAGGTTGTCTCGGGCTTAAGCCCTGTAACGGCATGCGTGGTTAAATTTCCCCACGTGATATAAGCATCCGTATCTGCATTCCAGACATCGATATCGTTCTTGTCTCCCTTGAGGAAATCCCATTCAAAGGTAGCCTGGTTATGCGTTACCTCCACTAATCGCAGATTCTGGGGAGCGGACGTTTTTGGAGGCTTAACCTCGCCATCCAGCGTAGTAAACTCGATTACATTACTCTTATGCCGTTGGTCCGGACCTTGAGACGGTCTCTCATACCATGTAATGTATAATTTATAGGTTGTGTTGGGTTTCAAATCATCCAGGGTCCGGCTTCCGCCGTTCCCCCATGTATACCATGCATCATCCACGGCGTTCCAGACATCAATATCAAACGTATGCTGCGGATTATTTTTGTCGTAATCCCATAGTATCGTTGCTTCGGTGGCCGTGATGGAGTCTTGCACAATTCGCAGATTCTGCGGTGCTAGCGGATCCTGGGAGCCATAGGTCGAGCCTGTTACCGTCACCGGATCGATGCCGGAGCTCGTTGCGGTAATTTCTGAAGGAGATGCGCCTTCTGCTGCAAAGGATGCAGGCGCATGAAGCAGTGGGGTAAACATGAGAATAAGGGCCAAAAAACACAGTACCCATTTCGGGCGTCTTTTCGTGATAAAGGGTATCACCGTTTTCACCTCTGTCGATTAAATTTCGATTGCAAATGATACAGCATTTCCATGAATGTCTGTTCCTCTTGGTGTCACCCGGGTGGTATCCTTGATGACTTGCCCAGCTTCGCATATCGCTCGAAATCCACTCGTTTTTGAAAGCGGTTACCAATCCAGATAAACTTAACTATGTAAGATTCATCCCCTCCCCCTTTTCGCTCCATACCTACACCACTTGCTTGCTGGATCGCTCTACTACGGCCCCCTTTCAATGAAATCCATGTTGTTCAATCCATATTCATATAGTTGTATCATGGAACCTGCGCCATCGATTGAGAAGGGATACATTTCCATATAGATGGGATAAATTCTTGTAATTTTATATTCTGTTAATAAATTCAATCCAAAAAAAAGAGCCCTCGAAAGGCTCTTCTTCTGTTTCCTATGTAACAGGTGACGGCCGATTCATCTAATTGAACTTAGATGCTCATGCTTTAATTTCCATACTCCGTCGGCATCTCGAACGAATACGTTCGTTGCTCTCCCGCTCCCGGTCGTGTATTCCCCCTGAAAATACCCCTCGTAGTGATAAGTATAAATGCAGACAGCCGAATGTACATCAGTCGCAATCCACACCACGTCCTCCGCCCGGTAGACCTCATCCCGGATGACGTCCCAAGCGTGCTCGAAATAGGCCCTGATTTCCTCCAGGCAACAGCAGCTCCGGTCCGAGAACCAATACACCGCTCCCTCATCGAGCAGCCGGGCTACCTGATCAAAATCATGCGTATTCGTCGCCGCTATGTAGGCCTCAAAGGCTTTTTGATATGACATTGTTTCGCACCTCCCTATCTTATATCCTACGTATTCTTCAGGATCCACGCCACGATTCTAGCAATCTTTATGGTATGATATGGAGGCAATTTTATTCACAAAAAATAACAGGTGAACGCCCATGATGAGCATCGCTCAATTCGCAGAACGCACCGGCATGGTCCCCAGTGCGCTTCGTTTCTATGAATCCAAGGGGATTCTGGTTCCGGCTGAACGGCTGGAGAACGGTTACCGGTATTATGGATTTCACCAAATTCACGAAGCCAAGCTTGTAAACAGCCTCCGTCAATCAGGCATCAGCCTTGGGGATATCCGGTGTTTCCTTGAAGCCGAGGAAAGTACGCGTTCCGAGCTGCTTGCGCGCTGGCGGCGGGAAGCTGAGGCACGTCTACTCTCGGTCCAAATTGCGAGTCAATATTTAAACGGGATGGAACCGGGTCGCGGCAGTCTGCATCTCATCAATTGGGAACAACCCCTAACCGTGATATGGCAGCCGTTTTTGGTAGACAAACCAGTAAACTCTTATTCGCGGGAAATGAAACAAGCGGCAGCCAGACTCCATGACCTCAACATTCGCACGCAAGGCTCCAGCTTGATCAAGGTGATGGACTCCCTCCCGCACGCGGTGCTAATTGAAGTCGGATATCAAATTTGTACGGAATCCTCTCGGAAGCCAACGCCTCCGAAGACACCCTCCGAAGCCTATTTGGAGTCCATCCCCCCTACCTTGTTCGTATCGGTGGACAGCTCATGGGAGGACACCTTCGCATGCATGCGAACGATCCGCTTCCTTCAGAAGTTCGGTTTCGAACCTGCGGGCAAGCGGCTGGAGCGGCATTATCCCGATTCTCCTATATTCGAAATCATGATTCCTGTCATGCAAACTCGCTTCTCTTGACCTTCAAGTTACTTGAAGGTTTATACTGGGATTGTTCCATTTTCCAAAACTTTCTTATAGGAGGATCAAGCGAATGGTTGGATTACGGCTGGATGATTTCGATGGAGGTTTTATCATTGCCCCATGGGATCGGTTCAAGGAACTCATCGAATGGTATAGCACGCATTTGGATCTGAAAGTGACATACGAAGAGGATTACCCGGTCGAAAAAATGGCCACCCTTACTTTCCCGGCACTGGGATGCATACATATCAAGTCGGTGGAGCATGACCACCCGCATTTTGCAGTCGATTGGGGACAAAACGGAAATGTTCGCTTCTGCTTCACCGCAACGAATCTTGAAGCTGCACACGCCTATTTTCGCGAACAGGATATTCAAGTGACCGATGTGACCCAAGGCCCCTTTGACCGTACCTTCGATTTCTTCGATCCGGCTGGCAACCGCTTAACGGCAATCGAACCGGAGCCAGGTACGGAGGCGTTGGTTGCTAAAGCACCGGACGCACGCTTTCCGTTCCAAGCGATCCCCCGCTTTGGCGTTGACCGGCTGGATGAAGCCATTGCGTGGTACGAGGCTAATCTGGGCGGCAGAGTCGAACGGGTCAGTGAGGATGGAACCTCCGCGACCGTAATTATCACCGCCGAGGGCGCACCGCTCTATCTGGAAACCGCTCGGACAGACCGAACCAAGGACGCACTTACTGTAGCTGCAAGGCCTTATTGGGTAATACGGAAGAAGGCGGACTTTTTTGAGACTCATAAACGTTTGCGGGAACAAGGATGGAAGGTTACCGATTTTGCCGGAAATCCGAAGTTTCTTGTCATGTTCCACACCTACGATCCATATGGCAACCAGATCAATGTATGGTGTTACGAAGACTGTTAGTTCATGATTGGACACATCCATGAGTGATTCCGCGTGTACATGAAAGGGCTGCAAGCATCCCCAAAGATGACGCAGCCCTTATCGTATCGTTCACATACTTTTACTTTAACACTTGGTTTGAAAATTCGCCTTTCCTTCCAAGACGGCATTCAAGAATGTCTTCGACTTTTTCAATCGCTTCTGGATCTCTTCAATTTCTTTGATTTTTTGTTCTACCATTTTCGTCTTTGCCTCGTATGACAAGTTAAGTTGTTGATTGACTAACAAACTTAATTCTTCTATAGAAAAATCTACCGATAAAAGTACCTTCACATCATCTAGAAACTCCACAATCTCTTCGGAATAAATTCGATAATTATTTGCATCTCGTTTAACAAATGTGTCCGGAATCAGGTTCTTACGTTCATAGAATCTCAACGTTGATATGGGCAGACCCGTTAAATTTGAAACCTCGTTTATTTTCATAATAGGACCTCTTTTATTTCTTGCTATAAACCTAGGTTCATAGTTCATAATACGAAATATGATAACGAACGACATCCACAATGTCAAAAAAATCGATGTTATCAAAAAGGAGAGGTTCTATGTTTAACCATATTCAAAACAACGATTTCGCCAATATCGTTATGGGCCGACGTTCTGTCCGCAATTATGATGAGAACTTTAAAATATCGAAAGAAGAGATGAGCGACATGATTTCGGAAGCCAGTTTGGCTCCATCCTCTGCAAATATGCAGCCTTGGCGTGTAATTGTGGTCGACACTCCGGAAGGAAAAGAAAAGCTAAGACCTCTTGTGAGGTTCAATACGTTACAGAATGATACTTCATCAGCCATGTTATTGATTTTTGGCGATACCCAAAGCTATTTATATGCTGAAGAAATTTACAATACAGCTGTGGAACAAGGAAAAATGCCGGCAGAAGTACGAGATCGTCAACTCGAAACCATTCTATCCCTGTTTCCGACTCTATCAAGAGAAATGAAAGTTGAAATTGCAAAAATCGATAGCAGCCTCTTTGCCATGCAGTTCATGTTAGTAGCTCGTGCGCATGGGTATGACACGAATCCAATGGCAGGCTTTGAAGCTGATCAGTTAGCAAAAGCATTCGATGTAGATGAAGAACGCTATGCTCCAGTCATGGTCATTTCATTAGGAAAAGCCAAAGAAGATGGGCATGAGTCCGTTCGATTAGAGCCTGACAAGATTACATTCTGGAGATAACCATGTTCCGTAGTCGATTCACCATTCTTTCTTCAAAATAACATCAGACTCAAACGCAAGTTTATGCAAACCGAAAAACTCAATCTTAAAGAAAAAGGCAGCCGATCATTGTGATCGGCTGCTTATGATGGTTGAACTAGCAGCCGAGGTAACATCGCCGGGTCCTCATTCGTAATATCCTTGCACAGCAGGCAGTTGCTTATACTCCTCCCGCTCCTCCACCATGTTGGCTGATCACATCCATAGCCTCATCTATGATCGGAACTGCCTGTACCTTCTCGAAACAACCTGACACGATCCATACCGCTAAAAGTGCTGCAGCAACCAGGCCTTTTCTCATCCTTCTATTCCCTCCTAATAGAAATGCGTCGGAGACGGCGTAACTATTAGACGGATGTTTATCCTATTTTTTTCCACCCGCTGCATGAACAAACAACAAGCGAGCCAATATTTCATGCCATGAATTATATTTTGTTTGTATACATGATTTTGCCCACATCGTGTCTAACGGTTTTATGACCTTGTTTAATTCCTTTCCCAATGGCTATAAGCATCACATCTTCATACCTGTCAGAAATCTGTAAGGCCGACTTTAATTGTTCGGAATCATACCCGGACATGGTAATCGTATGGAGACCCGCCTCGTTCGCCAGTAAGACTAACGACATAGACGCCAGGCTTGCGTCTCTTACTAATTCGAGCTTTAAATCTTCTTTGGATTTATTTAGATAATATTGAATAGCCGCGCTGGCTAAATAATCTCTTAATGATGCGTCAAAATAACCCTTTTGAAATCCTTCTTCATGGATATGTATAATATTCTCTTTTTCAAATGCTTGATAATCGCCCAATACAACGATTAGAGCCGACGCTTCTATTACCTGTTGCTGATGAAAGGCAATGGGGAGTAACACGTTTTTTAAATTCGGTTCGTCGATAACCAGGTACCGTGTGGCTTGAATATTGTTTCCGTTGGGCGATTTACTGGCTCCTTCAATCAAAGCCGCCAACGTTTCCGATTCCATTTTATAATGGGGGTCATAATGCCTGACAGAACGTCTTTGCTCTAATATCTCTCTCACACTCATTGTGCTCACTCCAAATGTTTTATTTGCTTCACATTCCGATTATAATGGACCGTACAGTGGCAGAAAATAACGCACAATAAAGTGGGTTAGCCACCTTTATGTGCCTATTCAGGAGGATTACATAATGAACAGCCTCAACACGGGAATCAATATTTTTATGAACACGGTAGGAGGAAAGTGGAAATGCTTAATTCTCTTCTTTCTGAGTCAAAAGCCAAGGAGAACTAAGGAGTTCTACCTGCTCATGCCGACCATTACGCAGAAAGTCTTAACCGAGCAATTAAAGCAGCTGGAAAAAGATGAGCTTGTCCGAAGAGAAGTATTTAAAGAAGTACCGCCTAAGGTAGAATACAGTTTAACTGAGCTGGGCCAATCCTTCGTGCCTGTACTACATACCATGTGTGAATGGGGCACCACCTATGCAACCGTACAAAACCTCGAAAGAGAAGAACAAATCTGTCGCCAGCATGAATAAGTGGTCGTGCATACATAGTGGCGCGAAAAAAAACGAGCAGACAATCATTCGTCTGCTCGTTCTATAATTCAAACCCCTTCATCCGTCTCATTCTCGGGAGTCTGCTCTTGCTCTTCCGAAAGCGCGCTTTCGTCGGACAGCTCATAGGAGACACCATCCACTACGACCTTCTCGACTAGGGATACGTCAAGCGCCTGATCCAGCTTCACGGTGACCTGACTCGTATCAGCCGGGTTTGCCTGAACGGTGCCAAGGTCATCCGAGGTCTCCACATCCTCACCTTCAACAGGATCAGACTTGTTTTCCCCTTCTGTTGTCCCGCTATTCGGATCCGCTTGGTTCCCGGATGAATCCGTCTCGGATCCTGACGGATCAGCAGCATCGGCTTCCCCTGTGGTTTCATCCGCGCACACCCGCGATAATTCAGGACCGGCCGCTTCAAGCAGCGTGCTTCCATCCTTGCCTATAATCTGTAGTTTGTCCACACTGAAATCCCGGCAAGCCGCCGGTTGTTTAAAATGGAAATTCAGCTCGGTGCTTCCCGCCTGCTCGCCTTCCTCCACCACCGTCGCCGTTAATAAAGGCTGCTCGTCTACGGTCTCGGAAGAAGCCGGCGGTACCGTAACCGGCGGCGTAACGGCCGGATTCGGATCGGCATCGCCGTCCGCGGGACCTTTGCCGTTTTGGATCATCATGAAGGCAGCGCCAGCAACAACGATTACCACAAGCAAGGAAGAAGTGATTTTTACGAACCGCGAATGCCGGCGAAACCATCGCACCAACGGCGAAGCCAACTCGGCCTTAACCTGCGCATACACCGGTTTGAGGATGGGTGCAGGCGAACTGAAATAAGTTTTTACGTAATCCTTATTTTTAAAGGCTTCGCGGTCGTGGATTTTGAAATAATCGATGATGGCGGCGGCATAAGCGGGAACAAGTCCGCGAGGTCTAACGAATACCGGCTGCTCGGCAGACCACTGAATATATTGGTATACCACGTCCGGGCTCTTGCCGTATCTGTGCAAGTAATCCAGCAAGCTCCGATAGTCTACCGCACTGGAATTGATATCCGTGCAGAAAGCCAAGGTTATGCTCTCGAAATTGGACGGTTCCACATGATGCTGCAGCCACTTCCGCATGATATGCTGGGTGCGCTCCCGTTCCTCTGCCGAGAGTTCCGCCAGCACTTCCGCTCTAACCTCTTCATGGCCGGACCACTGGTGAAGGGCCAGCATGACCGCGGCTTTGGACCGAATCCGGGAATCGAACCGCTCTACCCAGCCTTTGAACTCCTTCGGCATTTGCAGGAACCCGATATCCATCAGCTGCTTCTGGCTTAATTGCTCAGGCTCCAGCTCACGCAAGAGAAAGAGATTGGCTGCATAGATCATCCGGTCCGCAAAGGCACGTCCGCCTTGATAACGGCCGATTCCCTTTTGCGGATCGCGTTCCAGCGCATCCAATTGATCCAGTACGGCATTGACCGTTCTCACCGGATCCGAATCCTGCTGAAGCTTATCGATAAGCTGGGCTTCCGCAAGCCGGACATAATTCTCCTGCTCCAGCAGGAGAGGGTGATTCCGAACCCACAAGCCGATCAAATCCACGAGGTCTGCAGGCGTTGCCGCTTGCTTCATGCGCGTTTTCATGTAGGGATCGAACATCAGCGCCGGCAGCCCCGGACTGGTCAGCACCCTCGCATAAAAGGCTCGGCTTAAAGACGGGTTGCTCTCCAGCAGCTCGTAAATCGCCATGGTCGTATCCTGACGCTGCTTCGATAAGGCATTATTTAAGGAGCGGATAAAATATTCCACGATCCAATCGTTATACTGCCGGGGATTGATGCCATGATAATCCTTCAGGAATCCCGCGATCGCGGCATCCGGAACATGCCCGCCTTTGACGAGCTCGAACTCCTTGGCAAACAGGGCAAGAAACAGCTGATCCAGACGTTGCTTCGCATCCAGGGCGCCTGCCGGCTGCAGGTAGAGCAGTGAAGCACGCAGCACGGCATGCTTATGCTCATGGTACAGGCCTTCATGGCCTTCTTCGATCTGGAACAGCATGCATAAATCATCATAGCTGTCCAGCGAGATCTGATGTATCGGCTCCATGTCCGCAAGCATTAGCTCGGCGAAGGCAAAAAAACGTTCGGACCGATCCGGGTCCAGCAGCGTATCCCAAGCAAAATCAAGATAAGGCTGCTCGGACCATTTCAGATCGGCATTGATGACCCGGCCTGCTGCGAGCTCAAACAAATAATCCTTCTCGATGCTCCGGTCATTCAGGCGCAGGCTGCCCTTCTCCACGAACATGAGATGAAGCCCCTTCTTGCTCTGCGGCTCCTTGGCATAAGTTACGAATCCAAGCACCCGGCGCAGCGCATAGGGCAATCGGCCAAACAGCACAAAGAGCAGCTGCTCCGCCTTCGCGGACAACTGTTCCACCGGGACATCCAGAACGATGTATACCTTTTTCTTCCCGGCAGCCGCGGATATGCAGGCATAGATCAGCTGCTTGAATACTTTCTCGTTGATCCCGAGCTCCTCCAGCAAGGCCGGCGTCCTCTCGGACGAGACAGCGGCCCGGGAATCGGCCTGTACCGGAATCGCAGGAAGCTGCGGCAGATCGACGCCCTCTTCGATATCGTAATGATCGGCAAAAGCGGCCTGAAGCCATGTCCGGTAAGCGTTATGATCATCTCGATGGAATCCTTCCGGAACGACGTAATGATGCGTAAAAAAGGCGCTGCGCAGCCCCGTGAAATCCGCAGGCTGAAACACGCTTCGGCCCAGCACCGTTTCCCCTGATTCGGTATGGAACAGATGAAGGGCAGCCGGATAAGACGCAGCGTCCCGTTCACTGCGCGCCGTCAGCTCGGCAGGTGCTTCGTATTGGCAGAAGGGATGCAGCACCTTTTTAATAAAGGAAGCCTCCAATCCGGACGAACGGGCCACCGTGTCAAAACCTTCGGCCGAGCGGAATATGCCTCGCCGCTCACGGGTGTACATCTGCTGCTGTATGTTTCGGGTTGGGAATTCCGGCACTAGTCTTCCCTCCCCTGAATGTACTTCAGCTTGTACAGAAGCCAGATGAACGGTTCATCCACCCGAATCGGGCTGACCACGCTCTGCAGCTTCTGATCGACAGGGTTGCTGCCCAGTGCCGACACGGCAAAATAGGCGGTATTCGAAAAGTACACATCCATCGTCCCTTTGAACGGACGGTCGACCTTTTCGATAAAACGGCGGATTTCGCCGTCAATATTTTCAAACTCGGTCAAATTCAAAAACTTGCGGTGCACCACATTGTTAAAAATATTGCTGTTCAGCTTCACATATTCGCCATCCTCATCCTTAAGCGCGTGAAGCATGTCGCTCTTGGTCAAGACGACGGCGGTTGGAATATCCGTCTTGCCTTTGTCCTCATACGCGATGAAATCGCCGAACATGGTCAGCACGACATCCCGCGGCTCATCATACTGGGATACCCACTCCCCGGGCTGATCGCCGAATTTCAAACGGATTTTTTCACGAATGGAGCGGATTTGGAGCGGATCCACCATAAACAGAATGCCCGCGGAATTCTTGATATGCTGTCCGTGCAGCCCCAAATAATCCTCATCCACCATGCCCTCGCCAGCCACGTCAAAAAATACGAGCGTTAAAGGCGGCTTCGACTCATCCTTGAACACGAATTGGAAAATAAAAGGCTCCTGCATTTTCTCCTTCTGCGTAGACGCCAGCAAATCCCCGCGTTCAAACAACGGCTCCTCATAGCCGGTGCGGAACTTGCGGCTGATCTCGGCATTCAGCGGCATGCAGGCCGCATCGAAATGATCTGCCGTCGTATGCTGAAGCGTATGAATCAGCGAAGTCATATAAACCGATTTGCCCACTTGCGAAGCACCGATAATCGAGATAATGTTGCTTGGCACCTTCCCGGCGGTAACCGGCAGCTCATTGTGGCATTTCGGGCACAGCCGTCTGCGCGTGACGATGCCGTAACGGTCATTCAATCCAACCAGGACGTGCTCCGAATAAATGTGCTGCTCCTCCGGGATGTCGCTCGGACGGATGATCGCTTCGATATCATACACCGAATCCAGCCCGAAGCGTTCACGGTACCGATTCAGCTCCTCATCTTCCCCAAGCGCATAATCCTCGTCATCCTCGCGGTCGTGGGCAGCCCGGAAGACAACCTCCTTCGGAGCAAACTTACTGAAACAGTAAGGGCAGACAATATCATAGAACAGTGGCCTTGGCTCCGGCTCCGGTTTTTTCTTGAATATATCAAAAATGCCCATCTTTCGTACCTCCCTCTGAACCCTATGAAATACACACGGACGCGCTTATCGTGGTTAACCGTGTGTTCATCGGTCTCTATCTATCTGTGCACCAGCTCATATCGTTGTCCGTATTTCTTGCCGTCCGTAAAAAACAGGCGAACGTAATCGTTCTTGCCCACCTCGATCGCAGGCAGTTCGTTGCGTCCGGCAGCAAAATCCGTCACGAACGGGTACAAGATGCCGTCTTCCTTGTTGACCGGATAAGCGCCCTGCTTCTTCACGTAACATAAAGCTTCCTTCGGTACCGGCACCTCTGCCGTCACCTGGATTTCGATCGTCTTATAGGGCTGCAGCCAGCGGCTTTTTTCGCGAATGGAGTAGACCAGTTTCGCTTTGCCGGTACTGAACCGAATGCGGTTCGATTCATCCTCCTGCCTGATTAACGCCATCTCTCCGTCTTCGGAAGACAAGGCGTAGACCGTGTACGTGATCTGACCGATCCCGTCCAGCCGGTCGCGGTACCCGTTGTTCGCCTTATACTCGTCACGGGTGTATAAACGCATCCCGCCTGGCTGCGAATCGCCTGCAGGCTGGCCGAATCCGTCGTCCATCGCACGGTGGATGTATACCGCTTGAAGACCCGGCGGCCAGCTCCAGCGGAGCGTGCAGTAACCATCGTCTAGTTGATAGCTTAATCCCCGAATGACCCATTCTCCGGGCTCCGCATGTTTAAACCGCATCTCGAACGCCCCCTGCTTTAAAATCCTCGGCTTGTTGAATCATTCGGCCGCTGCCCTCTTCCCGTTCGGCCCGGCCGCTGCACGTTGCGGATGATCTTGCTGCTCTCCTTAACCGGAATCACCAGCGTGAACAAAGCGATGATCCCCGCGAGCAAAAGGCAGGCAATCAGACGAACGGAGGCATCCCCGATTTCCTCGCCGGAGAGGCCGTATTCCAGAACCACGCCTGCCAGTACGCCCGATACCGCGCCGCCGATGCTGAAGCTCAGCGCAAGATGGCGATTGTCAAACACCGTGCCGAGGGCCAGGCCCATGGCAGCGCCGATGAGCAGCATCGCAGCGATTCTTCCGATCTGATGATACACGCTGTCTTCCATAGCGCCCGTACGTTTCGTCAACAGCGAACGGTCTCCAACGTCGTCATAGATTTTCTGGAAAACGAAAGACAAATCCTCCGCATGCTGAACGTCGTAATATTGTCCGCCCGTTTCCGCCGCAATCGTCTGAAGCAGCTGTGCACCGTCCGGGTTGACAAGGCTGAGGCCAATCGTATTTACCGCGATTTGCTGCTGTTTGTACTCCGCAAGCACACGATCATGGTCGGTTTCGCTAAATCCGTCCGACAGCAGGATGACCATGGCGCTTCGGCCGGCATCCCGGCTTTCCTGAATATGCGACATGGTATCCTCCAGCGCAAGACTGATGTCCGTACCGCCATCGTTCGTTGCCAAACCGTCGATTTCCGCAATGATCTCATCCTTGGTTTCTTGGTTCTTCACGCGCGTGAACGGCTGCAGTAACGTTGTTGCATGATCAAACACCATCACGGATACGCGGTTATCCCGATCCATGCGGTTGATCAGATTTTTGGCTGCCGTGTACCGGTCCTGATTCGGGTCCGTCTCATTCATGCTGCCCGAATTGTCAATGACCAGCACGATATCCTTCACGGGCTTGGCGCTGCCCGGGTTCAACTGGTACGCCCATTCAAACAGCATGCCAAGGAGGAACAGGGCCACCAACGTGGATGGAATCAGCAGCTTCCATGATGTGCCCGTGTACCGCTGTCTCCATGAGCTTCCGCTCAAACGGGGGGAGATCAGTTCTGCGATTAAACAGGCCAAGCCGATGCATAAGGCCAGAATCCCGAAATAAATCCCCGTAACCACGATGACAGGAAGCCCTGTCCCCCACTGGCGAAGCAAAAACTCCCCAATGGCAAATCCGAGTCCCCCACCGACCAGGCTAAGCAGCAGCAGGAGAGGGTTTAATTTTCGTTGCACAATACACGCCTACTCTCTGTATCAGAATCGAAGAACGCTAACGCAGCTCGGGAAGCTGCGCCGGTTCCATGCCATGAAATTCATAACCATTTGCCGTGTAGGTCTCGTAGTAGGTTCTGCCATTCCGGTAATACATCAGATCCTCCAGATGGAAACCTCCCATCAGGTTCAGCTTCTCGACCCCGCTGGAGCGCTTCTCGTGCACGATGCCCAGCTTGTACACCCGTAAAGCTTCATCGGCATGGATCGCATAGCGGACGAATTCGCTGTCGGCATCGCCGAAGAAATATTTTTCCTCATACCGATGCTCCTGCGTATAATCAAGCAGCCTGACCAGCGTAACGGAGTTCTCCTCCAGCATCCGGTATAACACCTTAAACAGGTCTTCCTTGGCCAGCACCTGCTTGTTATGGTAGTCGATGGTGACGTTCGCCCTCCGCAGCAGTTCTTCCTCGAAGGTCTGCACGAACGGCTCTGCCGTCAATAGATCCCTCAGACAGACCCGGATCATGTTCGACAGGATCGGTTCGATCCCTTCATGCGTAACGATGGAAAGATTGCCGACATACCGTTCCTCGAAGAATACGCCTTCGCCGCGCTTGCTCTCCAGCTCCAGCATCAGCTCCTCCGTCACGAGGCCGTAATACTCCATCAGGTTCTGGCCGATATAATCGTCTGCGGCACGGATGCTGGAACGGGCCGCCTCCAGCAGCTCCGCCTCCAGCTGATCCAGCATGCCTGCCTGCTGTTTGTACTGACGGTGAATACGTTCAAGCTCCGTCTCATACAGCCTGTAGAGCTCAAGCTCCGTTTCCAGCTGCAGCAGCTCATATTTGCGCCGATAGACCTCGCCCACGAAATATCGAATGAAATGGCGCACATTCTGTTTATCCCGAAAAGGAAGCTTCTTAAACGGCTGGCTTTCGACGCTTTCCTCATAATAGCGGTTTAGTCCGTCCTGCTCGGTCTTAAGCAAGCTGCCGAGATCCCGGATCCGGGATCGAACCGCTTCAAGCACAATGCCCGCTCCGGCCTTATCGCTCGTCCACGCTGCAATTTGATAACAACCGATTTGCGGGTGAGTCGCCAAAGAGCGGCGCAGCGCATCATGCAGTTCTTCTGCGGTGCTCATATCGCTCAGTCTCTTTCGGGCCGCCAGCTCGTAATTGTCGCGAAAAAACTGCCGGCAGCCATCTCCGAAGAGCGCCTCTTCCGCCTCGCGAATATTCATTCGCTTCAGCCCGGCATAACTGACGGGATGCGACATCATGCCTTTCAGTCCGTCCAGATGCTCGGTGGCCGGCAGCATCCGGTCCGCTCTTGCCGTTACGGCCTCCGAGTCGAGACCGAAATAGGCCAGGCATTCATGAACCTCCGGCTCCGGCCTGTTCTTCATGCGAAACAGCAGTCCGCGGCACAGATGGTAAAGGACCGTTAGCGCAATCGGCTCATTGGGCCTCTTCACCCGGGCAAAGCCGGCGGAGACAAAGCCTTGGCGGCCGGATTCGGTCATGATATTGCTTTTGAATGACGTATTGTTGTAAATGCCTCGGATCCCGTCATAGGTCTCATCCTTCTGCTTCCGGTTCTTGAGCAGGCCCAGGTGGCAGATGATATCGTAGATATCCTGCATGCCGGCGTAACCCGAGATGCCGCGTTCATTCTTGTCGGACAGCACATAGACGAGATCAAACAATGGGGATGCCGGGTGGACGACCGGAATCGTCAGCCCGTCCTCCGTTACCTGCAGCGGCGCGGAGAAGCTGTATTCCCTGCTCTGCATTAGCTCCAGTTCTCGCAGAAACGCAACGCCTACGGAGCTCGCATAACCGTAGGATTCAATCTGCTCCCTTTCATTAATGAGCGCATACAAATCCATTTGCACCGACTTGAACGACTGCTGGAATATGGATTCGGCCAGCAATGAAATTTCCGGGATAAATACATTAAACGGGTCATCGACCCGTGTAATGACAGACAGATGAACCCGGTCAAACGAAGCATAGCTGCGTCCAAAGTCTGAAATATGGTGGCTTAACTTCCGAATCGCTTGATTCAACCCGGACAGATAATGCGGGTTCTGATAGAAGCTCCGGTACAGCTCCTTCCGCATCGATTTGGAAGCGGCGTCTGACACCGGCATCTGGAGGTGGTACCTGTGAAGCCGACCGGAGAGTCCGGGGCCTTGGGGCCCTCGTCCTTCGCTCCGGTCCGTGCCTACATGAAAATAAACGACGCTGGCGCTGTTATCCCATTTTCGGTCCTGAATTTCCATGATCGGTTCGATGGCGGACGCTGTCTTGTCGCCAATGAACAAGTATACCTCCGGGTAGTGGATGCTGCTCTGATCATCCTCCATCAAGGTAAGCTGCTCTTCCGACTTGGCATAGCCGGCAGCATACTGGCGAAGAATCTCCCTCATCGTCTATTTCAACCTTCTTCGGATGTCATTTAATTTCGAAGATACCTGTCTGTAGAACTGGTACCGCTCTTCGCCGTCCGCAAGCTCCACCTTCTCGTATTCCAGCCGGTCGCGCGTTTCCAGGAACCGTTCGGCCAATTCTTCCAGCTTCGTGAGCAGCGGCGTAATATCCTCGGAAGCGGTCAGCTCCTGATCGCGGCGGGAGGATTTGCGAAGCAGCGTGCTGCGGCTTTTCTCATCAAGCTGACGGAAGTGCTTGTAGACTTCATACTCCACGTCGTTCACGCTTTTCAGCAGGTTGGCAAACGGCTCCCAGGAATCTTCCTCCGGATCGCGATCATAAACGAAGAGCGCACCCTTCTTGGTGATCGTCCCGGTGTACAACGCCTCGATGAATTGATCAAGCCATTTCTCTTCATTCTGATTGTCGCTGATCAAGAGCTCGAATTCCGTGATTTTGGCCGCGATGGCAGCATATTTCTTCAGCTCTTCCCGGACGATGCGGATCATTTCCGGAGAACGGATCAAATTCTCCTTGGCCATTTCCTCGTTGATGCTGTTGAAAATATCCTTGGAGCCTACCCGCTCCAGCCCCTCGTTCATCAATCGCTTCAGCTCGGTCCAGGCCCGCTTGACCTCGCCAAGGTTAGGCTTGGGACTATCAAGCTGCAGATCATAAGCGCGAAGCAGCTCATTCAGGTCAAACGGCTTCGTAAACACGACCGCATAACGGCTGCTCGTATTCTGGTCAACGTCCTTCTGGATGACGACCCTATACTCAAGCGCTTGGCTGAATTCGGACCGAACCCGGGCATTGTACTCCTGAACCCGCGGGTTGACGTAGGTATCCCCCCAGGATTTTTCGGGAATCGGCGACGGCAGGTACGTCCAATTGTTGCGATCCGTCTGCACCAAGTGGCGTCCAACGCCTTCCTTGTCCATGATCGTGCGTTCGTAGCTTTCCTCATAAACCTTCAGCGGCGTGTAGACGAACAGCGGCACGCCGTTCTTCGTATTCAGCCAGAAGATCCGGTTCTTCACTTCGCTTTCCTTCACGGTGAAATGGGATTTCCCGACCGAATTGTTCTGATAATTGCGAATCCCCTTCAGAATGCTCGGTGCCTGTACCGGCACGGACACGAAGCCCCAGGAAGGGAAGTACAGATTGCCTGCGCTGTTGCTCAGATGGAAGACCGGCACGGCTTCGTCATCCAGCTTGCTGGCGATACTGCGCTCGACGAATTTTTCGATGGAATCCTCCTGACCGAATTTCATGACCAGGAAATCCTCCATCGAGCGGGTGATCAGATCGCCGAATTTATCGGT
This sequence comes from Paenibacillus sp. JNUCC32, assembly GCF_014863545.1. Lineage (NCBI taxonomy): Bacteria > Bacillati > Bacillota > Bacilli > Caryophanales > Paenibacillaceae > Paenibacillus > Paenibacillus sp. JNUCC32. The sequence continues at coordinate 6,427,525 of NZ_CP062260.1, read as the reverse complement.
AAGAAACTCCGAAATGGAACGGACGACATCGATCTCCTGCTCCCGGGTCCAACGATTGGCATGACTCAGCAGCTCCTGGGCGAAATCGCGGATGAGATCGTCCACATCCTTCTGATCCATGATTTTGTTGATGACGTCGGAAATGTCGGGCACGCTGACCAGGTTCCAGTAATACGTCTTGTTCCCTTTATGATCCTGCTGTTCTTCCCCGTTCACGAGAATGTCGCCGTTCTTGGCGAAAATCGAATTCAGCGCATTCAGAATCTCCGTGTATACGCTATAAATCCGGTTATTCTCCTGGTTCAGCAGATCGTATAAATCCTCGTAAAATTCAATCATCTGCTCGGTGCGTTCCACATCGGCTTCCAGCCAATATTCGTTGATTTTGGCTTCGATATAAATGTTTTTCTTCTTGTCCTTCGAGACAAAAGCGCTCTTTGCATCGCCCAGACGATCGATCGCCTGTTCTCTGGCCGACTCGATGTCCCGCGGTATGCGGGTCAGATTCTCCCGCAGCGCTTCGATGTAGGACAGCAGCATCTTCAGCAGGCTAAAGCCCTTCTCCGTATAGATCAACCGCGATACGTAAAACGGTCCTTGCTGCGGATGCAGGAACATCCGGCGGATTTGATCGCTGAACTGAGCCACGATCTCGCCCGGCAGCTGCTTCTTCGCTTTGATGTATTCCTCGCGGGCTCTAGCCAGAAAATTCTGTTCCAGCTCCGTGTCCATATTAATGACCTGGTTTTTCACCACGTTCGCGTAGCTGAGCCGCTCGCTGTTCTGGTATCCGGGCAGCGGCTCCGGTACGCGGGATTCGAAGTTCTTGGTCATCGAGTCCAGGTCGATGCCCAGCTTGCTCGCAAATTTCTCGACGTCCTCCTGGCTCGGCGCTTTCTCGAACATGGTTTGCATTTTGCCGAAGACGCGGTATGCCAGATACGTCGTCATCTCTTCGATCGGCAGCACGGCCGAAGATGCGCCGATGATGTTGTAGTCGTAATTGGCAGGATACGCCTTGTTCATCTGCGCAATATTGGTGCGGATGTTGCTGATATAGTCATGGATCGCAAATTCTTCGCCGGACTGTTTTTCCTCGCTGGCCATGAAGTTCGTGATGTTCTCCGCGGTAACGTTCATGCAGTAATCGTAGGCATTCTCCAGCAGCTTGCCTTCCGTATTCGTAGCGGATATCAGATGACATAGATTAAATGGAGGCAGCGGAGAGTTCACGTTCAGAATGTTGCCGTACTGCTGCTTGAACCGTTCGCCTCTGGCATCCACGTTCATCCAGTAGTCCAGCTCTTTGAGCGCGGCATAACCGTTCTTCTTGATGTACTCGCGCGTATGCTCGCTCAAGCTTTTGTTCGCCAGATTGATATCCGGCGTAAACAGATAGCCGAGCGTGTTCACGCGGTCGATGCCGGCAGAGCCGTGATCGCGTTCGATAATGCCGCGGACGATATAGGCGATGTCCAAGAAGCAGCCGCTGCCCGTACCGCCGGAGAGCCCCGTCAGCAGGAAGACCATCAGCTTTTTGTTCGTGCCGACCGACAGCGTTTTGATCTTCTTGTCGATCGCCTGCACCACTTGGGTAATCTTCGTGAACAGGAGCAAGCGGCCCGCCTGGCGTACGCCTGCGGCCCCGTTCATGCCGTCGGTAATGCTCAGCTCGGGCGACAGCCAATCCGTAATGTAAGGCTCCAGGATGCTGCGGTTCTGGAGAAGGCCTCCGATCTCGGCATTGGAGAGAAGCACGAATTCATTGATCGGATCCAGTCCGATCCCCTTGTAGCGCTTATTCTTATCCTGTTCGTTGGTCTCAAAAGCCAGAAACTCCACGTTATCCGGCTTGTCCATTCTTTTCTTGGACAACGGATCCTCCGGCAGCTTGAAACGGCGGTTAATCTGATATTTCAAGCGCAGCAGCGCATCGATCCCCGTCCCTCCAAGTCCGATGATGAGGATCGGATTGTCGATAGTATCCACCCGTATTTTCTCGCTGACAATGCCGCCTCCGAGTGAAACGTCAAGCTGCTGTATATGTTCTCTAACTACCGGTTTCATAACTTCCCCTCCTGATAGGTCTTGGCATTAAAAGGTTTGTTCAAAAAGTCCGCTTTCGATAAATCGACCTTTTTGAACTCGCACTTTAAGCCAAATATTCGAATAATATCGTTTTGTCCGCCTGCTGAAGGGAAACTCTCAGCCGGTCTCCGTTCTTCAGCTCCGTCCCGTTCGTTGCATCCAGAGCCCGTCCGGACTTCTCGATGACGGCTGAAGAAAGGTTCTTAAGTATGAGGCGGTCGTTCTTGCCCGGCATGAACAGGATTTTCTCCGTTTCCTTGAGCTCCGGAGCAAGCTGCAGAAGCTGATGCAGATTGAACTTCCCTTTGAAGGAAGTCAGCTTCTTGTATTGCGGGGACGTCTTCTCCCCGGTATTCTCATCCCTGATCTCAATCACGATTTGGCCGACAAAGCCCCTGTTCGCTTTCTTTATCGCGCCGAGAATGAAATAAGCTGCCGCTCCAACAATGAGCAGCGCCGCGATGCCAATGATTACGGGCCATAATGGAAAAGGTTTCGCATCCTCGCCCGCGGTCATCTCCTTCCCGCCATTGCCGGAGCCGGAGGCTGCCGCTTTCGCGCTAATCTTCACAGGCGGGCTTTCACGGTAGAAGCTCTGCTCCTCCGCACGCACCCTCAGCTCGTAGTCATGCTTCTGCGGAATCTTGTAATCCCCTACAAAGCTGCCTTCTTTGTTCTCTAGTATGACTTCCGACTCGTCCCCGGTGTCCAGGTCCTTGATCAACAGCTTGGCCGTCATATTGCCGTACTGTTCTTGGTCCTGCAGCTTCTGTCCATTGCTGACGAGGTACGCGTTAATGTCAATCGTATCCCCTGCCTTTACCTTGGAAGACGGCGGAGGATCCATAGCCAGCTCCAGATCGTAGTTGAACACGAGGTTGATTTCGATTTTGTCCTTCGATACGCCCTTCACCTGCAGCTTCCAGTCGCCTTGCTGCGGCTTCAGCAGCTTGAGCAGCGAATAGGAATTGGACGTGGAGCGCAGCACACTAGCCGATGGAATGCTTTGCTCGGCACCGGCGGGATCTACCAGTTTCACGTCCACTGGGCTAGAGGACATAATGGAAATATTTGCTTCCAACACGTTGGCATTCGGCACGCGGACCGTAACCTCCTGATAGCTTCCGTTGCCGGTAATCGACTGTACCGGAACGATCTTGAGCTGCTGGTGGCTGGCAAAAATCTCGCTTAATATTTGCGGAAGGTCATCCGCCGAACTGGTCGTAAAGGATTTGCCCCCCGTTTGGTTGGCCAGTTCAGCCAGCGTTTCTTTGTTCAGCTTCCCGTCGGCATTGAGTCCGATCGTATAAATCGGAATACCGCTTCCCTTGGCCTCCTTGACGGCTTGGTTCAACTGCTCTGACGCTTCCTTGCTCGTCCTGCCCGTATTCGGATCCAAATCATTGTTACCGTCGGCCAAAACAACGATCATCGGCGCATGAGCCGGGTCCATCCCCTGCTTCAGCACCTTCACGGCTTCATCGAGACCGACGGACATATCGGTGTACGGTCCGCGATCCAGCTGATCGATAAATTCCTTCAGCGCGGTTTTGTCCGCCTCCGACTGAATTTCAAGCAAGGCTTTCTCCCGCTGAATCCGGTCGGTATAGGAAACGATGCCGACCTTGTCGCCGGTTGTCGCCAGCATGTCGATGAACATCTTCATCGCTTCGCCGCTAATCCGCTCCGGATCGCTATTTTTCATCGAATTGCTGGCGTCCATCACCAGTACGGCATCGATGTTGGAGCCTTGGGAGGCAGCCGCTGCCTTAGGCAAGGCTCCTCCGCTCCAGGTCATGATCAGCAGCACCGCTGCCATCAGAGAGAGCAGCCATTTATTTTTACGTTGCATAGATTTACTCCTTCATCCATTTAGTCGAGCATCGGCGGATGTCTCGGTTCGTTCGTCAGAGACTAGTCTAACTGTAGGCAAAAAGTCTTAAAATTACATGAAAGGAAGCTTAAAATAATAATCGAAAATATCCATATTCCTACTGTGTTTATATAGAAAACACCACGCCAGTCACTAAAATATCCCAGCACTATGTCCATATGATATAATTATACCTGCCAAAGTTCAACATCATCAGTCGCGCCACCCGGACTTAGGACACAAGGCTCACCCTCTATTTTTGAACCAATTTCGATACCGAAAGGAACCGACATATGATTACATACGGATGTCTCGGGATTTTGTTTCTTTTTGTCATCATCAAGATCACGGCTTATTCCAAGCGTAAGAAGAACGCCCCGACGCCGGAGCAGCTGCAACAGACTCTGCTTGAAGCGGCCAACTCCAAGAGGGAACAGCATGGATAAGAAAAAGCCGGTGCAACTTCGCCCCTATGCTAAAACGAGATATGTCTACCAAAAGTTAAGGATTTGCAAACATTGCCACAATTTCACGATTCTTTGGGAGGACAGCTGCGCTTACTGCAAACGCCAGTCCCTGGTCCCCGTTATGGAATTTGCAGGGAGCATGGCCAAACGTTCCATGCAGAGCGACCGTCTTCTTTTCTACATTATAGGACTCTCTGCCGTGCTTCTCGGTAAGACCTTCTTGCAGATCGCGATCGCCTTTGCCTGCATGCTGATCCTGCTTGTATGTTTATGGCTGATCCAGCGGCGAATGCTGCATACCGAGACCCTGCACGCTCTGGACAAGCTTATAAGAAGTCATCGAGAACAGATTCTGGATGGCCTCGATCTGAACAAAGCGACGGCCTCCGCCGCCATCAAGGAAGATGCTCAGCTGGGCTTTGAGATCGTCAGGGAAATTGCTTCCTTGGTTCGGAGTGACCGGATCCGCCTGCAGCAGATCGTCCTTCTGCAAAGCTTCAGCCTCCGGAAGGATATGGATCTTGAACTCGAGCCCCTGCTTCTGGACGAGTTTGATCCGGACCTGGCCGCCTATATCGGGGAAATCGCCAAAATTAAACGCGAGCTGATCAACAGCAAAGCCATTCGGTACCTGCTCGATCATGAAGCTGACATTTTACGGATGGAGCATGGCAGGCAGATTATGATCGACGCTGCCGGAGCAGCGGTACGGAAGAAAAAATATATCGATACGTTTCCTGATTTCATTAGCCGCTATGCGGATGGATTGCCAAGGTACCGCTTCCTCCGCTTGTATCAGATCGTGCGCCGCAATCCCGGCTTGTCGTGGAACGGCCTTCGGGATCGGGTATCGGCGATTTATAATGAACATTACCGCTCGGACCCTGATTTTCAAAAATGGGATTAGAGGGGCTATACCGTTATGACGATGAAAAACACGCTAACCCTGCGAAATTTGTATCTTTTTTTATGTATCGTCCTTCTGCTGCTGATCGGGTATAAGGGAATTCACATCTATCAAAAAATCGAGGCGATGGCGCAAGCCGAGTCGTTGTATGCCCAGGAAAGGCTCGTTCAGGCAGAAGAGTGGTATCAGAAGGCCCGGAATAACCGTTCCCTTCTATATAAAGAAGATCTGCTTGCTTCAAGGCTGCAAGAGCTTGGGCCCATTACGTCCATGAAGGAAAGTCTTTCCTCACTTGATCACCGATTGAGCCAGGTCGGGGAAGCCGGAGATTTCTCCGGCTTCATGAACGTATATGCCGAATTGCTTGAGGCGGAGAAGAAGTTCTCGGAACAACAGGGATCCCACGCCTCGTATTACGACGAAATTGCGTCGTTCTATGGCATACCCGATGATGTGAAACGGACATTCCTGCAATTCATCGATTTGTTTACGCGCAGGGCCGACGAACTGCTTGAAAAGCAGCAGTACGAGGATAACAGCTTTAAATGGAATCTGCTTCGCATTCCGGATTCCTTCTACGGCAGCGAGAAACAGAAGGATGAGAAGCTGCTCCGCCTGTTCCAGCGGTACGACGAGATGGTTTTGACCCGCCTGGCAGGGGCCGGGCAGTATGCCGACCTGTTGAATTGGTCGCAATCCATGGGTTCCGAGTATGCCAGCCGGTCGATATCGGCTGCATGGTTGAATCGAAAGGCAGATGAACTTGTGTATGCCATGCTGCAAAGGGATGTGCAGCGGGAACAACCGGCCGTTTTTGCAGCTCACGCCTCAGGCTACAGAAAGTACCTTGAACGGAACGAGCGGAAGAACGCGGAGATCATGGCGTATATTCAGAATGAGATCAACCGCTGGGTCGCAGCGGCCGATAGGATGGTACAAAGCCAGAACTACGAGGAAGCAATCGCACTCTATGCGGCCTTGTCGGGGTACCAGGATATGAGCCGTAAACGGCAAGCTGCCGAATTGGCCTGGACGATCCACGATCCGATTCGTTTGTTCCACATGGCCGGTCTGAAAGGCAGCTTCAGCTACGTCAGCGGAGGCGGCAATCGTTTCGGAGGATTGGCATATGCCATAGGGGTCGACGAGGGGAACATCATCTACTTAGCGGTCTTGAATGCCGATGGATCGGTGCAATTATTCCAAAACCACGATTACCCGTCCGATGTCGCGATCCATGAGGTTTCAGTCGAGGAATCGCTTAGCAGCGAGAAGAAGCCGGTCATCCTTGTGGAGGGCTCTGCGGGGACTGACTTGGTATTCTATTCAGCCTACGAAACCAGAGATTCTAATCTGACGCCGCTGTTCCAATTTACGGCCGAAGGCTACCAGGTGCTGCCGGACAAATCTTTGCTGGTCACGAATCTGGAAGGAGTCAGTCCGGACGAGATCGCCATTTTTGAGCGTCAAGGAGACCAATACGGATTCACTGGGTATCAGGTTCAATATACCGACATCGATATCGCTAATATCGAGGGTTATCCGAATGAGAAAGTACGCTTCTCTGTCCATATCCCGCAAGGCGGCTATGGCGAAGTCATTGCCGAACGTAATGGATACTATATCGTCTTAAGGGGAGACTTGGATTTCCCTGCGGGGAGCCCGACGCTAATCGGAACGTTCAATGGTGAGTATCAGCAGCTGGAGATCCCGGTAAGCAGTCAACCACCTGCGTCTCCGGACCCTGCCGAGCCGGAGACCGGACAAGTTGACGGAGATCGTCTGGATGAAACTGAGAATCCAAGCGATCCCGTCACTTCCGAGGAGATCAATCCGGATGATGTTCAACAAGACCATAGCGAAAGCAGTGAAAGCGCCGCATCCGGTCAGATCACGAAGGTGCCTGTCATTCATGTGGAATCGATCGAGTAAGTTATTGAATCTTTAATCACTTTAATATCTTGAATCCTTCTGAACATGACAAAAGGCTTCGCCCCTAATCACCAGGGGCGAAGCCTTTTCATTAATAAATTCAAGCGAGATGAATCCTAAATTTCATTAACAGAACAACTAGAGCAGATCTTAATTGCCCGCTCCTGCCTTACTCCACCGTCACGCTCTTCGCCAGGTTGCGCGGCTTATCCACGTCGTTGCCACGGGCAAGCGATGTGTAGTAGGCAAGCAACTGCAGCGGTACGACAGACAAGGCTGCCGTCAAGATCGGCAAGGTCTTCGGAATGGCGAAGGCTTGATCCACGGATTTCAGCAGGCCGGCCACATGCTCTTCATGCGTAATGGCCATCACTTCCGCGCCGCGGGCCTTCACTTCCTTGATATTACTCACCGTTTTTTCAAGTACGGTTTCTTGGGTTGCCAAGGCAATGACCGGAATTCCCTCTTCAATCAGGGCAAGCGTACCGTGCTTCAGTTCGCCGGCAGCATAAGCCTCGGAGTGAATGTAAGAGATCTCCTTCAGCTTGAGGGAGCCTTCCTGAGCTACGGCGTAGTCTTGGCCGCGGCCGATGAAGAACAGGTTCTCATGCTCAGCAATCTGCTCGGCATATCCCTTGATCGATTCCGCGTTGGTCAGCATGGACTCTACCTGTTCAGGCAGTGCTTCCATTGCTGCAATCACTTCAGCAACGGCGTCTTCTGTCATCGTACCGCGCACTTGAGCCAGGTACAGACCAAACAGATAGAACGCAATCAACTGCGAGGTGTAAGCCTTCGTGGAGGCTACGGCAATCTCCGGACCAGCCAGGGTGCCAAGCACATCGTTGGCTTCTCGGGCAATCGAGCTGCCCACAACGTTCGTGATGGCCAGAACATGAGCGCCATGGCTTTGCGCTTCACGAAGCGCAGCCAAGGTATCTGCCGTCTCGCCGGATTGGCTCACTACGATGACAAGGGTCTCCGGCGTGACGATCGGCGAGCGGTAACGGTACTCGGACGCCACGTCATTTTCGACCGGAATGCGCACCATCTCTTCGATCACGCTGCGTCCCACCAGCCCGGCATGGTAAGCCGTACCGCAGGCGACGATCTGAACATTGCGAATGTTCTTGATCTGTTCCTGTGTCAGCTTCAGCTCAGGCAGAACGACTTTACGTCCGCTCTCATCCACACGGCCCAGCATCGTATCCCGGTATGCTTTTGGCTGCTCGTGGATCTCCTTCAGCATGAAGTGATCGAATCCGCCTTTTTCCGCTGTAACGGCATCCCAGTCGACACGAATCATTTCCCGAGAAATAAAGTTCCCCTCAATGGTCATTAATTCGACAGCATCTGCCGTCAGCAGGGCCATCTCTCCATCGTTGAGAATATAAACGTTACGCGTATATTTCAAAATAGCCGGAATATCAGAACCGATGAAGTTCTCCCCTTCGCCAAGACCGATAATAAGCGGGCTTGCTTGACGCACAGCCACCAATCGATCCGGCTCATACTCGGTCAATACGCCAAGGGCAAATGCGCCTCTCATGTAAGAGATCGCCTTCTGCACAGCCTTAACGATATCTCCGTCATATTCTCGCGCAATGAGATGGGAAATAACTTCCGTATCGGTCTCCGAAGCAAACTGGTGTCCTTGGCTGATCAGCTCTTCCTTCAGCTCCAGATAGTTCTCAACGATTCCGTTATGAACAACGGAAAACTTCTGGCTTTCGTCCGTATGCGGATGCGAATTCACGTCCGATGGACGGCCATGGGTTGCCCAGCGGGTATGACCGATACCTGCGGTCCCTACCAGTGGTGCAGACTCCAGTCGCTCCTCCAGATTGGCAAGACGTCCTTGTGCCTTCGCAACGCGCAGGCCTTCATTCGTAAAGACGGCAATCCCTGCTGAATCGTATCCACGATACTCAAGCTTTCTCAATCCCTCGATCAACACCGCTTGCGTTTTCTGATTTCCAATATATCCGACAATACCACACATATTATGATTCCTCCGTTCGATTTCCCAATAATAGTTAGGCGGAAATAGAACACGGCAGCATCTGTGCGGCATCAGGAAAGAAGAATGATCTATTCAATTATCAACGTTCAAGAAACTCAGCAATTCGTTAGGCTGTTTAGTTGAACAGACATGAATGCACTCTTCTTCCACCGCGCTGTCGCATTCTAGATCGCACATTCATGTTTTGTATATAAGTGATGAATAAGCATCTGCGAATACGTTGTAAGAACGGTCGCCCATCCCTTTTCCGTTATCCGCTTACGGTTGATGCATAACCGAGAGGTCCCCGCCGAATAATCCGAACACCTCTACCTCGTCAACTTGCGTTCTGCCGTTTGGTTATCCTTAGCATGGCTGTAACCAATCCCCGCGCAGGTACAAGCTCTGGCGCTTATGAAGCTTGAAGTAACCTCACGATCCTCGCTTTCTATTCTTGAATGACATCCTTTATTATATTCATGCCCTATCGCTTTGGCAACTCGGCTGGTTCCTGACAATGCCAAGCCCTACCTTGGATTAACCCCATGAATGACACCGAATGGCCTATTTTCGCAAGCGATGCCGAACAAGCACCTCTTTGCAGGCAGGACAGGGGGTGTTGCGCTTTCATTCGACCGGCATTCTGGAAAACGGCGGGCCAGTGAACCGAAACTTCATAGTTCACTGGCCCTGACAGAAATTAGTCTGCTTTCCTTGAAAAATACACCCTTAGTCTTACGCCAATTCCCGCTTCACCACGTCTGCAATCTGTGTTACATAACGGTCAAGCTCATCTTTGTCCGGGCCTTCGGCCATGACGCGAATGAGGGATTCCGTTCCCGATGGGCGCACCAGGACACGACCGTTATCACCCAGAATGCCTTCAACCTCAGCAATCGCAGACTCGATAACGGTATTGCCTTGGTACTTGCTCTTATCGCCAACGCGGACATTAACGAGTACTTGCGGATACTTGCGCATGCTGCTCTTCAGCTCATGCAGCGGCTTGCCGGAGGCTACCAGCGTATCCACCAATTGAATCCCGGTCAGAATGCCGTCTCCTGTGGTGTTGTGGTCCAGGAAAATGACATGTCCCGATTGCTCGCCGCCCAGGTTGTATCCGCCGCGGCGCATTTCTTCCATGACGTAGCGGTCGCCGACTGCCGTTTTTGCCGTCTTCAGCTTCAGGCTGTCGCATGCTTTATAGAAACCGATGTTGCTCATCACGGTCGAAACGATCGTACCTTCCTTCAGCTTGCCGGCACGGTTCATGGCATCCCCGCAAATGCACAGGATGAAATCGCCGTCCACTTCCTCGCCTTTAGCATCGATGGCAATCAGGCGATCCGCATCTCCGTCAAAGGCCAGTCCGAGGTCAGCGCCATGCTGGAGTACGGCCTCGACGAGTTTCTCCGGGTGGGTCGATCCGCAGTGATCATTGATATTCAGGCCATTCGGCTCAGCGCCGATGGTGATCACATCCGCACCCAATTCACGGAACAGCTTCGGAGCGAGCTCATACGCAGCCCCGTTTGCACAGTCCAGCACGATTTTCAGGCCGTCGAACCGGTTGCTGATCGTCGTTTTCAAATATTCCAGGTATTTATACTTAGATTCGTTATCTACCAGCAATTCACCTAAATCAGCCCCGATCGGTCGCGGCAGATTGTCGGTTTCCGCATCCATCAGCTCTTCAATCTTGAGCTCGGTTTCATCGGACAGCTTGAAACCGTCGCCACCGAAGAACTTGATGCCGTTATCCTGCACCGGGTTATGCGAAGCTGAGATCATAACGCCCGCATCAGCCTTCAAAAGTCTTGTAATATAAGCCACCGCCGGCGTACTTACGACGCCAAGGCGAATGACGTGTGCGCCAATGGACAGCAGGCCTGCAACCAGGGCCGACTCCAGCATAGCGCCGGATACCCGGGTATCCATCCCGATGATAACGGTTGGCTTCTCTTTATCGCCCGTAAGCACATAGCCGCCGCAGCGGCCGATGCTGTAAGCCATTTCCGCCGTTAATTCTTGATTCGCAACCCCTCTTACTCCATCTGTACCAAAATATTTCCCCATGTTTTATATACTCCTTTATCTACTCTTCGATATTATCCATCATTCGATGTTTCTGTACCCGTCGTTCCATCGCTTGATCCGTCTCCCGGCGGATGTGATGGGTTTTCTCCTGACCCGGAGTTATCCGTGCCCTCATTCGCGGGAGGCGTCTCCGGATCCTCCCCTTGATCATTGCCCGTCCCTGTTCCAGTTCCGGTGCCCGTTCCCGTCCCCGGTACATCAGGCTTGTCTTTGTCGGTTCCCTCGTTGTTCGAAGTACCCGGGTTCGTTGTCACGGGTTTCGAATTATCCTTGAGCTCTATCTTTATCACAGGGCGATCCTGATCCGTGCGGTTGATGAAATTAGGCAGCGTAATCTGCAGCGGAATTTCATGGACGCCGGCTTTCAAGCCGGTCGCGTTCGCTTCAGCTCCAATATCCGTCGGCTCCAGACTATTAAGCAAGTCAGGCGCACCGGTGAGCGTCAACGAGATCGTCTTCGTCTTTGGATCCGTAATGACGGCATCCAGGCCGGAGGCGACACCTTTTAACGTGATCGGAATGCCGGTAATCTCCCGTTCTCCATGCGATACAGCCGTAACTTCAACCGTTACAGAGCTCGGCTCGATTTTCTCAAAACCTTCAGGCGGCGTCAAGTCGGCCGTAAGCACTGTTGTTCCCGAATTTCTAACTTCTCCCAGATTGATGGCGGCTTCGATATAGGTCTCAGCTCCTGCCAGTACCTCTTTGCTGCCGAACAGCTTCACTTCTTTGACCTTCTGTTCTACCTTGGATAAGACAAACCCTTCCGGCAGCCTTCCGGTATATTGAAGCTCCAGCGGCAGGGTGACAAATGCAGGCTCAATCGGTACTTCAGCCGCTACCGTAGCAGGCTCAATGACCGCATCCTCCATTTCGGCGCCTTCTTTATCATATGCTGTTAGCTTGACTCGTTTCTCCGTAATCTTCTCTTTGGCTCCATCAAGCTCCACGTTACCTTTGACCTGCCCTAAATTTGCCATCGACGATTCCGGCAGGGTAACCGTGACTTGCCTTGGGTCAATCAGCACGGGCGTTCCGGCCCGGTAATCTTTAGCAGGCTCGCCCTTCGTGCCAATACTTACCGTCACGGATTTCGACACTCTCGGCTCTACGGTCACCGTAACAACGGATGGTTCCATCGATACCATCTCCACGCCGCTTGGGATGGAGTAGGTCAGGGGAAGTGTGTGCGTTCCCGGTTCTTTGACGTTGCTCAGATCGAGCTTTACTTTATATTCGTCGGTCAAAAGCGAAATATTGGATTTCTTCCCCCGCACCTCGAGATTCACGCGATCTTGATCAATGCCGGTTAGCACATATTCGCCGTCATCAAATCCATAGGTTTGAATCTTAACGCCTTCAATGATCTTGGTATCATAAAAGGTCGTGGGCGGTGCGGGCGTGCCGCTGTCCATATGAACCATTGCCCATAACAGAATGCTGACAGCGAGTGCAATGAGTTTGCTTGCCGTGTTGTTCTTGATCCATTTATCCATTGCTGCCGTCCCCCTTCCGTTTCCAGAAGAACGTGCGTTTCTCCTTGATGGACGCGGCAGGTCTGAGCTCCTCATACAATTTCGATATCAGAGACTCTTCCTTAATATCCCGAACCACTTGTCCATTTAAGGCCAGCGATACTTGCCCAGTCTCCTCGGATACGACAACCGAAATCGCATCCCCCACTTCACTGATTCCGATAGCGGCACGGTGCCGCGTCCCCAGTTCCTTACTGATGAAAGGATTCTCCGATAGCGGTAAATAACAGCCAGCGGCCGCGATTTGGCCGTTCTGAATAATGACGGCTCCGTCATGGAGAGGCGTATTCGGTATAAAAATGTTGATGAACAATTCCGAGCTGATCACCGATCCCATCGGAATTCCCGATTCTACGTATTCATTCAGGCCTGTCGTCCGCTCAAACACGATCAGCGCCCCGATTTTGCGCCGCGACAAATAATTAACCGCCTTAATGGTTTCGCTGATTAACTTATTCGTTTCCTCGTCAATATCCGCGGTCCGCCCGAAGAGCTTGCCTCGGCCGAGCTGCTCCAGACCGCGTCTGAGCTCAGGCTGGAAGATAATAAAGATCGCCAGCACCCCAAAGGTAAAGATCTGGTTCATCAGCCACTTGAGCGTATACAGATCAAACCAGGTGCTCAGCGCCCAGATGACCACCAGCACCAAAATTCCTTTGAGCAGCTGGACCGCCCGCGTGCCGCGGACGAGCAGAATCATCTGGTATATTATATAAGTAACGATAAGGATATCGATGATATCTTTAATGGATTCACCCCAGGTCATATCTGTGAAATACTCCACCATACAGCAACCCCCGTCATTTCCTTTAAGTGCGGGCCCAAAAAATCCGGTTCCTTCGAAGATGAACGCCCTGGTTTGAAACCGAGCCTGCTTTCCATCATCCTTCTAATCACGCGGAGATTCTTGAACATCCTCTTTAATAACGCATGAGACTATATATGTAGTATGTACTCTACACTCTCTAGGTTATAACGTTAATCTTTCCGATGCAAGCGGACTCCCTCCGCTTTCCATGCAAATCCGCATAAAATCAACAAAAGAAGCGCCGTCTTTTCACTGAAAAGAGGCGCCTTTGCTTCGTAATTGCGGTTTTCACCTAGCGGTAAGCGGCATCTGTAAACAGAGTGGAGATCTTATACCATATCCAATCCATGGCTCTATCTATATCCTTCACTTGACCCGCTATATGCGCGGTGGAAGCCTGAAATAATTCTCCGTCGATAACGGTCACATTGCCATTAACCTGACCGTAAACCTTAGTCTTTCCGTTCTCGACCGTAATATCTCCCGTGATGATCTGATCCGGTGGAATAATGACCGTATCCCCTTCAATCACCAGCTTTTCGAATTCATCGCTCTTTACAACCAGCTGAGTGTCCTGACTCCAGAAACTGATTGTGCTAAAGAGCATGACGACCAAAAACAAAGCTGCAGCCGTGAGCGCAGGATGATTCTTAACCCATTTGACCCAAGCTTTTTGTTTCTTGGGCTGCGGCAGCATGCCCATTATACGTTCCGTTAAATCATCGGATGGCTTGGTCGCATGATGAGTTAAGGAAAAAAGAAGCATATCGGTATGCTCCAGCTTCTCGAAGTAATTCCGACAGTCAGCACAATCCAGCAAATGCTTCTGCAATTCTAGCTGCTGCGGGTCGGACAAGTCATTATCCAGATAATCATGCATCAAAGAGACGGCTAATTTGCAATCCATTTGTGAGCCAATCCTTTCATTCAATCTCTTTGCTGGGTCTATCCCCCTAGGGGCATAAGACTTGCTTATTGTTCATACGTGCCGGAATCGGGGATGTTTCAACTTTTTTAAAAGAAAATCAGAAAAAATTACGGGCACTGACTCTCTGATTTCCGCAAGAAAAAAAGCGCCCTTAAACGCGGTCTCTCTTCCTCAAAGAACGGCGATAGGCGTTTTCTCCTCACAATTTGTACTCTAATTTTTTCCGCAAAAATTCGCGTCCACGATGTACACGCGTTTTGATCGTTGTTACAGGCAGGTCCAAAATCTCGCTGATCTCTTGCAGGGATAAATCCTGGATGTACCTTAAAATCATAATGGTCTTGTACTTAGCAGGAAGTCCGTCAATGGCCTGATGGATAATGCGCTGCGTTTCCGATAGCAGCATCTCGCTCTCCGGCGTACGGTTATCGCTTGGGATCAGGGAGTAGCCGTCCATCCCTTCGCTTTCGTTCAGGTCGGCGTCCAACGAGAAAGAAGGCTTGCGCTTGCGCAGCCGATCAATGCTAAGATTCGTGCCAATTCGGTATATCCAAGTTGAGAACTTCTGGTTCTCGTCATATCGGTCAAGGTTCTTGTAAACACGCAAAAAAGTCTCTTGTACGACATCCTCGGCCTCATGGCGGTTGCTCAGCATCCGGTAAGCCAAATGAAAAATCTTGTCTTTATAAAGCTCTACGATTTCGGCAAATGCCCTTTGGTCCCCTTTTCGGGCCAGCTTTGCCAGTCTTACATCCAAATTGTCCACCATAATTCCCCCAGAATGGTCTGATGGGTAACGTCTAAAAACGCATCATTCAAATCGTAATTCAACTGTTTCTAAAAATCAACAATAATTCAAAAAGAATCCCATTCGTGTATCAAAGACAATTCACCTGCAACCGATACATTAATCATTAGGACGCAAGCTGCGCATAGATGAAAAAAACGAGGTCCCTCTAGGGAACCTCGCCTTATACTATCCCTTTCAAACAGCTTTAGCTTCTGCAGGGATCAGCCTGTATTGCGAAGCCCGGCGGCAATGCCGTTGATGGTCAGCAGTACTTCCCGAAGCAGATCCGGATCATCCTGCTCCTGCTCCCTTAGTTCACGCAGCTCGTTAAGCAGTTGAACCTGCAGATAGCTGAGCGGATCCACGTAAGGGTTGCGAAGTCTTATCGATTCCTGCAGAACCGGCTGGTTATCCAGAATATCCTGTTGTCCTGTAATCTTGAGAACCAGCTCTTTCGTCAATTTGAATTCTTCCTGAATCAGACCGAAGATGCGCTCGCGTGCTTGATCATCCTTCGTCATCAAGGAATACTCCTTGGCGATGATCAGATCTGCCTTGGCAAGTGCCATCTGAAGGGTATCGATCAGGGACGTAAAGAACGGATAGCTCGTGTACATCTGTTGAAGCACCTTCATGTTCTCTTCCTTGCCTTGGTAGAAGCTCTGTAAGCCCGTACCAGCCGCGTACCATGCCGGAAGCAGGTAACGGCTCTGCGTCCATGCAAACACCCAAGGAATGGCTCTCAGGTCCTCGAAACGGTCGCTGTTCTTGCGCTTGGAAGGCCGGGAACCAATATTCAGCTCGCCCACCTCAGGAAGCGGCGTGGATTCCTTGAAGAAAGTAAGGAAATCCGGATCGCGGAATATCAGATCCTGATATTTTTTCTGAGAAACGGCCGAAATGCTGGAGGAAATCACTTCCCACTCTTTTTCGGTCGATTCTTTTTCAGGATAACGGGCATTCAGGGAAGCCGTAATTAATGCTGAGGTCGCCTGATCCAAGCTACGGTAGGCAATGCCCTTCAAGGAGTAACGGGACGAAATAACCTCGCCCTGCTCCGTAATTTTGATGCCGCCTGCAATGGTCGATGCCGGCTGAGCCAAAATGCTGCGGTTCAGAGGCATACCGCCGCGTCCGAGCGATCCGCCGCGTCCATGGAAGTATTTTACCTTGATGCCGAATTCATTGGCTACGGCCGTAATCTCTTTGAGTGCTACCTGGAGCTCCCAGTTCGCCGTAATGGCTCCGCCGTCCTTGTTGCTGTCAGAGTAGCCCAGCATGATCTCCTGCAGTTCGTTCATGGCGCTCACCGCTTCACGGTAGATCGGCAGGCTAAAGAGCTTGCGCATGATATCCGGGGCGGCATGAAGATCGTCAATCGTCTCGAATAATGGCGCAGCCTGCAGCGTAGCGATTACGGAACCGTCGTTATCCTTCCGGAACAGCCCGACTTCTTTGGCAAATACCATCACTTCCAGAATGTCGCTTGCGCCCTCGGCCATACTGATCAAATAACTGGAGATGCATTTCACGCCGAATTCCTGCTGCGCACGGAAAACGGTACGGTATACTTCGAGGCATTCCTCGGTGCTGTCGCTATACTCCTGATAAGGCGTAGTCAACGGACGCGGATCGTTAAGCAAGTTATTGAGCAGTTCGATCTTCTCGTCTTCGCTCAATTGGGCGTAGTCCTGCGTCACGTTCATTTTCCGCAGAATTTCGGCCATGGCATTCTCATGCTCTTGGCTATGCTGTCTGATATCCAGCGTTGCGGTATGGAAACCAAACAACTCCGCCTGGCGAATCAGCTTTTGAATATAGGTGTCTGCAACATAGTCAGCAAAATGGAAACGCAGGCTTCGATCAATGATTTTCAAATCCTCGATGAATTCCTCAGGGGTCTGATAACGCTCGCCGCCCGTCATGTTCTCATCCAGAATGTGACTCATTTTAGCCAGCATATATACCAGTTTTACACGATAAGGCTCTTTCTCATTGTGCCAAATTTCCATCTTCTTCAGTGTTACATGCTCGCGGTCTTTTTCAATGGATTGAAGCAATTCATCCGAAACGTTAACGATTGACGAGCTGAAGCTCAGGTATTTCATGAATTCACGCAAAATCCGTTGGTATTCACGAATCGCCAGCTTCCGCTGCATTTCAAGCGTTCTCCACGTTACGTCCGCTGTCACTGAAGGATTTCCGTCCCGATCGCCACCGATCCACGAACCGAAACGCAAATAGGTTGGAACGTGCCAATGGTGACCCGGATAATATTTAGTTAGGCAGCGCTCCAGTTCTTGATAAACCTCTGGCAGAATGTGAAACAGGGTTTCGTGAAAATAATACATACCGTTTCTGACTTCATCCAGAACAGTAGGTTTACGGTCACGAAGCTCATCGGTTTGCCATAGCGTAATCACTTCATTCAGTAGTTTCTCCCGAAGCTGCTCCCGTTCGCGGAATGTCAGTGTCGGATTGTCCAGCTGCATCACATCGTCCGCTATCCGTTTATGGATATCCAGAATAGCCCGACGCATCGCTTCTGTTGGATGAGCGGTCATCACCAGCTCAAGGGATAGACTTTCGAGAATTTCTTGAACTTCTTCAAACGTAATATTGCGCTCTTTCAAATCCTGGACTGCACTTTCGATGGAACCTGGTTGAACACTTTCCCCGGCGGAACGCTCGTAATCGCGTTTACGCCGTATGCGATGATTCTGTTCGGCGATGTTAACCAATTGAAAGTAAATGGCAAACGCGCGAATCACCTGATGGCGAATGTCGGGTTCCAGCGTGCTGATGATCCTTTTGAAATCTGCAAACAATTCTGGCAAGAATACGGATCGCAACGATTTACTCGTTTCGCGAATTTTCTCAACTATATCTAAAAGCTCATTGCCTCCTTGATGGACAAGAACTTCTCCAAGAATATTGCCAAGGAACCGTACATCTCGCCGCAGCAGATTGTTGGAATTGCTTTTTGCGGTTACTGTAAGTTCAGTCATGCTACTCCTCCCATCTCAACCCGTTTCAGCAGTTTATCTATAGGACGTAACGCCTTCCTAACATCATACAATAAAAGCGAATGAAAATCTGCATTTTTCAGGCGAAAAAATTAGCCAAATCGACAAAACTCATGGTCATGTTATACCCATAGCCCACGGACATTAGTCCTATAAACCGTTGATACGACAGCATTCTTTATTGCATTAACACTTCGCAGGATAGTCGTATGAATATGTAAAAAAAACATCACACACGGTGATGTCCTGCTTATGTATGGAGCGGGTGATGGGAATCGAACCCACGCTACCAGCTTGGAAGGCTGGAGTTCTACCATTGAACTACACCCGCATATCAACCCACAAAAGTGACGTTATGCTTCAAAGCATATTCCGGTTACTTTTGCCGGGTCTCAATTGTTAAGCAAATCGGGATGACACGATTTGAACATGCGACCCCCTGGTCCCAAACCAGGTGCTCTACCAAGCTGAGCTACATCCCGATATTAATTTTTTTTGAAAAATGGCACGCCCTGAGAGATTCGAACTCCCGACCTTTTGATTCGTAGTCAAACGCTCTATCCAGCTGAGCTAAGGGCGCAAATGGAGCGGACGACGGGAATCGAACCCGCGACCCTCGCCTTGGCAAGGCGATGCTCTACCGCTGAGCCACGTCCGCATTAATGGTGCGCGTGGAGGGACTTGAACCCCCACGTCAAAGACGCTAGATCCTAAGTCTAGTGCGTCTGCCAATTCCGCCACACGCGCACAAGATGAAACAATGGTGAGCCATGAAGGACTCGAACCTTCGACACCCTGATTAAAAGTCAGGTGCTCTACCAACTGAGCTAATGGCTCGCATTTCAGGCCACCGAAAATACTCGGAATCACCTTCAAAGCGTAACTTTACTATTTGGAGTAAAGTGGCTGGGGATATAGGATTCGAACCTATGCATGACGGAGTCAAAGTCCGTTGCCTTACCGCTTGGCTAATCCCCAAAATCGTTGAGTTACTTCTATCTTGCCGATTCTCGTTAGAATCATGCATGAAATGGTGGAGGCTGAGGGGATCGAACCCCCGACCCTCTGCTTGTAAGGCAGATGCTCTCCCAGCTGAGCTAAGCCTCCGTATATAAAGGAAATAAATAGTGGTGACCCGTAGGGGATACTCTCACTTCGTTCGAGACTGCGAAGTCTATGCTTACGAAGTCATCCTCCGACGAACCGACGGGATTCTCATCCCCTTGATGCAATAAAATAGTGGTGACCCGTAGGGGATTCGAACCCCTGTTACCTCCGTGAAAGGGAGGTGTCTTAACCCCTTGACCAACGGGCCATATTTTCATGATGCATGTCCAAACCAAAAACGAATCTGGAGCTTCCAACCGGGATCGAACCGGTGACCTCATCCTTACCATGGATGCACTCTACCTACTGAGCTATGGAAGCAAGTGGCTCCCCGAACAGGACTCGAACCTGTGACAACTCGATTAACAGTCGAGTGCTCTACCAACTGAGCTATCAGGGAATATGTACCGCTTGGCGACGTCCTACTCTCCCGGGACCCTTCGGTCCAAGTACCATCGGCGCTGG
>NZ_CP062260.1:6325000-6400000 GCF_014863545.1 Paenibacillus sp. JNUCC32 | reverse complement strand
CGAGAAAATCGTCGATCGTGTCGTCTCCAAAGCCCATCCGGGAGATATCGTGCTGATGCACGCCAGCGATTCGGTGAAGCAAACCCATGAAGCGCTGCCTCTCATCATCAAGGAACTTCGCAATCAAGGCTACGAGTTCGTCACGGTCACCGATCTGCTTCAACAGGGCAGCACCCAAGGCACCGAGGTCCGCGATCACGCTTCATTGCAGAAGAGCATCGAAGACGCAGGCGGGCTATGACTCATGAAGACCCTTAACATTAAATAATGCTTAACAAAAAAAGAGCTAAGGCGTTAGCTCTTTTTTTCGTCTTGTGTAACTTTATGAAGCGTCAGAATCTGGTATGCATTACAGATCAGCAACGGTACAACCATAAAAATCGTGGCGTTGCTCACTCCGATTTGCAGCACGCCGATAATCTCTACGATGGAAATGGCCATCATGAAGAACAGCGTCGGGATCCATGCGTTGGCATTTGTGCTCTTTACTTTGAGGTAAGCAACGACAATGGCAATGACCAGTATGGAGATACCCAGAATCAAATCCTGCTGCAGGCTGGTGGATCCGCCGACAAACGTACGGAAGAACATCAGCTCCAGCAATGCCAGTACAGCCAACACGATCTGAATGTATTGCCAAGTCTTTCTTCGGAATATGCCAATCCCCATATAATTTAACGTCAGGTATGCAAAAAAGCCCATCTGGGAGTATACGCTCACCAGCGCCCCAGAGCCTAACAAAATCAGCGGGTATATCAATAAATCGGCCATTCCCGTGAACTCGATAGCGCCATTAAACAACTGCAGGACCAGACCTACGATCAATGCCGCCACTGCCCCGACGAGCAGCGTTTTCAAAAACAATTTGGACCACTTACGTAAGCTCAACTAACTTCCACCCCCACAGATCATTATTTTACCAACGTTCACAATAAAAAACCATTCTGAATCCGACATATTTCTGCAAATCCATCGCATACTATGCGAAGACCCGTAAGAAAAATGACATTCAACTTACTTTCACGAAAAGACAGACCGCACGCAGAAGGATTTTTCTTGCGAAAAAAGGAGGACAACGGTAATGAAGTGGCCGTTATTTCGTTTATGTATTATCGTCTTCGTTGCTGCCATGGTGCTTACCGCTTGTGGCGTAGAACAAAGCTCGTCCCCGCAGCTTGGCTATAAAGAAATCAAGTCTATGGTGGTCGACATTCTGAAAACCGACGAAGGCAAAAAAGCGGTGGAAGAAGCGATGGGGGGCGGAGCCGGCGGTTCCTCAGGCAGCGGAGGCTCAATGGGAATGCGGATGATGTCCGCCCAATCTGGCGATCAAATTCGGATGGCTGTTAAGGATACGCTGGTGTCGGATGAATATAAGAAGGAAATTGAGAAGATCATGACCGATCCGCAATTCGCCGGCGATTTTGCCAAGGCCATTAATTCCGAGAGCAAGCAGCTGCATATGCAGCTGATCAAGGACCCTACGTATCAAAAGGCTATTCAGGATATGTTAAAATCACCGGATGTGATGAAATCGTTTCTTGAATTGACCAATACGCCGGACTATCGCAAACAGTCCATGACCGTGATGCAGGAAGCTATGCAAAATCCGCTGTTCCGCATGGAGGTTCTGGAACTGCTCAAAACGGTCGTGAAAGATGAACTTCAGCCTAAAGTGGAAAAGAAAAAACAAGGCGAGGGACAAGGCCAAGAAGAGCAAGGCGGTGGCGGCGGTGAAGGTAGCAGTGAAAGCGGCGGCGGCGAAGAAGGCGGCGGTGATGGCGGCGGCGGTTAAAGCATCCATTCCGAAAAATAGAACAAGCTCCCTGCAGAGGGAGCTTGTTCCGTCATATTATGAGTTGGTCTTAAACGGATCCTTCAAGCTTAGCCGCGATTCGTGAGGCGATCTCTTCGTAAATCGCTGCGCTCTCGGTCCCCGGTTTATAAACCGATGGCGAGAAATCCGGCTCCGAAGGGTGATTATCCGGGGCCCCCAACGGAAGCTGCGCGAGAAGCTCCGTATGAAGCGTCTCGGCAAGCTTGCCTCCGCCTCCACGACCGAACACATAATCCTTCTCTCCGCCATGGGAGCAGACATAATAGGACATGTTCTCGACGACGCCTAGAATTTCATGATCGGTCTGCAAGGCCATCGCACCCGCTCTGGCGGCAACAAACGCCGCCGTAGCATGCGGGGTGGTTACGATGATCTCTTTGCTCTGCGGAATCATCTGATGCACGTCCAGCGCCACGTCACCGGTTCCTGGCGGCAGATCAAGCAGCATGTAGTCCAAATCCCCCCAAGCGACATCGGTGAAAAATTGACGCAGCATTTTGCCAAGCATCGGTCCGCGCCAAATCACCGGACTGTTCTCACGGATGAAGAAGCCCATCGACATGACCTTGACGCCAAAGCGCTCAACCGGGTGAATGACGCCGTCTTCGGTTACGGAGGGCCCTTCCTCAATACCCATCATGTCCGGCACGCTGAATCCGTAAATATCCGCGTCGATCAGACCGACCCTCTTCCCTTGTCGGGCCAAAGCTGCGGCTAAATTCACCGTAACGGTGGATTTGCCGACGCCGCCTTTGCCGCTTGCGATCGCAATGAAATGAACGCCGGATTGTTCGCTTAGAAGCGTATTCTGCTCCATGCCGGCAGCATGCCCTTTTGTCAGCTTGTCGCGATCGTTGGCTTCCTCGCGGTTCGCTTGGTTTGAGGCATTGTCCAGGGGACGCATGCGGATATGAATATCCTCTGCCCCCATCGCCTCCAGAATTTCTCTGATCTGCGCTTCCAGGGAAGCGCGTACATCTTCGCTGCTGTACGTCACGGATAGTCGAACCGTGCGTTCCTTGACTACAATATCTCGAATACGCTGGAGCTCCATCAGGCTCTTCCCGGTTTCGGGATCACGTAAAGGCTGGAGTATCTCCTGCACCGTTTCTCTAGTCAGCATATAAGCACCTCTGCTCTATGTAATGGAATAGACAATGTTTCGTTATTCGTGTCTATTATACCATTACTCTGCAGCTTGTGACGACTCGCTGATGGACTCTCCGGAGGTATACCGCAAAATGCCGTTATACACGGAAGCTGCGACCTTCCTCTGGTATTTCTCGTCCCGAAGCAATTCGGATTCCTGCGGGTGGGACAAGAAACCGACCTCGACCAGGGCGGATGGCATGCGCAGGGCTTGGAGCAAATATATCTTGTCGTCCGTTTTGGCCAGACGCTGCGTATTCTCCAGGTTATGCCTAATTTCAGCCTGGATCAATTCGGCAAGTTTCTTGCTGTCCTCGTTATTCGGCGGGAAAAAGGTCTGCGCGCCTCTCCACCGATTGGACGGAATACTGTTCAGATGCATGCTGATAAACAGGTCGGCCTTGCTGTCCTCGATCATCCGCACGCGTTGTTTGAGGTCTTCCGTTTTCCGCTTGGAATATCCCTTGGTGCTTTCCGCCGCCAGGTCGTAGTCTCCTTCTCTTGTCATAATGACAAGCGCGCCTGCCTGCTGCAAGTAATCACGTAGATACAAGGTGATGGCCAGGTTTACATCCTTCTCTATGACGCCTTGGCGGCTAACTGCTCCCCCGTCTGGCCCGCCATGGCCTGCATCAAGGGCAATGACTTTGCCGGCAAGCGGCAGGCTCCAGGTATTGGACGTTTTGGCAGAGGGGATTTCGTACGTCACTACGATAATGAGCAGTGCCAGTAGTACGGCACCAATCAGGGTTTGTTTGATTCTCTTCAACGATATCCATACCGTAACCTTGTCCGTTCTCCGCCTGGACATAACAAAACCACCTCGTCCCATGAGTTGTTCTACTCCATCATATGGGACAAGGTGGTTATTTATGCCTTCGTTATACCGTGATCTGCTCTTTCATGCCTTCGATCAGTACTTGCGCAACTTCCGGGCGCGTAAATTCCGGCGGCGGGCACTGCCCCTCGCGAAGCAAGCCGCGAACCTTCGTTCCCGACAAGGTCAGATGGTCCTCCTTAGGATGCGGGCATGTTTTGCTCGAGGCCATGTTTCCGCACGTTGTGCAGAAGAAGCTGTGCTCGAAGAACAGCGGGGTAATGCCTAACTCTTCCGCAGTGAAATTCTTGAAAATTTCCTGTGCCTCGTAAGTGCCGTAGTAATCGCCGACTCCGGCGTGATCCCGGCCCACGATAAAATGAGTGCATCCATAATTTTTACGAACCATGGCATGGAATATGGCTTCCCTTGGGCCTGCATAACGCATGGCAGCCGGAAATACGCCCAGGAAGGTACGATCCGCGGGGTAATAGTTCTCCAGCAAGGTGAGGTAGCTCTTCATCCGCACGTTGGCAGGAACGTCATCCGATTTGGTCTCTCCCACGAGCGGATTGAGGAATAGCGCATCTACGATTTCCATTGCGCTTTTCTGAATGTACTCATGTGCACGGTGGACCGGATTTCGGGTCTGAAAGCCGACAACCGTATTCCAGCCCTTGGCTTTAAAATGTGCGCGTGTTTCTGCCGGATCAAAATAAAACTCGCCAAAACGTTCCGGCTGTGGACGATTCAATACTTGAATCGGACCTCCAACATACGTCGCAGGTCGTTCCAAAAGCTTTTTCACGCCTGGATGCTCCGGATCATCGGTCTTGAATACTTGTACAGCCTCGACTTGCTGATCGACCTGGTAGACGCTCTCGACATCGATGACGCCATAAACGACGCCGTCTTCTTCTCCTACAAGCGCCGCCTTCTCGCCGACTACGAGCTTCGCCGCCGTGTCTTCATCTACGGCCAGCGTGACCGGTATGCTCCACACCGTTCCGTCAGATAAACGCATATTGGAAACGACAGATTTGTAGTCCTGCTCGTTCAGAAATCCCTGCAATGGCGAAAATGCTCCGACCCCGATTAGATCCAAGTCCGAAATGCTCCAGGCGTTTACAGGGATCTTATGAAAGGTGTCAACCTGCTTCAACAAAGCTTCACGTTCTTCTCCTTGGGCTACCCGCTGTACCAGCGTACCGCCATGAGGGAGTATGGCTGTCATGAATAATTCCTCCTTCTTATGCTGCAACTGTGATAAGGCAAGTGGTTCTTATCTGTTTATTTATGAAGCCCGCACTCCGTCTTCTCATGCCCGGACCAGCGTCCTGCACGTGGATCTTCTCCCGGCATGACCTGCCGCGTGCAGTATTCGCAGCCAATGCTCGGATAATTCTGATCATGCAGCGGGTTGTAGATGATCTCGTTCATGCGGATGTAATTCCACACATCCTCACTCGTCCAGCCCGCGATCGGATTGAACTTCACCAAACCGAACTTGGTATCATATTCAATCTTCTTCGAGTTCGCCCGGGTAGGGGCTTGATCTCTTCGTATGCCTGTGATCCAAGCCTCGTATTGAGACAGAATCCGGGTCAACGGCTCTACCTTGCGGATGTTGCAGCATTCGTTCGGGCTGACGCTCCATAATGCTTCGCCATGCTGAGCCGCTTGCTCTTCCGGCGTGATGAGCGGAGATACGCGCACAAATTCCAGCCCATAACGTTCTGCCATACGATCCCGCGTTTCATATGTCTCCTTGAAATGAAAGTCGGTATCCAGATAAAAAATATCCGTCGACGGACTGATCTTCTGAATCATATCGACCAATACCACATCTTCTGCTCCAAAGCTGCAAGCAAACGTTATGTTAGGAAACGTCTTGATAGCATATTCGATGACTTCCTCAGCCGATGCGTGCTCAAGCTCTTCAGCCTGCACTCTGATCAGATCTTCTTTCTCCAGCAAATTCATGATTGGATGCCTCCCCCATTTTTCGTTAATCCCGATAATCCTACTGAAATAATATGAATTAAATACAGTATAAAACATTCCTAATAAATGTCAACCATCAAATCGTTACCATAAAAAACGAAAAAACCCTTCCTGCGCAAGCAGGAAGGGGCTTCTCTCTATTCTATTTTCCAAACATTATGACAAGTCTTGGACCTTACTCCGATGCTACGGATACCTCTTTGGCTCTCATGCCTGCACCGGCACTTTTTCCTTCCGAATCCTCGGACTTGGGAGCCGATGCCTGATTCGTTGTCCGCAGCGGAATTTCCTTCAAGAAGAATACGAGCAGCAATGCGACCACAAGCACCAGCATCCCGGTAAGGAATACCATGGATAGCGTATTTCCGAGCGCATCGCGAATGCTGTCTATCATCTGCAGGAATAATGGCTGCACATCTGCAGGAAGGCTTGCTTGCGTCTGTTCGATCAACGGCTTATTCATCAGCGTCTGCGGATTCGCGAACGATAGCATCTGCTGGGCCATCTGCGGATCCAAGGAGCTGAAGTCAGGCGCGCTCTCCGACTGAAGTGCATCCTTCAAATTCTTCGTCAGGTTATTCGACATAACCGTACCCATGACCGCGATACCGATCGTACCGCCAAGATTACGGAACAATTGGGAAGAAGCCGTCGCTACGCCAAGCTCTTTGTGCGATACCGCATTTTGCGTGGCCAGCGAGAATACCGGCATGCCCAAACCAAGACCGACACCGAAAATGATGGTACTGACCACGGTCAGCCACAGGTTATCCATGAATACCATAATACCCATGCCCACAATCATGATCGGTACGCCAAGCAGCGCGTAACGTTTGTACTTGCCGCTCTTCGCGATCAGCTGGCCCACGACGGCGCTCATTCCCATCATGAAGACCGACATCGGAATCGTTACATACCCGGCATAGGTAGGCGAAATGCCGAGTACGCCCTGCACGTAGAACGAGATGTAAATCATCGCGCCCATCAAACCGAAGTTCATAATGAATCCAATCAGATTGGAAACCGTAACGACGCTGTTCTTAAACAAACTCAGCGGCAAAACCGGTTCCTTGGCCTTTGTCTCAACAAATATAAAGATGATGGCCGATACGACCGAAGCCGCTATGAGACCGATAATCTCCGGCGATCCCCAAGGATATTCCGTACCTGCCCAAGAAAAGGCAAGCAGCAACGGAACGATGGCCGTTGTCAGGAATAAGGAGCCCAAATAATCGATGGATTGACCCGGTTTGCGTTCGACCTTAGGGAACAATGTCATGATCATGATAAAGGCAACGACGCCCAGCGGCAGGAAGATCCAGAATAACCAGCGCCATTCAATGTTATCGACCAGGTAACCGCCAAGCGTAGGACCCAGGACACTGGAAAAACCGAATACCGCCGTCATCAGGCCCATCCATTTACCACGTTCCCGCGGCGGGAATAAGTCCCCGACCGACATAAATGCCGTTGACTGGATAATGCCGGCACCGATACCTTGAATACCGCGATAAATGATAAACTGATACACGTCTGTCGAAGTACCCGTCAGGAAAGCTCCTAACATGAAAAACAATATACCTATCAATATAAACGGCTTACGTCCGAACATGTCGGACAGCTTGCCAACCAGTATGGTAGCGATCGTTGATGTTAACAAATAAATGTTGATGGTCCATGTATAATAATCCATGCCATCGAGAATGGCGATAATCCGCGGCATCGCGGTGCTTGTTATCGTCTGGTTAATGGCTGCGAAGAACATCGCAGCCATGATCGCGATCATAATCGAAACTTTACGTTTAAGCGTTAAATGCTCCATGCTCCACCTCTACCCGTTGTGATTGTTTTTATCTATGTTTGACAGCATCAAGGAGAAGATTCTTCTTAAATGCTGAATGTCTTCCTCTGAGAGGAAGTCGAAAAATCCCTGGATCATTTCTTTTTGGTCCTTCTTCACTTTCTTAATGATCTCAAGCCCCGGTTCCAATAGCGTGATGTTGACAACTCTGCGGTCATCCTCGGCACGTTCTTTCTGCAGATATCCTTCTGCAACCAATTTATCCGTCAGTCCGGTTATAGCCGGCGGCGTCAAAGACAAAACTTCAGCAAGCTCCGAGACCTTTAGAGGTCCTCTCATCTTTAATACATACAGCACCTGAAATTGAGGGAAACTTAAATTGTATTTCCCGGCGCTCGACTTGTTCCATTCTTGAGAAATGTTCTTCAGCAGCGCCCGGAACATCGACGACACCTTAAAAATCTCTTCATTGCGATCCAACCATATCACCCCTTACTGCTCCAAGAAATTACTTATCTAATTAATGATTAAATATTAATTATTTAAGCGCTTAATTAATTTGCAATTAATAATATATCTCTATTTACATATGAAGTCAAGTGGTTAACGATGTCAGATGATCATGCTCGGAAGCCAGCTTCACTCTTTCTATCCTCAACCTGTGCACATGATGTGAACAACATGCCCCAAAACACGCGAACGTATCCCTAATGTGCTCACCATGATGTGCATATCTTTGTGGACAACCTGACTACAATTGTCTTGTCCACTTCCAACACAGTAGACAGACTTCGTGCAGAGGACGGTGTGTTGCCATAACCGGGAGACCTATGCTTCGAGAATTATGCTTTCAGACACCACAAAAAAGCCCTTGACCGTAATGGCCAAGGGCTTGGTAAATCGAATATTAACGTTTGGAGAACTGAGGCGCGCGACGAGCTGCTTTAAGACCGTATTTCTTACGTTCTTTCATACGAGGGTCGCGAGTCAGGAATCCAGCTCTTTTCAGAGAAGGACGGAATTCAGGATCTGCTTTCAGAAGAGCACGGGAGATACCGTGACGGATTGCTCCAGCTTGACCGGAGATGCCGCCACCGTGAGCGATGACAAGCACGTCATATTTGCCCAGTGTTTCTGTCAGATTCAAAGGTTGTTTAACGATCAGTTTGAGTGTTTCCAAACCGAAATATTCATTGATATCACGTTTATTGATGACAATGCGTCCTTCACCCGGTACGAGGCGTACACGTGCTACCGAGTGCTTACGACGACCTGTCCCATAGTATTGTACTTGTGCCATGAAACTGTCCTCCTTTTTAATTAACCGCGAAGTTCGTAAACTTCTGGTTTTTGTGCTTCATGTGGATGTGCCGTGCCTGCGTATGCTTTCAGTCTCAGCTTCATCTTCTCGCCCATGCGAGTTTTAGGAAGCATGCCGTGAACCGCGCTTTCGATTACACGCTCTGGGAATTTAGCAATCAGGTCTTGAGCTGAAGTTACTTTCAATCCACCTGGATGCAGGGAGTGACGATAGTATTTCTTGTTCTCCATCTTTTTGCCAGTGAGGTGGATTTTCTCGGCGTTGATAACAACCACGAAATCCCCTGTGTCAACATGTGGAGTGAATTGAGGCTTATGTTTGCCGCGGATCAGAGCCGCAACTTCACTTGCCAAACGGCCAAGCGTTTTGCCTTCGGCATCAACGATGTACCATTTGCGCTCAACTTCATTTGGCTTCGCCATATAGGTGGTACGCATGTATAGTTCCTCCTTGTATTCGTCCGAAAATCATCATTAATTTTCATCATTTATCTTCGTTCATGTGTAAAGCATTTTCATGGTGTTGCTGTCTTGCGATTGGCATTCTCTTAACCGGGGCTGTGGGAGAGCCGTTAAGAAAACACAACTTATATAATACAGGATTACGCCCACTTCCGCAAGTGTTTTTTGCTTTTCTACCTTACACCCTGCGGTTTGATTCAAACAAGCCGCCAAACGCATCCCGAACGCTTTCCGGTTCTTTGGGGAATAGCCGTCTGCGTGGCACGTATCGCGTAAGTCATTGCAGCTTCTCTTGGCCGGCGATATCGTAATCCACTTCCCATAACATCAAGCCCTTGCCCATCGCTGTGGGACCGGCTGCCGCCCGATTTTGGGCTTCCAATATGACCTTCATATCATCCGGATGGCGCTTGCCTTCCCCTACCTCAATCAACGTTCCCATAATGATCCGGACCATGTGCTGCAGAAACCCGTTCCCGGATATGAACGTATGAATGATTCCTTGGTCTCTGGTGCCTGGGCGGCACATGGATGTATCCTTCTCGATCCAAGCATCAAAAATCGTACGGACATGGGACGGCTTCGTCGACTTTCGTGACGCAAACGTTGTAAAGTCATGCGTTCCGATCAGATGAGAAAGTCCCTGCTCCATCGCTGCGATATCCAGTTTTCCATGATGATGGATCTGGTACCGCCGGTTGAATAGATCCGGATATTGATTCGCATTGATGGTAAAACGATAGGTTTTGCGTTTCGCTGCATGGCGGGAATGGAATTCCATCGGTACCTCCATTGCATCCGAAACCACGATATCTTCCGGCAGCCAAGTGTTTAATGCCATGCACCAACGCTCCACGGGAATGGGGGAAGCCGTGTAAAAATTAAATACCTGGGCGCGGGCATGCACCCCGGCATCTGTCCGGCCGGAAGCCGTAATCTTGAGCTGCTCTCCGGACAAGCGGCGAATGGCTTCCTCCAAATAGTCCTGAATCGTGTGGCCACCGGGCTGGGTCTGAAAGCCGTTATAATCGGTACCGTCGTAACTGACCTTCATCAGAAGATTACGCATTACTTGCCTCCTGCGTGCTTTCATCGAATGATTCCGAAACGAAACTTGCGATTTAGAATCTCATCAGCATCGCTGATAACTCATGAGTTCCATATCTATCAAAAAAAGAGCCCCATAGGAGCTCCTTTTCATCATGTTAAGCCGAACCCTTCGAGTCAGCCACATGACTAGAAGGTCCCCGTTATCGTAGCCCATGGAGTAGTCGAGACGAGTCGAACCAAATGATCGACTATATCTCGCACCACTTCCCGTTCATGGCCCCTAGAATAAACATCTGAAGAGCCGGGCATACATAACTTCAGTCACTTCAATGGAACAAAACGAAATTACGCGCGATCTACCAGTTCCAAATAAACCATTGGAGCTGCGTCACCACGACGAGGACCCAGTTTCAGGATACGCGTGTATCCGCCTGGACGCTCTACGTAGCGAGGAGCGATTTCGGAGAACAATTTTTGGATTGCATCTTGTTCACCGTCAACCGTTTCACGACGCACGAATGCAGCTACTTGACGACGAGCGTGCAGATCACCTTTTTTTGCTTTTGTGATCAGTCTCT
The DNA here is from genome assembly GCF_014863545.1 of Paenibacillus sp. JNUCC32. Classification (NCBI taxonomy): domain Bacteria; kingdom Bacillati; phylum Bacillota; class Bacilli; order Caryophanales; family Paenibacillaceae; genus Paenibacillus; species Paenibacillus sp. JNUCC32. The sequence goes on along the minus strand of NZ_CP062260.1, from coordinate 6,388,982 downwards.
CAGCGATCGAACGAACTTCTTTCGCTTTGGCTTCAGTCGTTTGAATACGCTCATATAAGAAAAGGTCGGTTACCAGGTCACGGAACAACGCTTTACGCGCACTGGAATCGCGGCCCAACTTTTGGTATGCCATGTGTTTTTCCCTCCTTTGCTAAGCTAAGCCGAATCTGTTATTCTTCCGTACGAAGTCCCAGGCCCAACTCTTCGAGCTTCTCTTGAACTTCCTCCAAGGATTTGCGTCCGAGGTTCCGGACTTTCATCATATCCTCTTCGGTTTTCGTAGTCAGCTCTTGTACCGTATTAATGCCGGCACGTTTCAAGCAGTTGTAGGAACGAACGGAAAGATCCAGCTCTTCGATCGTCATTTCAAGCACTTTTTCTTTCTTGTCTTCTTCTTTCTCGACCATGATCTCCGCATCCTTCGCTTCGTCGGTCAGACCCACGAAGAGGAACAGATGCTCAGTCAAGATTTTCGCGCCGAGACTAACGGCTTCTTCTGGGCGGATGCTGCCATCCGTCCAAATTTCAAGCGTCAGTTTGTCGTAGTTGGTTACTTGGCCAACACGCGTATTTTCCACGCCGTAGTTAACACGGCTAATCGGAGTGTAGATCGAATCGACGGGAATGACGCCGATAGGCTGGTCATCGCGTTTGTTCCGATCCGCCTGGACATAGCCACGACCGCGACTGGCAAAAATACGCATATGAAGTCTTGCTCCAGGGCCCAGCGTCGCAATATGAAGATCCGGATTCAGAATCTCCACATCACTATCCGCACGGATGTCACCAGCAGTAACAACCCCTTCACCCTCCGCATCAATCTCGAACACTTTCTCTTCATCGGAATGAATTTTCAGAGACAAAGCTTTCAGGTTCAGGATGACCTCGGTCACGTCTTCCATGACACCCGGAATCGTGGAGAATTCATGAAGCACGCCATCGATTTGAATCGATGTGACGGCTGCACCCGGGAGTGAGGATAACAAGATGCGGCGAAGCGAGTTCCCCAGCGTCGTGCCATATCCTCTCTCTAGAGGCTCAACAACGAATTTCCCATAGGTTCCTTCTTCATTGACATCAACGGTCTCAATTTTCGGCTTTTCGATTTCAATCACGCAAGTACCCCTCCTTCAAACGTCGCTCCTATATGAAACTGTCATCTTATCCAGTAATCCATGTAGTAGTATGCCTAAACAACCATTATTAGCAGATTGCAACGGATTTATACCACATTAACAGGATGACTTCATTATACGCGACGACGTTTTGGTGGGCGGCATCCGTTATGTGGAATTGGTGTTACGTCTTTGATCAGGTTCACTTCGAGACCTGCTGCTTGCAGGGAACGAATTGCTGCTTCACGACCAGCACCAGGACCTTTAACCATGACTTCCACCGCTTTCATACCGTGTTCCATAGCCGCTTTGGCAGCTGTTTCAGCAGCCATTTGCGCAGCGAACGGGGTCGACTTACGGGAACCTTTAAATCCAAGGCCGCCGGAGCTTGCCCAAGAAATCGCGTTTCCGTGAGGATCCGTAATCGTTACGATTGTATTGTTGAACGTGGAGCGGATATGAGCCACGCCACTTTCAATATTTTTGCGGTCACGACGTTTAGTACGTACGACTTTTTTTGGTTTAGCCATTGTCTATTATCCCCCTTTCTTATTTCTTCTTGTTCGCTACGGTACGACGAGGACCTTTACGTGTACGAGCATTCGTTTTAGTACGTTGACCACGAACAGGCAATCCACGACGGTGACGAATACCGCGGTAGCAGCCGATCTCCGTGAGACGTTTAATATTTAAGGAAATTTCACGACGCAGGTCACCTTCTACCTTAACCATACCATCGATCGTTTCGCGCAATTTGCTGACTTCATCTTCTGTCAAATCACGGACACGAGTGTCTGCATTGATTCCAGTTTCTTTCAATACTTTCTGGGAAGTCGTTTTACCGATTCCGAAAATGTAAGTCAAGGCGATCTCAACGCGTTTGTCACGTGGCAAATCCACACCAGCTATACGAGCCATTTTACGCTACACCCCCTTCTTTAACCTTGTTTTTGTTTGTGTTTCGGATTTTCACAGATAACCATTACGTTCCCTTTGCGGCGAATGACTTTGCATTTTTCGCAAATAGGCTTTACAGAAGGTCTTACCTTCATGCTAATTACCTCCTCCAAGTTTTACGTTGTAAAACCAGCTTCGAAACTAAAGTAGTTTGTTACCGCTGCTGAGTTTTACGTCAGTAAAACCGCTTCGCAGCTTTCCTTGATTCCCCGGGGGAACCTTGAATCTATTTACGGTACGTGATACGACCTTTGGTTAAATCGTACGGCGAGAGTTGAACAACCACTTTGTCTCCTGTAAGGATACGGATAAAGTGCATCCGCAGCTTTCCGGAAACATGAGCGAGAATCTGGTGACCATTCTCCAGCTCGACTTTAAAGGTAGCATTCGGCAACGGCTCGATGACCGTTCCTTCGACTTCAATGACATCTTCTTTAGCCACAGTTAGTCTCCTTTCTGATCTGCCTTGGATTTATCGGATACAAATTGGCCAAGTGCGAAACGCAGTTTACCGTTTGTAACCCGACCGCTTTCTTGCAAACTGTTTACCACTTCACTGCTAATGTAGGATTGAGGTTCAAGATGAAGAACATTCTTCTTCTTGGCCCCGTCAAACTTGCGTTTGTCCCCATCCGCGATCCACACGAACCTGCTGTCCTCAATCGAAACGATAACGGCATACTGTCCGGCATCTCTGCCCTTCAGTATCTTAACAATCTGACCGGGTTGAAGCGTGATTTCATGATTCAATGTCATCACCCTATTCCGGCAGCTTCGTCAAAATTTCCATGCCATCCGGCGTGACTGCTACCGTATGCTCGAAGTGAGCACATAGTGAGCCGTCAACCGTAACAACCGTCCAGTTGTCTTCCAGCGTCTTGACATGCCGTTTCCCGGCATTGACCATCGGCTCAATCGCGAGCACCATGCCCGGTTTGAGTCTTGGTCCGCGGTCAGGAATGCCATAGTTCGGAATTTGCGGATCCTCATGCAGATCGGTACCCACGCCATGACCAACGTACTCCCGGACGACAGAGAAACCTGCATCCTCGATATGACGCTGAATGGCATGAGAGATTGTAAACAAGCGGACATCGGGTTTGACTAGCGCAAGTCCAGCATAGAGCGATCCTTCCGTAACGTCCAGCAAACGCTGGGCCTCTTCGGAAATTTCTCCTACAGCGTAGGTCCATGCCGAGTCACCATGGTAACCCTGGTATTGCGCGCCGATATCAAACGTAACGATATCGCCCTCGATCAATTTGCGTTTGCCTGGAAATCCATGCACCAATTCTTCGTTGACTGATGCGCAAATGCTGGAAGGAAATCCGTTGTAGCCTTTAAAAGATGGCACAGCGCCTTGGCTTCGAATGAACTTGTCGGCCATCAGGTCCAGTTCCCCGGTCGTAATGCCCGGTTCAACATGAGCGGCAAGGAGTTTGTGGCATTCCGCCACGATCCTTCCTGCTTCTCTCATCAAGCTCAGTTCCGTTTCGGATTTACAAATGATCATTATACTTAACCTCTCAGTATAGACGCAATTTGTGATGAAACCGCGTCGATTTCCTGATCACCATCGATTTGACGCAAAAGACCTTTGTTCTCATAAAACGTGAGGAGTGGTGCTGTTTTGTTGATATATTCGTCTAAACGAATGCCGACGCTCTCTTCGTTATCATCGGAGCGCTGGTACAATTCGCCGCCGCATTTATCACAAATGCCTTCCTGTTTAGGAGGATTAAAGATCACATGATAAGTCGAACCGCAGTTTTTGCAAATCCGGCGGCCGGTTAGGCGGGCCAGAAGCTTCTCTCGATCCACTTTCAGGTTGATGACGTGATCGAGACCAGTATTCAAGCGGGCGAGAATGTCATCCAGCGCTTCCGCTTGCGAAAGGGTTCTTGGAAAGCCGTCCAATAAAAAACCTTTTTCGCAATCGGACTGCTGCAGACGCTCTTCCACAATACCAATCGTTACGTCATCCGGTACCAGCAGACCCTGATCCATGAATTCCTTCGCTTTAATCCCGATGGGAGTTCCTTGTTTGATCGCGAGACGAAATGCATCGCCCGTTGAAATATGAGGAATACCGAATTCATTCACGATGTTTTCTGCTTGCGTTCCTTTTCCTGCCCCAGGAGGACCCATGAATAAGATGTTCACCTTACGTCACTCCCTCCCCTTGATTGACTAGCAAGAACAACACAATAGGCGCCGGGAAGCGATACAGACCACTCGCCGGAACCTATCGCCTATTTATTGATAAAACCTTTGTAATGACGTTTGATCAGTTGGCTTTCGATCTGCTTCATCGTATCCAGTGCAACACCGACGACGATCAAGAGGGACGTACCACCAATCTGAACCGTACGAGGAAGACCTGCAAGTGATCCGAAGAACACCGGAAGTACGGAGATCACGGCCAGGAACAGAGCTCCTGTCATGGTCAAACGGGTCATAACCCGTGTCAGATACTTCTCAGTAGCTTTACCAGGACGAATGCCCGGCACATAGCCGCCGTTCTTCTTCATATTATCAGCCATTTGGTTCGGATTCATCTGCACGAAGGTGTAGAAGAACGTGAAACCAATGATCATGAGTACATACAGTACCATTCCAAGCGGGCTGTCATAAGCCAGGTTCGCCGTAATCCATTTCGCCCAATTCTGGTGTGCCCAGAAGCTGGCCAGGATAACCGGGAACTGCAGCAATGACATCGCAAAGATGACCGGAATAACGCCTGCTCCGTTAATCTTGAGCGGAATGTGTGTGTTCTGTCCACCGTACATTTTGTTTCCTACAACACGCTTCGCGTATTGAACCGGAATTTTACGGATACCTTGCTGAATGAATACAACACCGGTAATGATCAGAACCAAAATCAAGAGGATGATGACACCCTTCAGAATGTTCATGAAGACCTGACCATCCTGAATGAAGTTCGATTCAATCGTTGTCCGAATGTGCATCGGAATACCAGCAGCGATACCTGCAAAGATAATGATCGAAATACCGTTACCGATTCCGCGTTCCGTAATCTGTTCGCCGAGCCACATCAAGAATGATGTACCTGCAGTAAGAACGATCGCGATCACGACGAAGTCGATAAAGGTTGCTCCAGGAACCATTTCGGCGCCATACAGGCGGTTAAACCCGATGGACATACCGAACGCCTGAATCAGACCCAGTATTACCGTACCATAACGAGTAATTTGAGCCAACTGCTTCTTCCCGTGTTCCCCTTGTTTGTTCCATTCCGCAAACTTTGGAATGACGTCCATCGACAGCAATTGCACGATAATGGACGAAGTAATATATGGAAATATCGAAAGGGCGAAGATCGAAAACTGCGATAACGCGCCCCCCGAGAACGTGTTAAGAAGACCGAACAACTCATTGCCTGCCTGATTCGTCTGGGTAAAGACATCCTTGTTAACACCGGGAACCGGTACAAAGGATCCGATACGGAAGATGATCAGAACGAATAAGGTGAACAAAATACGCTTGCGAAGGTCCTCGACACGCCATATATTTTTCAGGGTCTTAAACATTAGATCACCTCGGTTTTACCGCCGGCAGCCTCGATCTTCTCTACCGCAGATTGAGAAAACTTATTAGCTTTTACAGTCAAAGAAACGGTAACTTCACCGTTGCCAAGAATTTTGATTCCGCTCTTTGTATTGTTAACAATACCGCTCTCAACCAAAACTTCTGGAGTCACTTCAGTACCTGCTGCAAAGCTGTTAAGTTCTTCGATGTTCACAATCGCGTACTCTTTCCGAGTTGGGTTTACGAAACCGCGCTTCGGAAGACGACGATACAATGGGTTCTGTCCACCTTCGAAGCCTGGACGTACACCACCGCCGGAACGAGAGTTTTGTCCTTTGTGACCGCGACCCGACGTTTTACCCGTACCGCTACTAGTACCGCGTCCAACGCGCTTGCGCTCTTTGCGGGATCCAGGTGCTGGGCTCAGCTCATGTAACTTCATCGTTCGTTGCACCTCCTTAATATGTCCGGGGATAAACTGCCCGGGATTAACCTTCGATTTCTTTAACAGAAACCAGGTGATTTACTTTCTTGATCATTCCGCGAATTGCAGCATTGTCGCTTTGAACCACGGAATGGTTGATTTTGCGAAGTCCGAGTGTTTTCACGGTTGCACGCTGATCCTCTGGACGACCAATCACGCTGCGTACGAGGGTGATTTCAAGTTTAGCCATGAGATTCCCTCCTTAACCCAACAGCTCTTCGACGGATTTGCCGCGAAGCTTGGCAACATCTTCAACACGCTTCAGGCGGGACAAGCCTTCCAAAGTCGCATTGACCATGTTCATGGAGTTCGAAGAACCTAGAGATTTTGTCAAAATGTCGCCTACGCCAGCCAGCTCGAGTACTGCACGAACCGGTCCGCCAGCGATAACCCCAGTACCTTCAGATGCCGGCTTCAACAATACGCGGCCTGCTCCGAAGTGTCCTGTTACGAGGTGAGGAATAGTGGTTCCAACAAGTGGAATGTGAATCAGGTTTTTCTTAGCATCTTCAATACCTTTGCGGATTGCATCCGGTACTTCGCCTGCTTTACCGATACCTGCTCCTACCCAACCTTTGCCATCACCGACAACTACCAGTGCGCTAAAGCTAAAGCGACGTCCGCCTTTTACAACTTTAGCAACGCGGTTAATGTTTACTACTCTTTCAGTCAGTTCTAAAGTGTTAGGATCTACACGCAAGTCGTTTACCTCCTTTTGAAAATATCTTAGAATTCAAGGCCTGCCTCGCGAGCTGCCTCTGCAAGTGCTTGAATACGTCCATGGTACAAATATCCACCACGATCGAATACGATCGATTTATAACCTTTGTCTGCTGCACGTTTTGCAACGAGTTCGCCGACTTTACGAGCGGATTCAACGCTTCCGCCGTTCTTGATGTCGTTAACCAGTTCTTTGTCCAGCGTAGAAGCTGATGCCAAAGTCACGCCAGCCACGTCGTCGATCAATTGAGCATAGATGTGTTTCGAAGAACGGAACACGTTCAGACGTGGACGTTCTGCAGTGCCTTGGATTTTCTTACGGACACGCAGGTGTCTTTTCAGACGAGCTTTGTTCTTGTCTTGTTTCGTGATCATGCTTCCATTTCCTCCCTTCAGTTTTGCCTTAAGAGCTTCACTTTTAGACGCATCGGGTAAGTATGGGAGAAGAGGCAAGTTATCAACCAGGTAGATCCCCAGTCAGCTAACCTTACTTCTTCTTACCAGCTTTACCTTCCTTACGGATAATGCGTTCACCTTCGTATTTAATCCCTTTACCTTTGTAAGGCTCAGGCTCACGTACGGAACGAATCTTAGCAGCGTATGCACCTACGCGCTCTTTATCGATACCGCGAACCGTGATTTTCGTGTTAGCCGGTACGTCGAATTCAATACCTGGCTCCGGTGTAATTTCAACTGGGTGGGAGTAACCCACGTTCAGAACGATTTTATCTCCGGATTTGCTTGCACGGTATCCGACACCAACCAACTCAAGGTTTTTCGAGAATCCTTCAGTTACACCGTTGACCATATTCGAGACAACGCTGCGGGTCGTGCCGTGAAGAGAGCGATGTGTTTTGTTGTCGGAAGGACGAACAACATTGATCTCGTTGTTTTCTACTGTAATTTGCATGTCTTTATGCAATTCACGAGTCAAGGTACCTTTAGGTCCTTTTACAGTGATTACAGTGTTATCCAGTGTGACTTCCACACCGTTAGGAATAGCAATTGGTTTACGACCAATACGGGACATTCATTACACCTCCTATCTTGTGACGTTGATTACCATACGTAGCAGAGAACTTCTCCGCCAGCTTTGGATTGACGAGCTTCTTTGTCGGTCATAACTCCCTTAGACGTGGAGATGATCGCAATACCCAAACCACCAAGTACGCGAGGTACTTCGTTGCTCTTCGTGTAAACGCGAAGACCTGGTTTGCTGATTCTTTTCAGACCTGTGATTACGCGCTCGTTGTTGGAACCATATTTCAGGAATACACGAATGATCCCTTGTTTATTGTCTTCCACAAACTCTGCATCACGGATGAAGCCTTCACGCTTCAAGATGTCAGCGATTTGTTTTTTAATCGTCGAAGCAGGCATTTCTACTGTTTCGTGGCGAACCGTGTTCGCGTTACGAATACGAGTTAGCATATCTGCAATTGGATCGGACATAGTCATGTAGGATAAACCTCCTTCCCGTTTATAAACTTCTTACCAGCTTGCTTTTTTCACGCCAGGAATCTGGCCTTTATAAGCTAATTCACGGAAACAAATTCTGCAAATTTTAAACTTCTGCAGTACCGAATGTGGGCGACCACAACGTTCACAACGGGTATATGCCCGTACTTTGAATTTCGGTGTACGTTGTTGTTTAACTTTCATCGAAGTTTTTGCCACTTAGCCTGACACCTCCTAAATAGTTTCGGAGAAAAGGACAACCGTCTTATTTCGCGAAAGGCATGCCCAGTTGAGCAAGCAGTTCACGGGATTCTTCGTCGGTTTTAGCAGTCGTTACGATAACGATGTCCATACCGCGAACCTTATCCACTTTGTCATACTCAATTTCAGGGAAAATGAGCTGCTCTTTCAGACCGAGCGTATAGTTACCGCGTCCGTCAAATGCTTTGGTGGACACGCCTTGGAAGTCACGTACACGTGGAAGTGTAACGTTGAACAGCTTGTCGAGGAAGTAGTACATACGCTCACCGCGCAGCGTTACCTTCACACCGATTGGCATGTTCTCACGCAGTTTGAATCCCGCGATGGATTTCTTTGCACGGGTGATAACCGGTTTTTGACCAGCAATCAGCTGCATGTCGTTCACAGCGGAATCAAGCACTTTCGAGTTGGCTACAGCGTCACCCACACCCATGTTGATGACAACCTTCTCGATTTTTGGTACTTGCATTACTGTCTTATAGCTAAACTTCTGCATCAGAGCAGGAGTTACTTCGTTCAAAAAACGCTCTTTCATTCTTGCTGCCATGATTCAAGGACCTCCTTTCTAAACCGTCTTATTTATCGATAACTTCTCCGGATCTTTTAGCTACGCGAACTTTTTTACCGTTGTCCAGTACTTTGTAACCGATACGAGTTACTTTTCCGCTCTTCGGATCAACGTGCATAACGTTCGATACATGGATCGGAGCTTCCTTCTCGATGATACCGCCTTGTGGGTTCATTTGGTTTGGCTTCTGGTGCTTCTTGATCATGTTCACACCTTCAACCAAAACACGATTTTCACGAGGGTACGCTGCGATGACACGGCCTTTTTTGCCTTTGTCTTTACCGCTGATGACGATAACTGTATCATCTTTTTTCACGTGCAGTTTGTTGCTATGGGATTCCAGAACTTTTTTCACTTTAGGCATTCGTTACACCTCCTATGACTAGCCAGTTCAACTATTTATCGGGTTCCCGAAAAGTTACGTCACTTTTTGGGGTGTTATTAGATTACTTCCGGAGCCAAGGAAACGATTTTCATGTAGTCTCTTTCGCGAAGTTCGCGAGCAACTGGTCCGAAAATACGAGTTCCGCGTGGGCTTCTGTCGTCTTTAACAACAACAGCTGCATTCTCGTCAAATGAGATGTAAGATCCGTCTTTACGACGTACAGAACGCTTCGTACGAACGACTACCGCTCTTACTACATCACCCTTTTTGACAACGCCGCCTGGTGTTGCTTGTTTGACGGAACATACGATCAAATCACCGATTTGAGCTGTACGACGACCAGTACCACCCAATACGCGGATACACATCAGTTCCTTCGCACCGGAGTTGTCAGCAACAGCTAAACGTGTAAATGGTTGAATCATTTAAATTTCCTCCTTCCATCAAAAACTGATCATATCTTAGATGATAACCGCTTTTTCAACCACTTCTACCAGTCTCCAGCGCTTGTCTTTGGAGAGAGGGCGAGTTTCCATGATTTTAACGGTATCTCCGATTTGAGCTTGATTGTTCTCATCATGCGCTTTAAATTTTTTCGTGTATTTAATGCGTTTGTGATACAAGTCATGCTTCTTATAAGTTTCAACAGCTACAACAATGGTTTTATCCATTTTATCGCTGACAACTTTACCGATTTGCACTTTACGAGCATTGCGTTCTTCGCTCATTTGTTAGCCTCCTTCCTGAATACAGAACATGACGTTCCATTTCATTAACTAATCCCAAGTTCTCTTTCACGGATAACGGTTTTAGCACGAGCTATTTCTTTGCGAACGTCACGGATCCGAGTCGGGTTATCAAGCTGGCCAGTGGCCAATTGAAAACGGAGGTTAAAGAGTTCCTCTTTAAATCCGGCGATTTTTTGCTCGATTTCTGCAGTGGTTAAGTTGCGCAGTTCATTAGCTTTCATTTGCTTCACCACCCACTTCTTCTCGTTTCACAAACTTCGTTTTTACAGGCAGCTTGTGAGCGGCGAGACGCATCGCTTCGCGGGCGATTTCCTCGGACACGCCTCCAAGTTCAAACATGATCTTGCCTGGTTTTACAACGGCAACCCATTTCTCAACGTTACCTTTACCGCTACCCATCCGCACTTCGAGAGGCTTTTGAGTAATCGGCTTATCTGGGAAAATCTTGATCCATACTTTACCGCCACGACGGATGTAACGAGTCATCGCGATACGAGCAGCTTCGATCTGACGGTTCGTGATCCAGCCTGGTTCTGTAGCTTGCAGACCGAATTCGCCGAAGTTCAGTTCAGTACCGCCTTTCGCTTGGCCTCTCATATGGCCGCGCTGTTGTTTGCGGTGTTTTACACGTTTTGGTACCAACATGATTAGTTGCCTCCTTCCTGAGCAGCTTGTTTCTTAGCCGTAGGAAGAACCTCTCCACGATAGATCCATACTTTCACGCCGATACGGCCGTAAGTCGTATGCGCTTCTGCTGTACCATAGTCGATGTCTGCACGAAGCGTATGAAGTGGAACAGTTCCTTCACTGTAGCCTTCCGTACGAGCAATCTCGGCTCCGCCAAGACGTCCGCTGACCGATGTTTTAATCCCTTTCGCTCCAGAGCGCATAGTTCTTTGAATCGCTTGTTTCAGTGCACGACGGAAAGATACACGACGTTCCAGCTGTTGTGCAATGCTTTCAGCAACAAGAATTGCGTCCAGTTCAGGGTTCTTGATTTCAGAAATGTTGATGTGAACTTTTTTACCGCCGGCGATTTTAGTCACTTGTCCGCGCAGTACTTCTACTTCGGAACCACCTTTACCGATAACCATACCTGGCTTCGCAGTGTGGATCGTCACGTTCACACGATTAGCCGCTCTCTCGATTTCGATACGGGATACAGCGGAGTCTTTCAATTTATTTTTCAGGTATTCACGGATTTTCACGTCTTCCAGCAAAAGATCACCGAAATCTTTGCCTGCATACCATTTGGATTCCCAATCACGGATAATACCGATACGGAGTCCTACTGGATTTACCTTTTGGCCCACACGTTTTCCCTCCTTATTTTTCAGCTACCACCAAAGTAATGTGGCTGGTGCGTTTATTGATCCGGCTTGCACGTCCCATCGCACGAGGGCGGAAACGTTTCATAGTCGGTCCCTGGTTGACATAAGCTTGCGTCACAACCAATTTAGTTACATCCAAAGAGTAGTTATGCTCAGCGTTTGCGATAGCCGAGTTCAAAAGCTTCTCAACAACCGGAGATGCAGCTTTCGGAGTGTGACGAAGAATTGCGATCGCTTCGCCGACTTGCTTACCGCGGATCAAGTCAACAACGAGTTGAGCTTTACGAGGAGCAATACGAATCGATCTAGCATGTGCTTTTGCTTCCATATGTTTAACCTCCTCTCAAACAAAGAGCTTCGTTAATTATCTTCTTGTTTTCTTATCGTCTTCATGACCTTTGTAAGTACGGGTTGGAGCGAACTCACCCAACTTGTGTCCTACCATGTCCTCAGTTACATATACAGGTACATGTTTACGGCCATCGTATACACCGAACGTGTGACCGATAAATTGCGGGAAAATAGTGGAGCGGCGGGACCAGGTTTTGATCACAGCCTTTTTGCTTGCGGCGTTCATATCCTCCACTTTTTTGAGCAGATATCCGTCAATAAAAGGTCCTTTTTTCAAACTACGGCTCATATTGAAATCCTCCCTTCATCAAATTGTCTCGTTACCTTCGGGCCTGACACGAAGTTATGCACTTAAGCGCGCATTACTTCGTGCGGCGGCGAACGATATATTTGTCAGAAGCTTTGCCTTTTTTACGAGTCTTAGCACCAAGGGTTGGTTTACCCCATGGAGACATAGGAGACTTACGTCCGATTGGAGCGCGGCCTTCACCACCACCGTGAGGGTGATCGTTAGGGTTCATGACGACACCGCGTACTTCAGGACGCTGTCCGAGCCAGCGGCTGCGGCCTGCTTTACCGATTTTGATCAACTCATGGTCTTGGTTACCCACAGAACCGATGGTTGCACGGCAAACTTTCAGGATGCGGCGAACTTCACCGGAAGAAAGACGAACCGTTACGTACTTGTCTTCTTTACCGAGAAGCTGAGCTTCTGTACCAGCAGCACGAACCAATTGTCCGCCTTTGCCTGGTTTCAATTCGATGTTGTGGATAACTGTACCTACTGGAATGTTTTCCAGAGGAAGCGCGTTACCGATCTTGATGTCAGCACCTACTCCAGATACTACTTGGTCTCCAACTTTCAGACCTTTAGGAGCGATGATATAACGCTTTTCACCATCTACATAGTGAATCAGAGCGATGTTGGAAGTACGGTTCGGGTCGTATTCGATTGTAGCAACGCGACCTGGAATGCCGTCTTTATTCCGTTTGAAGTCGATGATACGGTATTTACGTTTGTGTCCGCCGCCATGGTGACGAACCGTAATTTTACCTTGGTTGTTGCGGCCAGCTGTTTTGCTCAGTGGAGCCAGCAACGATTTCTCCGGCTGATTCGTGGTGATTTCTTCGAAAGTCGACACGGACATGTTGCGTCGAGCCGGGGATGTCGGTTTATACTTTTTAATAGGCACTGAATTTTCCCTCCTTACTTAAGAAATTCTTATTCAACCGATTCAAAGAACTCGAGCGGTTTGCTGTCTGGTGCCAAAGTCACGATTGCCTTTTTCCATTCGGTTGTGTAACCGGAATAACGGCCGTAACGCTTTGGCTTAGCAGGAACACGCATCGTATTCACGTTCGATACTTTAACTTTAAAAATAGATTCGACAGCTTGCTTGATCTCGGTCTTGTTAGCACGGATATCCACTTCAAAAGCATATTTCAGCTCTGCCATGTAGTCAGCCGTACGTTCCGTGATCACCGGGCGCTTGATTATATCGCGTGGGTCTTTCATTACGCGAGCACCTCCTCTACCTTCTGAACTGCTTCCTTCGTAATGATCAGTTGATCGTACGACAGTACGTCAAGAACATTAATGCCGTCAGCCGCTACGAATTTCACACCAGGAATATTACGTGCGGAAAGGGCTACATTATCATCATAGCTTGGAGCAACGATCAGAGCTTTACGGCCAACTTTCAGGTTGCTAAGGATGTTAGCAAACTCTTTCGTTTTCGGCGTGTTCAGCGTCAGTTGATCCAATACGATAATTGCGTTGTCAATCACTTTGGAAGACAAAGCGGATTTGATAGCCAAACGACGAACTTTCTTAGGAAGTTTAAACGTGTAGCTGCGCGGAGTCGGTCCAAATACCACGCCGCCGCCTTTCCATTGTGGAGAACGGATCGAACCTTGACGAGCACGGCCGGTACCTTTTTGTTTCCAAGGCTTACGTCCGCCACCGCGTACTTCAGAACGTCCTTTTACTTTGTGGGTACCGCGACGAAGGGAAGCGCGCTGCAGCAATACCGCGCTGTGCAGTACGTGAGCGTTCGGCTCGATGCCGAATACAGCTTCATTCAATTCTACTTCGCCAACCTGGCTACCGCTGACATTATAAAGTGCTACTTTAGGCATTGTTTGTTCCTCCTTTCTTTAGGCGATTATTTCTTCACCGTTTCTTTGATTTGAACGAAACCTTTTTTAGGTCCTGGAATGGAGCCTTTAACAAGGATTACGTTACGCTCTGCGTCGACTTTAACAACTTCGAGCTTTTGGATCGTAACTGTCTCATTGCCCATGTGACCTGGCAGACGCTTTCCTTTAGGAACACGGTTTGCCTGGATCGAACCCATGGAACCCGGTCTACGGTGATAACGGGAACCGTGAGACATTGGTCCGCGGCTTTGGCCCCAACGCTTGATTACGCCTTGGAATCCTTTACCTTTGGAAATACCCGTTACGTCAACAAATTCGCCTTCTGCGAAGACATCAGCCTTCAGCTCTTGTCCGACCTCGACACTCGCGAGGTCAACACCGCGAATTTCGCGAACGTAGCGCTTAGGCGCAGTGTTTGCTTTTTTCGCATGGCCTGCTTCTGGTTTGTTAGATCTGTTCTCTTTCTTATCGGAGAAACCAACTTGGATCGCTTCGTATCCGTCGTTTTCCAGATCTTTCTTTTGTAGAACAACACAAGGACCTGCTTCGATAACCGTTACAGGAATTACAACACCCTCAGGGGTAAATACTTGAGTCATTCCGAGCTTTCTACCTAAGATACCTTTCATGTTGACACCTCTTTTCTCTTCTCTAATTCGTTATGCAATGCTTACAGTTTGATTTCGATATCTACACCGGACGGCAGGTCCAAGCGCATCAAGGCATCCACAGTTTGTGGAGTCGGGTTCACGATGTCGATCAAGCGTTTATGTGTACGCATTTCGAACTGTTCCCGAGAATCCTTATACTTGTGCACCGCACGGAGAATGGTAATTACTTGTTTCTCAGTTGGAAGCGGGATCGGACCGGATACACCAGCACCCGAACGTTTTGCTGTCTCAACAATTTTCTCAGCGGATTGATCAAGAACTCTGTGGTCGTATGCTTTCAAGCGAATACGAATTTTTTGCTTTGCCATTTTATTCCCTCCTTCTATCGCCCAATTTGGTATCGGACATACTCCGTGAAAATTTTCCAACCACCCACCTCATGGCAAAGGGGCCGGGTGTGTCGGTAACCTCTCACATCATCGCAACGTCGCAGAACAACATTCACTATTATATATAAAAGATAGGCGCATTGCAAGCACTAATTCATATTTGATATGTATTTACATTCGCTCCGTGCTTTCCTTGAAATTTTCGGCTGAAACCGCAGCTTCGGACGTGGCTTCCCGGATGCTTCCAATCGTCATGGAGAGCAGTTTCATTTCTTTCTCCGCGCTCATCATTCGTTCTGCACTGGACTGTACGGACATCAGAATGCTGGAGAACAGCTTGCTGGATTCCTCGGACTGCCTCTTCCCTTGTATCGTTAGCCCTTGAACCTGGTTAATAGATTCTACCACTTCTGCCGTGATGGATCTCGACTTGGATACGATATCTGCAATTCGGTTCACGGTCGTCCTCGTGTCCTCCGACAGTCGGCTTACCTCTTGGGCTACAACGGCAAAACCCTTTCCATGCTCTCCGGCGCGTGCTGCTTCTATGGTGGCATTTAAGGAAAGCAGCTTGATCTGGGAGGCTATTTCCTGAACATTCACCGCTATAACGGAAATCTGCTTGGAGGATTCCTGAAGTTCTTGCACCGCATGCTGCATCCCGGCCGCGCTTTGGTCAATCGCATTCATTTGATCCTCCAACTCTGCTATTTTTGCTTCACCGGCCCTTGCATCCGATATCGAGCCCTGCGTTGTG
Organism: Paenibacillus sp. JNUCC32; assembly: GCF_014863545.1. NCBI lineage: Bacteria > Bacillati > Bacillota > Bacilli > Caryophanales > Paenibacillaceae > Paenibacillus > Paenibacillus sp. JNUCC32. The sequence continues at coordinate 6,373,137 of NZ_CP062260.1, read as the reverse complement.
GTCGAAGTGCGTTCAAATGTATCAGCCATCTCGCTACTGCTGGTCATCAGGCGTTCTACAGCCTCATTAATATCCAGCGTCAGCCCGGATAATTCGCTAACAAAAGCAGCAATGTTCTGTTTCAGCTCTTTTCTTACCCTATCATACTGGAACTGCTTCTCACTTAAGTTTTCTCTCTCGTAAGCTTCCAGCACTAGCTGCTGCTCCAGGCTAAGCAACTTGGTAATCGTCGACACTAGCCGTATTTGTTGTTCTTCTCCTACAACCTCTCTATAGATCATCTTGAAGAATTCGTTCTGTAAGTTCTGGAAAGCGGACAAGTACCATTTAGGCTCAAGCCCCACGCGCTTATGCACCTCGGCAATGCGCAGCCTTTTTGCCACATAAGCTTCATTGATTTCCCCATTCCATATTTCGAGAAGATGATCCTTTAATGTCTGCTTTAATCTTTCAATCGTACTGTGTTCCACGATAATCTCCCTTAACTTATCCACACCCACGACAGATTGATAAAATGCTTCTGTTATCTCCTCGAGCCTCTCCTCCATTTGCGGACGGAGCTGCCTCAAAAGCTGAAGATCCCCCTCGGTAAGGCCAATCATCCGCATTTGATCATTCAACTCGCCTAATGGTTCTTGATACACATAACGGGCATCTTCTGAATTGCGCAGTTCTACTTCAGGCTGAACTTCATCTTCCAAACTCCTCTTCATCCATGCAAACGGACATTTCATACAGGCTGTGATCTCCATTCTATATAATAGATAGTTTCTAATTCCTTAACTGACTTCAATCAAAGATTGTAATCATACTGGAACCAAATAAATAGAATGAATCCTTCAATATATGGCATATTCTGTACAGTAAGCTTGACTAATTTTCTACAAATCCTACACTTAAGCCTTTAGTTTAGCCGCAAAGATTACAGGGGTATCACTACAAATAGAAAAAGAGCCCGATCCAAGGGATCAGACTCTTTTATCAGGACATCACACTGTTGCTCGTTACAATACACTGTTGCTATATGCAAGGCTGTTCGAAGCCTTAATTATTTAATGATGGAAGCAACGGAACCAGCACCTACGGTACGGCCGCCTTCACGAATGGAGAACTTAGTTCCTTCTTCGATGGCGATTGGGCTGATCAGGTTAACCGTTACAGTGATGTTATCACCAGGCATAACCATTTCAGAACCTTCTGGCAAGTTGATCACACCAGTTACGTCCGTAGTACGGAAGTAGAACTGTGGACGGTAGCCAGTGAAGAAAGGCTTATGACGTCCGCCTTCTTCTTTGCTCAGTACGTATACTTGAGCTGTGAACTCAGTGTGTGGTTTAACGGAAGCAGGCTTAGCAAGTACTTGACCGCGCTCGATTTGAGTACGCTCAACACCACGAAGCAATGCACCGATGTTGTCACCAGCTTGTGCGGAATCCAGCAATTTACGGAACATTTCAACGCCCGTAACAACGGATTTCTTAGTTTCTTCAGCGATACCAACGATTTCGATCTCGTCACCAACTTTGATCGTACCACGCTCTACACGACCTGTAGCAACGGTACCACGACCAGTGATGGAGAATACGTCCTCGACAGGCATCAAGAAAGGCTTGTCAGTGTCGCGCTCAGGCAATGGGATGTACTCGTCGATTGTTTTGAACATTTCAACGATTTTTTGTGCCCATTCGCCTTCTGGGTTTTGCAGAGCTTCACGAGCGGAACCACGAGTGATCGGAGTGTCGTCGCCTGGGAAGTCGTACTCGCTCAGAAGGTCGCGAACTTCCATCTCAACCAATTCCAAGAGCTCTTCGTCTTCAACCATGTCGCATTTGTTCAAGAATACAACGATGTAAGGAACGCCTACTTGGCGGGACAGCAGGATGTGCTCGCGAGTTTGCGGCATTGGGCCGTCAGCTGCGGATACAACCAGGATTGCTCCGTCCATTTGAGCAGCACCAGTGATCATGTTTTTAACATAGTCAGCGTGACCTGGGCAGTCAACGTGTGCGTAGTGACGAGCATCAGTTTCATACTCTACGTGGGAAGTAGAGATTGTGATACCGCGTTCGCGCTCTTCTGGAGCTTTGTCGATTTGATCGAAGGACATTGCTGCGCCACCGTAAGTTTTGGACAATACAGATGTAATTGCAGCAGTCAAAGTTGTTTTACCATGGTCAACGTGACCGATAGTACCGATGTTAACATGGGGTTTCGTACGTTCGTATTTAGCCTTTGCCATTTGAACAATTCCTCCTTAAGGGGATTATATATGTTGGGCCGGAAGCGGAGTTAACGGGATGTTTGGTCCCGCCTCCTATCCAGCAGGTAAAACGTTATTATTCTCCGCCTTTGATCTTGGACACAATTTCATCGGAGATATTCTTAGGAACTTCTTCGTAGTGGGAGAGTTCCATGGAGAACACGCCGCGTCCTTGTGTACCGGAGCGAAGGGTAGTGGAGTAACCGAACATTTCGGAAAGAGGCACTTTCGCACGGATAATTTGAGTACCACCACGGGAGTCCATACCTTCGATACGTCCACGGCGGGAGTTCAGCATACCCATTACGTCGCCCATGTATTCCTCAGGCACGGTAACTTCAACTTTCATGATTGGCTCGAGCAGGACAGGCTTACACTTGTCTTTAGCTGCTTTCAGAGCCATGGAACCAGCGATTTTAAACGCCATTTCATTGGAGTCAACATCATGGTACGAACCGTCGACGATGGTTGCTTTAACGTCAACAAGCGGGAAGCCGGCAAGTACACCGTTCTTCATTTGCTCTTCGATACCTTGTTGTGCAGGACCAATGTATTCTCTTGGTACAGAACCACCGACAACCTTGCTGTCGAATTGGTTACCGCTACCAGGTTCCAGAGGTTCGAACTCAACCCATACGTGACCGTATTGACCACGACCACCGGACTGACGAACGAATTTACCTTCAACGCGAGCTGGCGCACGGAATGTTTCGCGGTAAGCTACCTGTGGTTTACCCACGTTGGTTTCTACCTTGAACTCACGACGCATACGGTCGATGATGATGTCCAAGTGAAGCTCACCCATACCTGCCAAGATCGTTTGGCCAGTTTCTTCATCGGTATGCGCACGAAGAGTTGGATCCTCTTCCGTCAACTTACCGAGAGCCACGCCCATTTTATCTTGGTCAGCTTTTGTTTTAGGCTCAACTGCGATTTCGATAACCGGATCAGGGAAGTTCATGGACTCCAGGATAACCGGGTTTTTCTCATCACATAGTGTATCACCTGTGCCCGTATCTTTCAAACCTACGGCAGCTGCGATATCTCCGGCGAATACTTCGGAAATTTCTTGACGGCTGTTCGCATGCATTTGAAGGATACGACCAATGCGCTCACGCTTGCCTTTTGTTGCATTCAGTACGTAAGAACCGGATTGCAGTACGCCGGAGTATACGCGGAAGAATGTCAGCTTACCAACGTAAGGGTCGGTTGCGATTTTGAATGCCAAAGCCGAGAACGGCTCGTCATCGGAAGAATGCCGAATAGCTTCGGTTCCGTCTTCAAGGGTACCCTTGATGTCTGGAACGTCAGTTGGAGCCGGCAAATAATCGATTACGGCATCAAGCATCAACTGAACGCCTTTGTTACGGTAAGAAGATCCGCAGATAACCGGGAAGATCTTAACTTCGACAACACCTTTACGCAGAGCAGCTTTCAACTCAGCGATAGTGATTTCTTCACCTTCAAGATATTTCATTGTCAAGTCTTCGTCAAGTTCTGCTACCTTCTCAACCAACTCGTTGCGAAGCTCTTCCACTTGATCCTTGAATTCTGCTGGAATTTCGGTTTCTTCGATATTTTGCCCGAGGTCATCCTTATACATATAAGCTTTTTCCTCGATAATATCGATGATGCCAATGAAATCGTTCTCTGCACCGATCGGAAGCTGAATTGCTACCGCGTTCGCTTGCAGACGCTCTCTCATATCTTTAACTACGTTCAAGTAGTCGGCACCGATAATATCCATTTTGTTTACGTATGCGATCCGCGGAACTCCGTAACGGTCTGCTTGTCTCCAAACAGTCTCCGACTGAGGTTCAACGCCCTCTTTCGCACTGAATACACCTACTGCCCCATCCAATACACGAAGGGAACGTTCAACTTCTACTGTGAAGTCAACGTGCCCCGGGGTGTCGATAATATTAACGCGATGACCCTTCCAAGAAGCGGTAGTCGCAGCGGACGTAATCGTGATACCGCGCTCCTGCTCCTGTTCCATCCAGTCCATTGTAGCTGCACCCTCGTGAACTTCCCCGATTTTGTGCGTACGGCCTGTATAGAACAAAATCCGCTCTGTAGTGGTCGTTTTACCAGCGTCAATATGCGCCATGATCCCGATATTACGTGTATTTTTCAAGGAGAACTCTCTTGTCGCCATGCGAATAGTCTCCCTTCAAAATTTGAAGTATAAATTAGTTGCTGAATCCTACCAACGGTAGTGAGCAAACGCTTTGTTCGCTTCAGCCATTTTGTGCGTGTCTTCGCGTTTCTTAACGGAAGCGCCTGTGTTGTTGGAAGCGTCGATGATCTCAGCCGCCAAACGCTCTTCCATCGTCTTCTCACCGCGGTTGCGGGAGTAGTTTACGAGCCAACGTAATCCAAGGGATGTACGTCTCTCTGGTTTAACTTCGATCGGAACCTGGTAGTTAGCACCGCCGACACGACGAGCTTTAACTTCCAATACTGGCATGATGTTCTTGATAGCTGCTTCAAACACTTCCATCGGATCATTACCAGTACGTTCCTTGATGATGTTGAACGAATTGTAAAGGATGCTTTGAGCAACACCTCTTTTACCATCCAACATGATGCGGTTGATCAGACGAGTTACCAGTTTGCTGTTGTACACCGGATCTGGCAGCACGTCTCTTTTAGTTACTGGACCTTTGCGTGGCATGGATATCCCCCTTTCTTCAGTCATGAGTCATGTTAAGAAAACATGAGCATCAATTAGCTTTTTGCTTTCGGACGCTTCGTGCCGTATTTGGAACGAGCTTGCATCCGGTTGTTTACACCAGCGGTATCAAGTGCGCCGCGAACGATATGGTAACGTACACCCGGAAGGTCTTTTACCCGTCCACCGCGAACCAATACAACACTGTGCTCTTGCAAGTTATGTCCGATACCCGGAATGTAAGCCGTCACCTCAATGCGGTTCGTCAAGCGAACACGAGCATATTTACGAAGTGCGGAGTTCGGTTTTTTCGGCGTCATCGTGCCTACACGAGTGCATACACCGCGTTTTTGCGGAGCGCTCAAGTCGGTCTCCTCACGTTTCAAAGCGTTAAAACCTTTTTGAAGAGCTGGAGATTTCGATTTGTAAACTTTAGCTTGACGGCCCTTGCGAACCAGTTGGTTAATTGTTGGCATGCTAGCCACCCCCTTCCCGTATTTATCATTCGATTACGAACCCGTTTAAGTCCACAGACCCAGGCGGTTCATAAAAGAACAAATGAAAAGTTTTTGCCGAGAGAAGTAACGCCTTCTCCAACAAAAACGATTTCTCAAATCATGATTTCAAGACAGCTACCATAGCTGCACCGACTTCAATACCGCATGCTTCCCCAAGTTCTGTCATCGTGGGTACATAGTTGATATGCACGCCATTCTTATCACACTCGGATACGACTTTTGAAATCAAACGCTGGTCGCAATCTTCAGCCACGTAAACCTCAGCGGCCAGACCAGATTCAACGGCCTTCATCGTTTGTTTGGTGCCAATCTTGATGTGTGCATCCTGTAATCCTTTATCATTAGACACAAGTCATTCCTCCAAAAGAACAGGGAACAAAGAAACTATTCACGCACCTTTGCTATATTAGCATCTGCCTTAAACGATGTCAAGCTATTAAATCAGGAAAAAAGAAACATTGGAACAGGGAGATTCATCGTCTTACGACGCGTCATCTCCCCGTCACCTGACTGTCTCTTAATCTATAGAAGCTGTTTCGAGTTCCTGACTTTCGTCATTCACATCGTCCTGTCCCGCGAACTTCACACTGCGATATCGGTTCATACCGGTTCCCGCAGGGATCAGCTTACCAATGATAACATTCTCTTTCAGACCAAGCAGCTGATCGACTTTACCTTTAATGGCAGCGTCGGTCAACACGCGAGTCGTCTCCTGGAAGGAGGCCGCCGACAAGAACGAATCAGTTTCGAGAGATGCCTTCGTAATACCGAGGAGAACCGGTTTGGCAACCGCTGGTTCTTTCCCGGAAAGAATAGCGTCTTTATTAGCTGTCTCGTATTCATGCATATCCACGAAGGAGCCTGGCAGCAGGTTGGTATCTCCCGCATCCACGATACGGAATTTACGCAGCATCTGTCTGATCATAACTTCAACGTGTTTATCGTTAATTTCTACGCCTTGGTTACGGTATACGCGCTGAACTTCCTGAAGGATGTAGTTCTGCACGCCACGGATACCCTTGATGCGAAGCATCTCCTTCGGATCAATGGAACCATCGGTCAGCTCATCCCCAGCTTCGATGTGCTTGCCTTCGCTTACGCGCAGACGGGAACCATAGGTAACCGCGTAAACTTTGGTTTCAGCTTCACCTTGAATTTCGATTTCACGACGGTCCTTCGTTTCACGGATCTCTTTAACCACACCGTCGATCTCACTAATGGTTGCTTGACCTTTAGGATTACGGGCTTCAAAGAGCTCCTGGATACGCGGAAGACCTTGCGTAATATCATCACCGGCAACGCCGCCTGTGTGGAATGTACGCATCGTGAGCTGTGTCCCCGGTTCGCCGATAGATTGCGCCGCGATAATACCAACCGCTTCACCAATCTCAACATGCTTACCAGTAGCCAGGTTACGACCGTAACATTTTTTGCAGACGCCATAACGTGCACGGCAGCTCAAGATGGAACGAATTTGAAGCTTCTCGACGCCAGCTGCCACGATTTCTTCAGCTTTGTCGGAGTCAATCAATTCGTTGCGGTTTACGATGATCTCTTTGGTTTCCGGATGACGAACGGTTTCAAATGCATAACGTCCCTCGATACGGTCATAGAGATCCTCGATCACTTCCTTGCCGTCCTGAATACGGCTAACCATAAAGCCTTTATCCGTGCTGCACTCGTCTTCGCGAACGATGACATCCTGGGCCACGTCGACAAGTCGACGAGTCAAGTAACCGGAGTCAGCGGTACGAAGCGCTGTATCGGCAAGACCTTTACGCGCACCGTGCGTGGACAGGAAGTACTCGAGTACCGTCAGTCCTTCACGGAAGTTCGATTTGATCGGGAGTTCGATGATACGGCCCGACGGGTTCGCCATCAGACCCCGCATGCCACCGAGCTGGGTGATCTGCGATTTGTTACCCCGCGCCTTGGAATCCACCATGAGCATGATGGAGTTAAAGCGATCCATCGACTTCATGAGTACATCCGTAATATCGTCTTTGGTCTTGGACCAGATGTCGATAACGCGGTCATAACGTTCTTCGTTCGTGATCAAGCCGCGGCGATATTGGTTCGTTACCACTTTAACCTTCTCGTCGGACTCTTTCAGGATTTCATTCTTCTCGTCAGGTACGATAACGTCGGATACCGCAACGGTTACGCCTGCACGGGTAGAGTATGTGAAACCGATCTGCTTGATTTTATCCAAAATCACAGAGGTTTCCGTTGTATGGTACGTTTCGAAACAGCGTGCAATGATGGAGCCCAGGTATTCCTTGCCAACGGCTCCGCTGACCGGCAGTTCCTGGATCACTTTTTGAATATCTGCACCCTTCTCGTATACGAAATACTTCTCAGGCGTGCCTTGCAGCAGGTTCGTACGAGTCGCTTCATTGATGTACGGGAAGCTGGCAGGGAAAATCTCGTTAAAGATAATCCGGCCGATCGTCGTAATCAAAATCGCATCCTGCTGTTTGTCGGTGAAGCTGGTTTTGCCAAGGGCTTTAACCGGAATCGCTACGCGTGCATGCAGACCGGCTGCTTCACGCTGATAAGCGGAAACCGCTTCGTTCACACTGCCCAGAATCATGCCGGTACCTTTCTCTTCCTTGTTATCCATTGTCAGATAGAAGGAACCCAGTACCATATCCTGAGACGGCGTAACAACCGGCTTACCGTCTTTCGGGTTCAAAATGTTGCCCGATGCCAGCATCAACAGACGCGCTTCAGCTTGGGCCTCAGCGGACAAAGGAACGTGAACCGCCATTTGGTCACCGTCAAAGTCAGCGTTATACGCCGTACATACGAGCGGGTGAAGACGGATCGCATGGCCCTCAACCAGAATCGGCTCAAATGCTTGAATACCGAGTCTGTGAAGCGTCGGTGCACGGTTCAGAAGAACCGGATGCTCTTTAATGACTTCCTCGAGCACATCCCATACTTCTGGACTTACACGTTCTACTTTGCGTTTCGCACTCTTGATATTATGTGCCAGGCCTTTGTTGACCAGTTCTTTCATCACGAACGGCTTGAAGAGCTCGAGCGCCATTTTCTTAGGCAGACCGCATTGGTACATTTTCAGGTAAGGACCTACGACGATAACGGAACGACCAGAGTAGTCAACCCGTTTACCGAGCAAGTTCTGACGGAAACGTCCTTGTTTACCCTTCAGCATGTGGCTGAGGGATTTAAGCGGACGGTTACCCGGACCTGTTACCGGACGGCCGCGGCGGCCGTTGTCGATCAGTGCATCGACAGCTTCCTGCAGCATGCGCTTCTCGTTTTGAACAATGATATCCGGCGCGCCGAGATCCAGCAGTCTTTTCAGACGATTGTTCCGGTTAATAACACGGCGGTACAGATCGTTCAAGTCGGAAGTCGCAAAGCGTCCGCCATCAAGTTGAACCATCGGACGAAGCTCCGGCGGAATGACCGGCAGCACATCCATGATCATCCATTCCGGATTGTTGCCGGAGTTGCGGAACGCCTCAATCACTTCCAGGCGTTTGATTGCCCGGTTGCGGCGCTGACCTTGTGCAGTGCGCAGTTCTTCCTTAAGGAATTCAAGCTCCTTCTCGATATCAATGTCTTGAAGAAGTTTCTTGACCGCTTCAGCACCCATGCCCGCTTGGAAGCCGTAGCCGTACTTCTCACGGTAGCTGCGGTATTCCTTCTCGGACAGCAGTTGCTTCTTCTCCAGCGGCGTATCTCCTGGATCGGTTACAACATAAGATGCGAAGTAAATGATCTCCTCAAGAGATCTTGGGGACATATCCAGAGCCAGACCCATACGGCTTGGAATGCCTTTGAAATACCAAATGTGCGATACAGGAGCTGCGAGCTCGATATGGCCCATCCGTTCGCGGCGGACCTTGGCGCGCGTGACTTCAACGCCGCAGCGATCGCAGACTACTCCTTTATAACGGACACGCTTATACTTACCGCAATGACATTCCCAGTCCTTCTGAGGACCGAAAATACGCTCGCAGAAGAGGCCTTCTTTCTCCGGCTTCAATGTACGGTAGTTAATCGTTTCCGGCTTCTTCACCTCTCCGCGAGACCAAGAACGGATTTTTTCCGGTGAAGCAAGACCGATTTTCATGTACTCAAAATTGTTAACGTCCAACAAGGAGCAACCCTCCTCAACCTAGTCCTATTTATGTGCTGTACGACCATAACACCACCGCCGACTAATCAGCCGACGGGGGTGAATGATTGACCGTTATTCCACTCCGACTTCAGCGCCTTCCAAGTTAAGGCTCAGTTTATCACCTTGAGCATCGTCTTCGTCATCGAGTTCTTTCATCTCGATTTCCTCTTCGTTCTCGCTCAGGATTTTAACGTCCATACCGAGAGACTGAAGCTCTTTAATCAATACCTTGAACGATTCAGGAACACCCGGTTCCGGAACGTTCTCGCCTTTGACGATCGATTCGTAGGTTTTCACCCGGCCGACCACGTCATCGGACTTGACGGTAAGAATTTCTTGCAGCGTATAGGCAGCACCGTAAGCTTCAAGCGCCCATACTTCCATCTCACCGAAGCGCTGTCCGCCGAACTGGGCTTTACCACCCAGCGGCTGCTGCGTAACGAGGGAGTATGGTCCCGTGGAACGGGCGTGAATTTTATCGTCAACCATGTGCGCGAGCTTGATCATGTGCATGACGCCGACGGTAACTTCACGTTCAAAACGTTCGCCCGTCCGTCCGTCGTACAACACGGTTTTACCATTGCGCTGCATGCCTGCTTCTTCCATCGTATCAAACACGTCATACTCGCTTGCACCGTCGAATACCGGTGAAGCCACGTGAATGCCGAGCTGGAGCGCAGCCATACCCAAGTGAACCTCAAGCACCTGACCGATGTTCATCCGTGATGGAACCCCCAGAGGGTTCAACACAACTTGAACCGGCGTGCCATCCGGCAGGAACGGCATGTCTTCTTCAGGCAAAATACGGGCAACGACACCTTTGTTACCGTGACGTCCGGCCATTTTGTCGCCTTCGGAGATTTTACGTTTCTGTGCGATGTAGACGCGAACCAATTGGTTGACGCCCGGCGGCAATTCGTCGCCGTTCTCACGCGTAAACACCTTCACGTCCACGATGATTCCGTCACTACCGTGAGGAACGCGCAGCGAGGTATCGCGCACTTCGCGAGCCTTCTCACCGAAGATCGCATGCAAGAGACGCTCCTCTGCCGTCAGTTCGGTTACGCCCTTAGGCGTTACCTTACCAACGAGAATGTCGCCAGCGCTGATTTCGGCACCGATGCGGATGATTCCGCGCTCGTCAAGGTTCTTGAGCGCTTCTTCCCCTACGTTAGGAATATCGCGCGTGATTTCCTCCGGACCGAGCTTCGTGTCACGAGCCTCGGATTCGTACTCCTCGATATGGATCGAAGTGTACACATCCTCTTTGACCAGCTTCTCGGAGAGAAGAATCGCATCCTCGTAGTTGTAGCCTTCCCAAGTCATGAACGCAACGACGACGTTGCGGCCCAGTGCCAATTCGCCCATCTCGGTGGATGGTCCGTCTGCCAGGATGTCACCTTTTTTGATCACATCGCCGCGCTTGACGATTGGACGCTGATTGATGCATGTTCCTTGGTTCGAACGCATAAATTTGTGTAATTTATATTTAACAATATCGCCTTTGACTTCTTGTCCGTCGATATTTTCCACGCGGCGGAGCCAGATTTCGTTGGCGGATGAACGTTCAATAATCCCGTCGTATTTGGATACAATACATACACCGGAGTCTTTCGCAGACTTATGCTCCATCCCGGTTCCGACGAGCGGAGCCTTAGGAATAAGAAGCGGAACAGCCTGCCGCTGCATGTTCGATCCCATCAGCGCGCGGTTGGAGTCATCGTTCTCGAGGAACGGGATGAGCGCCGTCGCTACCGACACGACCTGCTTAGGCGATACGTCCATGTAGTCTACACGGTCGCTCGGCATCGGAAGGATGTTGTCGGATTGCTTGTTATAACGGACGATTACCATTTCGTCAGCGAAGGTACCGTCTTCGTTGAGCTCGGCGTTTGCCTGGGCAACGATGTAGTTATCCTCTTCGTCTGCAGTCAGGTAATCGATTTGGTCCGTCACTTTACCGGTCTTCGGATCCACCCAACGGTACGGAGCTTCGATGAAGCCATACTCGTTGATGCGCGCAAACGTCGACAAGGAGTTGATCAGACCGATGTTCGGCCCCTCCGGCGTCTCGATCGGACACATACGGCCATAGTGACTGTGGTGAACGTCCCGCACTTCAAAGCCCGCCCGCTCACGCGTCAAACCGCCCGGTCCGAGTGCAGACAGACGACGTTTGTGCGTCAGTTCCGCTAGCGGGTTAGTCTGATCCATGAACTGGGACAACTGGGAGCTGCCGAAGAACTCTTTGATCGATGCGATAACCGGACGGATGTTGATGAGCGCCTGCGGCGTAATCACGTTCGCATCCTGGATCGACATTCTCTCGCGAACAACGCGTTCCATCCGGGACAAACCGATACGGAACTGATTTTGGAGCAATTCGCCCACAGAACGCAGACGACGGTTACCCAGGTGATCGATATCATCCGTATTGCCGATTCCATGCAGCAGGTTGATGAAGTAGCTGATGGAGGAAATGATATCCGCCTGCGTAATATGCTTCACGGATTTATCGATGTTTGCGTTCGCGATGACCTTCACGACTTTTCCGTCCTCGATCGGAGAGAATACGTCGATCGTTTGCAGCGGGATATCCTCGCTGTCCATCACGCCTCCGGCAACATGATAATTCTTGAAGCCTACGCTCTTCTCAAGGTAAGGCATAATCTCGTCCAAAAGACGACGGTCTACGGTTTGACCGGCTTCCGCAACGATCTCACCCGTATCGATGTCTATCAAACTTTCTGCCAAACGTTGATTGAAGAGACGGTTCTTAATATGAAGCTTCTTGTTGATCTTATAACGACCAACGTTAGCCAGATCATAACGCTTCGGATCGAAGAAACGGGCAACGAGAAGGCTCTTCGCATTCTCCAGTGTTGGCGGCTCGCCCGGGCGAAGGCGTTCATAGATTTCAATGAGCGCTTTTTCCGTGGAGTCCGTGTTGTCTTTATCCAGCGTATTTTGAATATATTCATCATTGCCCAGAAGATCCAAAATCTCGGCATCCGTGCCAAAACCAAGCGCACGTAAAAGCACCGTTACAGGGATTTTACGGGTGCGGTCGATCCGGACATAAATAATGTCCTTCGCGTCCATCTCCAGTTCCAGCCAAGCGCCGCGGTTAGGGATAACTGTTGCAGTGTACGTCGTCTTACCGTTTTTATCCACTTTCGTGCTGAAATAGACGCTGGGAGAGCGAACCAACTGGCTGACAATAACCCGTTCGGCACCATTGATAATGAATGTTCCGGTTTCCGTCATTAACGGGAAGTCTCCCATGAACACTTCCTGCTCCTTGACCTCTCCGGTCTCCTTGTTAATGAGCCGGACTTTCACGCGGAGCGGCGCCGCATAAGTAACGTCGCGTTCTTTCGCGTCATCGACGGTGTATTTCGGTTCTCCAAGGCTGTAGTCAATGAACTCTAGCACCAAATTGCCCGTGAAATCCTGGATCGGCGAGATGTCCTGGAACATTTCGCGGAGTCCTTCCTCCAAAAACCATTCATAAGATTTTTGTTGGATTTCAATCAGGTTCGGAACTTCGAGTACCTCGTTAATACGAGCATAACTTCGCCGAGTGCGTCGACCATATTGAACAAGATGTCCTGCCAACTTAAACTCACCCCTCATGTCTACTCACTTTAAAAATTTCATTGCGAACCTCTGTTTGTAACACTATAATGGAACATACAGAGGACACTCCCATAAATAGAGAAAAGCCCTTATCGAATACCTTTTCGAAAAAAGAGCAGCTTATCCATGGTTATGATAATCATCTCATATCCTGTAGATTTGCCCAAAATGTACATATTATACGTCAATATGACCGACTTTATGCGTATTTCCGCATAATAAGTCTTGACATTTCAGCCAACTAAAGACAAAGAGACCATCCTAATACTGACATTTTATAATAATACCATACCAGCATACCCAAGTCAACAGCCTAGTCGAACTATTTTAAGAAGATTTCGTCGCTTTGAATATTCGGTACCCTTTATCCTTCGTTACTTCCTCAACCCGTTCAAATAAACTCTCCAGCTTCGCTTTGGCCGAAGGCGCACCCTGCTTCTTCTGAATCACAACCCACAACTGTCCATTCTCGCGCAGATGTTTCCACGATTCCTCGAATATGGCATGCACCGTTTCTTTTCCCGCACGAATCGGCGGATTGGTCAGAACCACATCAAATTGCTGATCCTTCACCGCCTCAAACAAGTCGCTTTCTAAGATCGTAACGTTGATTATACCGTTGCGCTTCGCATTCTCTTTGGCCAATTCGACAGCCCGGCTATTGATGTCGATCATCGTCACATGGCCTTGCGTGGCCATTCTTGCCGCCGTTAGACCGATCGGGCCGTACCCGCACCCTACATCCAGCACTTGGGCATCCTGCCCGAAATCCATGGCGTCTATCAACACCTTGCTGCCATAATCCACGCCGCCCTTGGAGAATACGCCAGCGTCGCTGACCAAACTAAATGACTGCCCCCGAAGTTCCGTCTTTAGCTCCTTACGATCATGAGCAATCTCCGGCTGGTTTGAGTAATAATGTTGATTCGGCATCATTTCCTCCGTCTTGAATCAAATTCTGCCCGTCTAAGGCATATCGGCCTTAAGCGCTCCATTATTCCAGTATAACCTTTCCTGCGGAGAATCAGTACGCGTTGAACTCCCCGCCACAATAACAAACCCCTTGAACAAATATTCAAGGGGTTTGCTTCTTGCTGACATTCATCTAGAGAAGTAATTACTTCACTTCTACGGATGCGCCTGCTTCTTCCAATTTAGCTTTAACAGCTTCAGCTTCTTCTTTAGCTACTTTTTCTTTCAATGGTTTTGGAGCGTTGTCAACCAGTTCTTTTGCTTCTTTCAAGCCAAGACCTGTGATTTCGCGAACCACTTTGATTACGTTGATTTTGGACGCGCCTGCGCTAGTCAGGATTACGTCGAATTCGGATTGCTCTGCTTCAGCAGCTGCACCAGCGCCACCTACAACAGCTACTGGAGCTGCAGCAGTTACACCAAATTCTTCTTCGATTGCTTTTACGAGATCGTTCAGTTCCAGAACAGACATACCTTTAATTGCTTCCAAGATTTGCTCTTTGCTCATTTAAGTTGAACCTCCATTTATTATTAAGATTTGATAGTTGTTGTTACACAGCTTCAGCAAGACAAGGCTTATGCGCCTTGTTCTTCCTTCTCAGCAACGGCTTTAACTGCAAGCGCGAAGTTGCGCACTGGAGCTTGAAGCACGCTGAGGAGCATGGAAAGGAGACCTTCGCGGGACGGAAGTTCTGCCAGAGCTTTGATTTCGCTCTCTCCGATTACACGGCCTTCAACTACGCCGCCTTTCAATTTCAACGCGTCGTTTTTCTTAGCAAAATCGTTGAGGATTTTTGCTGGAGCGACAGCGTCATTGGTACCAAAAGCAACAGCTGTAGGACCAGTCAGGACTTCGTCCAGATCAGTCAGCTCTGCTGCCGCAGTTGCACGGCGAAGCAGCGTGTTTTTCAGTACTTGGAACTCGACGCCAGCTTCACGAAGCTGCTTACGAAGTTCAGTTACTTGCGCAACGTTCAGTCCGCGATAGTCGGCAACTACTGTAGATACGCTCTCGCGCAGCTTAGCAGCAACGACATCAACCGCTTCTTGTTTCGCTTGAATCACTTTTGCGTTTGCCAATGATTACACCTCCTGGTTGTATTAGTAGCGTAAGAGCACCAAGCTCTCCGCTCTTCCTACGGGCACTAAAAAAGCCTCCGTAGAATCACGAAGGCCTGATGAATCATCATTTGGCCGGTACAACCGGACAAATTGTTGACGTTCTATCATAACACCTCGGTAGGAAATTAAGCCTGCTTAGGGCACCTACTGTCTACGGTAAGCATATTCAACTTTAAGGGTCAGTCTCGAAGACTCACAACTGTTACATAATATCAAACCTCATCGACTAAAGTCAATGGTAATATTATCTGTAAACGGTTGTGTTCACGCGAGCGCTTGGTCCCATCGTCGAGGAAACAGCGATGCCTTTCAGGTATACACCTTTAGCGGCAGCTGGCTTCGCACGATTCAATGCATCGATGAGAGCTTTGAGGTTCTCATTCAATTGAGCTGCATCGAAAGACACTTTACCGATTGGCGCGTGAATTTGACCTGCTTTGTCCAGACGGTACTCGATTTTACCGGCTTTGATTTCTTGAACAGCCTTGGCAACATCGAATGTAACCGTACCAGCTTTAGGGTTAGGCATCAGGCCTTTACCACCGAGCAGACGGCCAAGTTTACCGACTTCACTCATCATATCAGGTGTAGCTACGCAGACATCGAACTCGAACCAGCCTTGTTGGATTTTGTTGATCATGTCCTGATCGCCAACAAAATCAGCGCCAGCCGCTTCAGCCTCTTTCGCTTTTTCACCTTTTGCAAATACCAGAACGCGTTGTGTTTTACCTGTGCCGTGAGGCAAGACAACAACACCACGAACAGCCTGGTCTTGTTTACGCGGGTCTACGCCCAAACGTACAGCCGCTTCAACAGTTTCGTCGAATTTGGCAGTTGCAGCCTTCTTCACAAGCTCTACAGCTTCCAAAGGCTCATAAGTTGCTTCGCTGTCAATCAGCTTGGCAGCTTCAACGTATTTCTTACCGTGTTTAGCCATGTTTGTTTTCCTCCTTTGTGGTGTTAGCGGAAATTCCTCCCACATAATCCGGACCTCGTCCGGTTTCAACCGAAAGACGATTAGTCTTCGATTGTGATACCCATACTACGGGCAGTACCTTCTACCATCTTCATTGCAGCTTCAACAGATGCAGCGTTCAGGTCAGGCATTTTTTGCTCAGCGATTTGACGAACAGCGTCACGCTTAACGGTAGCCACTTTCTTCTTGTTAGGCTCGCCGGATCCTTTTTCGATCTTAGCAGCCACGCGAAGCAGAACAGCAGCCGGTGGAGTTTTCGTGATGAACGTAAAGGAACGATCTTCAAACACCGAAATTTCAACCGGAATGATCAGACCAGCTTGATCAGCAGTACGTGCGTTGAATTCTTTACAGAATGCCATGATGTTGACACCCGCTTGACCCAATGCAGGACCTACTGGAGGAGCCGGGTTCGCTTTACCTGCAGGAATTTGCAGTTTCACAATCTTGATAACTTTTTTAGCCATGGTTGACACCTCCTTGCATCAATAGTGGTAGACGGACGCATATTTACGCCCTCCCACAAGAAACCTGAAGAATCAGATCTTCTCCACTTGAGTATAATCCAACTCCAGCGGGGTTTCCCGTCCAAACATGTTGACGTGAACTTTCAACTTGCTCTTTTCAGCCAAAATCTCTTCCACGGAGCCCACAAAATTCGCAAAAGGACCAACCTTGATACGAACGGATTCCTTGATGTCGAATTCGATCTTCGGTTTCGGCTCTTCCATGCCCATATGCTTCAGAATCTGTTCCACTTCTTCCGGAAGCAAAGGCGTCGGTTTAGAACCGGACCCTGTCGAACCAACAAAACCGGTCACTCCTGGCGTATTGCGGACAACATACCAAGAATCATCGGTCTGAATCATTTCGACCAAGACATATCCCGGGTAAACTTTACGCATGACGGTTTTTTTCTTGCCGTCTTTGTTTACGATTTCTTCTTCCATCGGAACAAGAACGCGGAATATTTTGTCCTCCATGCCCATGGACTCGACACGTTTTTCCAAATTGGCTTTGACTTTATTCTCATACCCAGAATAGGTATGAACTACGTACCATCTTTTTTCCATATCAAGCCACCTGGGACCCTTCTAAATTATCGCTTCGATCACAGCGGAAATACCGATGTCTACAACCCAAAAATAAATCGTGACAAACACAATGGTGCCGAGAACAATGAGAGTATAGTTCGTCAGTTCTTTACGATTGGGCCAGCGAACTTTTTTAAGTTCCGCCCAGCTTTCAGAGAAAAAGGAAAACAGAGACTTGAAACCACGTTTCACGCCGACTACACCTCCAAAAGAAAACTATCTGGTTTCGCGATGAGGAGTTTGCTCGTTACAGAACTTGCAAAATTTCTTCATCTCCATGCGGTCGGGGTGATTTCGCTTGTTTTTGGTGGTTGTGTAGTTTCTTTGTTTGCAGCTTGTACAAGCCAAAGTGATAATTACCCGCATGATGTGCACCTCCCGAAGACGTCCTTCTTTGTCAGAAGAATCGATATTGATCCTAGTAGAAACAACCTTATTCTCATCGAAAACCGGTTATTTCTGCGAGATGAATAAAACCGTTGTTCCAAAAGCTGTAACAACGATCCATTCATAAAACACGCGAATTTAGGCCTACCTAAAACACTTTATCACAAGGGTAGCGCCATTTCAAGCCTTTTTCTCTCTGATTGCGGGCTGCAATAAATGCCATTGCCAGCTAAACCAGGGAATAAGTCCCCGGCTTATCGTACACCTTCCGCTGTAAAAAACTGTGGCGTTTCACAGTCTTTGTCCATCTTGCATAGCATTTAGCCTATATCCAGTATGTTCAATCTTCCAACAGATGAAACACCAAATATTACACATAATGCGAAAATGGACATCTCTGAATTGCGTCAAATCACGTCTGCCGTCAAAAGATCATGGCGGTAAAGCATGCAAAGATCCTTCAACGGCCATCCCGAAATACGATGCTGCAATTAAAAAAAGGCTCTGATTGAGCCTTCTGCTTCTTGTCCGACATTTGCTTTAATTATCCCTGACCTCCAGATAACGCTCAAGCTTTCGCTTTACCCGCTGGAGGGCATTGTCAATCGATTTCACGTGACGCCTCAAATCTACCGCGATTTCTTGATAGGAACGACCGTCCAAATAAAGCATCAAGACTTTCCGTTCCAGATCGCTTAAGATCTCTGACATCTTGTCTTCCAGGCCGACAAACTCCTCTTGATTGATGATCAGTTCCTCCGGATCGCTTACCGCTGTACCACAAATGACATCCAGCAGCGTACGGTCCGAGTCCTCGTCATAAATCGGCTTGTCCAAAGAGACATACGAATTGAGCGGAATATGCTTCTGTCTCGTAGCGGTCTTGATCGCCGTAATGATCTGCCTGGTAATGCAGAGCTCGGCAAAGGCCTTGAACGAGGACAGCTTATCCCCTTTAAAATCACGAATTGCCTTGTACAGCCCGATCATGCCTTCCTGGACGATATCCTCCCGGTCGGCGCCAATCAGAAAATAGGAACGGGCTTTAGCACGTACAAAATTCCGGTACTTATTGATCAAATACTCCAGCGCCCCGCTGTCACCCTCGCGGACCGCCTCGACAATGTCTTCATCGCTTATCACATCATACCCTGACAACATGACTTCCTTGAGGTCCACACTCAATAGAATCCCTCCGGCCCGGAACGCACGGTAGCCCGTCACTCGCTTGAAATATATGACAAGTATATATGATGTCTACTAGACCGTCAACCACGTTCTACCTAAAATAGACCGATAATAACATTTAATGTAAACTATTTCGTAGATTCATATATTGTTTCATTTTCCAAATGAGCCGACCTTTCGTCCCCCATGGTGTAAAACTGTGTTACTCCCTTCGCCAGCGCTCGAACGCCTGTCTCACATCCGGCGGCAGCTTCCCGTCAAGCGTATTTCTGCTCTTGGTATGCTCTTTCGTAATCTTCTGCTTCACTTCGCGCTCGCTCTGCTCGACCTCGCTCAGCAATTCCCGGGCGGACAGCCGGAGTGCTCCTCTAGCAAAAATGACGTGCTGCTCGATTAAATCGCTGGTCGCCACATAAATTTTACGCCGTCGATGGCTAAACTCGCCGACAAGCCGCTCAATGCACTCATCGGCGGTTTCCTTCTCTTTCGTAAAAAACACCTGCACCTTGCCTTGCGTGTAGGATTTCCCCAAGCCCGGGACCCGGTACGCGTCAAAAATCACCACGACTCTGAGGCCTGAATACGCTTGGTAATCCGCTAATTTTTCAAGCAGCAAGTCCCGCGCTTCGTGCATGCTGCTGTTGGCAAGCTTCGCAAGATGCGGCCAGCCGCCGATCATGTTATAACCGTCGACCAGCAGCACATCCCGCCAATCGGCCATCATCGCTAACCTTGCAGGCGGCGACGGCGAAGCACTTCGTACATGACGACGCCTGCGGCAACCGAGGCGTTAAGCGAATTGATTTTTCCGGCCATCGGCAGTTTCACAAGCACATCGCATTTCTCGCGGATCAGACGCCCCATCCCTTTATTCTCATTGCCGATAACGATGGCGACCGGCCCGTCGAAAACCTCGGTATCATACAATTCCTGAACGGCATCGACCACGGTTCCGACAACCCACACGCCCATTTCCTTCAGCTGATCGATGGTTTGGCCCAGATTGGTCACTCTGGCTACAGGCACATACTCCACCGCGCCGGCCGATGTTTTGGATACCGTTGCCGTTATCTGCGCGGATCTACGCTTAGGCAATATGACGCCGTGAGCGCCCGTGCAGTCGGCCGTTCGGAGAATCGATCCCAGATTGTGCGGATCCTCGATCTCGTCCAGAAGCAGCAGGAAAGGCGGCTCGCCTTTTTCCTCCGCGGCCTTCAGCAAATCGTCCACTTCCACATAAGCGTAGGGTGCCGTCTGGGCAACCACGCCTTGATGCTGGACTCCCGGAACCATCTGATCCAGCTTCCGTTTGTCCACATGCTGAACGACGATGCCCAGCTTCTTCGCTTCCGCGATGATCGGCAGGGTCAGATGCTTTTGCGCGTTTTCGGCAATCCATATTTTATTGATCGTGCGTCCGGATTTGAGCGCTTCCGTGACGGAATGCTTACCGGCTACTACTTCCTCTTCTTGCATCATGTAGCTCTCCTCCTGCATATCAGCCGGCGTCCCCCTCGCATGGGAAAAACCGGCTGTATCGTTTCATGTTGATGCCTATATTGCCACACGGTTTATTTAACGGACCCCTCGATAAACTCGATGCTCTTTCCGATGAGTTCACGGAGACGGTCCTGCTCTCCCGCATAATATAAATACCCAACCAGCGTCTCGAATGCCGTTGCATGCCGATATTCCAGCACGTCGGCATTCTTCGGTATGCTGCCTGATTTGGCATTGCGCCCCTGACGCACCACATCGCGCTCTTCCTCCGTCAGCTCCGGATCCAGAAAAGCCAATATCCGGCTCTGCGCCTTCGCCGACACGAAACTCGTGGCCGAACGGTGCAAGTGATGGGGACGGAGATTGGCCCGTGATATCAGAAACTGCCTCACCGCCACCTCATAAATGGCGTCCCCGATATAAGCGAGCACGATGGGCGGGATTAAACGGGCCGGCTTCGACGGCGGAAAATCAAACCAGCCTACTGCAGGATCCCGATGCTTATCCCCGCTCATTTACGCCGCCAGCGCATGCCCTGCGCCGTATCCTCCAGCACGATGCCTTCGTCCGCCAGCTTGTCGCGGATTTCGTCCGCTCGGTCCCAGTTTTTATTCTTGCGGGCTTCGACACGTTCGGCAATCAGCGCTTCGATTTCCTCATCCAGCAATTCATCCGTACCTGTGTTCACGATGCGGAGCACGCCGTTCATTTCGTTGAAAGCCCGCAGCACTTCATGCAGATCCGCGGCAGGAATCGATGCTTCCTTCAGAAGCTGATTCGCCTCGCTGGCCCATTGGAACATCGCGGTGATGGCGTCCGGCGTGTTGAAATCGTCCTGCATTTTCTCGTGAAATTCGACAAGCACGGCCGATATTCTGTCCGCTACGTCCTGGCTGACTTGATCGTCCTTGGAGCCGATCGCCGTGCCCAATCGATGTTCGACGTTTGCCGCCGCATTCGCGAGGCGTTCCACGCTGTTCTGTGCCTGTTCCATCACCTCGTCGCTGTAATTCAGCGGGTTGCGGTAGTGGGTGGACAACATGAAATAGCGCACGGCTTCTTTCGTATATTGTTCGCGAAGTTCCTTAACCAATACGCCGTTGCCCAGCGATTTCGACATTTTCTCGTTGTTGATGCGGATATATCCATTATGCATCCAATAGTTCGCGAGCGGTTTGCCCGTCAATGCCTCGGACTGCGCCACTTCGCATTCATGGTGCGGGAACTGCAGATCCTGGCCGCCGCCGTGGATATCCAAGGTATCCCCGAGATAGCGGCGAGCCATGGCGGAGCACTCGATATGCCAGCCCGGGCGGCCGTCGCCCCATGGACTGCTCCAGTAGATCTCTCCCGGCTTCGCTGCTTTCCACAGCACGAAATCCTCCGGATTTTCCTTCCGCTTATCCACTTCGATCCGGATCCCGAACTGCAGCTCATCGAGGTTCTGCTGGGACAGCTTGCCGTAGTCGTCGAACTTGCGGGTCCGGTAGAATACGTCTCCGCCGTTCTCATAAGCAAAGTCGCGGTCAATGAGCTCCTGGATGAATTCGATGATGCTCTCCATATTGTCCGTTACCCGCGGATTCAATGTCGCTCTGGGTATGCCGAGACCGTCCAAATCCTCGTAATAGGCGCTGATGAACTTCTCCGCAACCTCCGGAACGGTCGTCCCGGTTTGCTCCGCTTTCCGAATCATTTTGTCATCCACGTCCGTGAAGTTCACCACGTAATTCACGTCGTTGCCCTGATTCTCGAAGTACGCCCGAACCACGTCGAAAAAAATCATCGGGCGGGCATTGCCGATATGGATATAGTCGTACACGGTAGGACCGCATACGTAGATCTTTACCTTTCCGGGTTCCTGGGCAACAAACGTTTCTTTCATGCGGGTTAGCGTATTATAGATTTGCAGTGCCATATTGTATCATCTCAATCCTTTCGTTCCATCGCTTATTGTCTTTTACTTCAAAAGCCTGCGTAACGCATTGATCCATGTTGAAGATGATGTATCGAAATCGCTATATGAAGTCAGGCTATCCATCGTCCAAGGCATCCAAGGTTATGGGAGTTCTTCTATTCTTCCTTGGCCGAAGACACGACAGCCTCGGAAACCATCGCTTGATGCCGGCTTCCCTTGCTCTCATCCAGCTCCGCCCGGAGCTGATCGATCTCCTTCTGCATCGAACGGAGCGTATCGACAATCGGATCGGGCAGGTTCGTGTGATCCAGCCGGTCGCGCACCCGCTCCCCGTTCTGTTTCACGACTTTGCCGGGATTGCCAACGACGGTGCTGTTCGGGGGTACGGGCCTTAATACGACCGCGTTGGATCCGATGTTACAGTTATCCCCAATCGTAAAAGAACCTAGCACTTTCGCTCCGGATCCGATGACCACGTTGTTGCCGATGGTCGGATGCCGCTTGCCTTTTTCCTTACCGGTTCCGCCAAGGGTCACCCCCTGGTAGATCACCACGTCGTCTCCGATCTCGCAGGTCTCTCCAATGACAACCCCCATGCCATGGTCAATGAACAGCCGACTCCCGATACGGGCGCCCGGATGAATCTCGATGCCTGTCATGAACCGGCTGATCTGAGATATGATCCGTGCCAGCGTATACCACCGCCGCTTAAATAATGCATGAGCCACCCGGTGCGCCCACAGGGCGTGAAGTCCCGAGTAGGTGAATACCACTTCAAAAAGTCCCCGGGCGGCCGGGTCATTCTCGAACACTGTCCGAATATCCGATTTCATCTGTTTAAACATGAACGCTCCCTCTTTCCCCTCTTCCAATCGCGCATGCAACTTGCTATCCATCGTTATTCCTGTAATAAAAAACGCCCCTGCAGCTTATCGCTGCAGAGGCGCTAGACCGCGGTTCCACTCTGCTTCGAACCGGCACAAGACTCCTCCCTTCGTCAGGGACGGATTCTACCGATTCTCTTCATGTCATTAACGGCAGACGACCGGCATGATCTAACGATTGCGTTCGCTTCAACCATGCAGCTCACAGGTGCATTTCCGCTGCAGGCGACGGGACAACTCTCAGCCAGCAGATTCAAGTGGTTCTTGTCTTCTGCCGATTGTCCTCTCTGGAACGTGCCTGTTTTACGCGTACTTCTCCTGATCGTAGCTTTTTAAACGTTTATAGTTGTTGATCCAGACTTTATAAATGACCGCGTGGCTCACTAGAGACGCTGCCCTGACGGATTGTGCTTCCGATCGCTGTTGCCCTCCGATTTCTTTAACGATATTAATTAGGTTGAAATCGGAAGGCAAAGGCGAACGCTTCGCTTCTCCAGCACAATTCCGTCCTCTCCGCTACTTCCCTGTATGAGTAAATGCACCATTTAATAAAACCCTAGATCAAAGAATATTTCACTTCTAGTTTGGTGTAATTATAACTGATGATATACGGGCTGACAAGGAACGTTTATTGCGGATGCCGCCCGAGTTATGCGCCCTTGATCTGGGAACGCAAACGGTCAAGCACGCGGTCCCTGCCAAGCAGCCAGATCGTCTGGTTCAAGTCGCGGCCATGGGTTTGTCCCGTCAGGGCTACGCGGATCGGCATGAAGAGCTGTTTGCCCTTAAACCCGGTCTCCTTCTGGACTTCCTTGATCATGGCGGCGATCTTCTGCGCGTTAAACTCATCGGACTGTTCGATCTTCGCCAGGAATGCGGACAGTACGGCAGGCACCTGCTCGCCGCCCATCACTTCGATCCCCTCGGCATCCAGCTCCAGGTGCGTGCGGAAGAACACTTCCGACAGATCCACGATATCCGAAGCCGCCGTCATCTGCTCCTGATAGAGCGCCACGAGCGCGCGTGCCCATTCCTCCTGCTCGGCCGTAAGCTTGGACGGCAAACGGCTGGCTTTCTGCAAATGCGGAATGGCCAAATCGGCGATCCGGTCCGGATCCGCGTTCTTAATGTACGTGTTGTTCATATGAGCCAGCTTGTTCGTGTCGAATACCGCCGGGCTCTTGGACAAGCGATGCTCATCGAAGATCGAGATCAGCTGCTCTTGGGAGAACACTTCCTCTTCCCCTTCCGGAGACCAGCCCAGCAGCGAGATGAAGTTGAACAGCGCTTCAGGCAAATAACCAAGCTGGTCATACTGCTCGATGAACTGGATGATCGATTCGTTGCGCTTGCTCAGCTTCTTGTGATCCTCGCCCACGATCAGGGTCATATGCCCGAACTGAGGGGGCTCCCACCCGAAGGCTTCATAGATCATCAGCTGACGCGGCGTATTGGAGATATGATCCTCCCCGCGCAGCACATGGCTGATCTTCATGAGATGATCATCCAAAGCTACCGCGAAATTGTAGGTAGGAATGCCGTCTTTTTTGACGATGACGAAGTCGCCCGTCTCTTTGCTGTTAAACGAAATCGTGCCCTTCACCATATCGTCGAACGTGTAGACGCGGTCTTCCGGCACGCGGAAGCGGATGCTCGCCACGCGGCCTTCAGCCTCAAGCGCCTGGCGCTGCTCTTCGGTCAGATCGCGATGCTTCCCGGAATAGCGCGGCGTTTCGCCCCGAGCCATCTGCTCTTCCCGCTCCTGCTCCAGCTCTTCCTCCGTGCAGTAGCAGCGGTAAGCAAGCCCGCGATCCAGAAGGTCCTGCCAATATTGTTTATAAATATCAAGACGCTCGGTCTGGCGATAAGGTCCGTACTCGCCCCCGACATCCACGCTCTCGTCCCAATCCATGCCCAGCCACTTCAAGTACTTCAGCTGGCTCTGCTCGCCGCCTTCCACGTTGCGTTTCACATCCGTATCCTCGATGCGGATAATGAATTTCCCGTTGTTCTTGCGGGCGAATAAATAATTGAATAATGCCGTTCTGGCATTGCCGATATGTAAATGTCCCGTTGGACTCGGTGCGTAGCGCACGCGGACTTCTCCGGTCATTGTAACCCCTCCGCTTCCCTATTCTACAAAGTTTCCCAGTTCAAAAACTCCCTTTTTGAACGCATACTTCAAGATGATAGCACACCTTTTACAAGGCAGACAACCGACTGCGCGGCGATTCCTTCGCCCCTGCCGGTAAACCCGAGCTGCTCGGTGGTGGTCGCCTTCACGTTCACCTGATCCACCTCGGCATCCAGCGCTTTGGCGATCACTTCCGCCATTTGCGGAATGTATGGCGCCATCTTCGGCTTCTGGGCAATAATCGTGGAATCGATATTACCAAGTCTATACCCGCGTTCCTTTGCCATGACCCATACCTGTTCCAAAAGCTTCAGGCTGTCGGCGTCTTTAAAGGCAGGATCGTTATCGGGAAAATGGCGTCCGATGTCGCCAAGCCCCAGCGCCCCCAGGATCGCGTCCGTCACGGCGTGCAGCAGCACGTCGGCGTCGGAGTGCCCGAGCAGACCTTTGTCATGCGGAATCGTGACCCCTCCGATGATGCACGGCCTTCCTTCTACGAGCTGATGTACGTCAAACCCTTGTCCTACTCGAATCATTCCATGTCCTCTCCCTTACGTTTCTGTAAAAAAGCCGCATATTCCAGATCCTCCGGCGTGGTGATTTTGATGTTGCTGTATTTCCCCTCCACCACGGTGACCGGATGCCCTGCCCGCTCCATCAGCATGGCGTCGTCGGTGCCGGCAAATCCCTCCTTCGCCGCAGCTTCATGCGCGGACAGCAGGTCGGAAAGACGAAAAGCCTGTGGGGTCTGGACGGCCCACAGACTTTGACGGTCCGGGGTACCTGTAATCAGCCCCTTACCGTTCACCTGCTTAATCGTATCCTTCACGGGAACCCCGAGCACCGAGGCGCCTTCGCGGATCGCCGCATCGCGGCAGGCTTCAATTTCCTCTTGCGTTACGAACGGCCTTACGCCGTCATGTATCATTACCCATTCTGAAGAGATTTGCTTGATGCCTTGATATACGGACTGTTGTCTCTCGCTTCCGCCAGGGATTACGGTCGATACCTTATCCAAACCGTATTCCTGCACCCAGGACTGACAGCGAGGAACATCCTCCATCCCCGTTACAAGCACAATTTCCTGCAGCCATGGTATCCGGCTGAATGCTTCAAGCGTATGAACGATAATGGGCTTACCGTCCAGAACCAAGTACTGCTTGCTCTCCCGGGTGCCCATCCTCGTTCCTTTTCCCGCCGCTACGATGACGGCGCCGAAGTTACTCATCACACACCAAACTCCTGTCTCACCCAAACGCCACAAAAGGACGAATACCGGATATGTATATCCCCATCATACCCCTTTACTGGGCTTTTTCCAACAGTTTTGGTTTCGCGAAGATCATCCGGCCCGCCGAGGTTTGCAGTACGCTGGTAACGAGCACCTCCATCATCGTGCCGATATACTCGCGTCCGCCCTCCACTACGATCATCGTGCCGTCATCTAGATATGCGACGCCCTGACCATGCTCTTTGCCGTCCTTGATAATCTGCACCAGAATTTCTTCCCCTGGCAGAACCACCGGCTTCACCGCGTTGGCCAGGTCGTTAATGTTCAACACCGACACGCCCTGCAGCTCGCAAACCTTGTTCAAGTTGAAATCATTCGTGACCACTTTGCCTTGAAGCACTTTGGCGAGTTTCACCAGCTTGCTGTCCACTTCGGATATCTCCTCAAAGTCGCCTTCGTAGATGAGCACCTTTACATCCAGTTCCTTCTGGATTTTGTTCAAGATATCAAGCCCGCGCCGGCCGCGATTTCGCTTCAGAAGATCCGAGGAGTCCGCAATATGCTGAAGCTCCTCCAGGACGAATTCGGGAATGACAATCGTTCCTTCAATAAATCCGGTTTTGCAAATATCTGCGATCCTGCCATCAATAATAACGCTTGTATCCAGAATTTTATGTTCCTCCACGCGCCGGCCTTCCGGCTCGGCGGTTTGGCTCCACTTCCCCGACATCCATAGGGAAGCGAGTTCATCCTTCTTCTCCAATCCAATGCGTAAACCGATGTAGCCGCCGAGCAGGGTGATGCCAACCTGCAGCAGCTGCCCTGCTTGTCCGAGCAAGGATAGCCCCGGTGAGAGCAATAAAGACAGCAGCAAACCGCTTAACAATCCCGCCGTTCCCGCGGCCAGCTCATTCATCGGGATCCGGGAGAACGAAGAGATCAGGCTGTGCAGCCATCTCGTTACCCGATCCGCCGACAGCACGCCGATCATGCCAAACAATAATCCTCCAAGTACCGCGAAGGCTCCGCTCCCCGCTGCAAATATTCCTTGTCCAAACATAGGCGAGAGCCCTGAGAAAGACCGTTCCATTGTATGATATAACGTATACCCGCCCCATGCTCCGCATAATACCGTAAATGCTAAGATAGCTTTTTTTAACATGAGCTTCCGCACACCTCCTTTTTATACCTGATAATCTTGGCTTCTATTTCCAGTATGGTCCAATTTGCAAAGTCGTAATCGTGCCGATTGAAGTTTTTCTTATAAAGTTTCCGGATGGGATGACCTGCCTGTTTTTACCTACACCCATCAGGCTTTGACGTATACTGACATCGACCTCAAAACTGGAATTGACCGCCTTTACACGCCTGAAACTGGTTGAAATCGGCTGAAGTAGTGGAATATAATGAACTCAATTCATAATATCGAGGTGGATGTATAAATGAGCGCTCCTAGTTTACAGGCTTTTCAGGACCAAGTTTCCGAATTGTTGCTCCGTCACCGCAGTCTCTTGGATGTTCTGTCTAAAAATGGTCAAAGCAATGCTTCAGTCAACCGGGCCGTCACCAAGGCCATCACAGAATGCGGATGCATCGAGCTCCACGCCACGAAGCAAACCTTCGATATCGGCGCTGATCTCGAATCAGCCCGGGAATTGGCAGGCACGCACGTCGAAGGCCATCTGTGTGAGAATTGCCGCGAAGCGGTAAGCACCGAGCTTGGCCGCAACCTATTTTATATGTCTGCCCTTGCGAATCTTCTGGACATTCAACTGGATGAGGTTGTTGTCAAGGAGTCGCAGAAATGCTCCACATTGGGTCTCTTCAACCTGTCGTAAAAGCCGCTTACATACCGAAACGGACCTTAACGGCAAGGTGCTCCATGCATACAAAAAAAGCATTTATCTCGCTGCTCCTCGCAGGGAAATAAATGCTTTTTATTTGGATATATGTCCTTGCATCCGTTTACCGGTCCGAAGACTGATAGGCTTCATCGGAATTGCGGTCATCTTTTTTGCGACGGTTTTTACGGTTAAGCCTGCGGAAATTCTGCTTCAAGCCGTAACCAGCATACAACACCAAAGGCACGAAGATCAGCATGGAGGTCTGCTCCGGAAAGAACACGGCTACCATCACGGCGCCAATGATGACCAAAGGCGTAAATTTAATCGCTGTTTTCGGAATGCCGATCTTTTTGAAATTCGGGTACTTGACTGAGCTAACCATGAGGTAAGAAAGCAATAGTACGGCAAAAATCATATAAGGTGCTGTAATCTCTTCATGGAACAACGCCAGGGTGGCGAGCACGCCTCCCGCTGCGGGGATCGGCAGGCCGATAAAATATCCCGGGATGCCCGGACGAACATTGAATCTTGCAAGCCGCAGTGCGCCGCACATCGGAAATATGGCGGTCACTGTCCAAGCCAATGCGGTATTAATATCCGTAAACGCTACGGTATACATAATAAGTGCCGGTGCTACGCCAAATGAAATCACATCGGACAAGGAGTCAAGTTCCTTGCCGAATTCGCTTTGGGCATTCAAGGCCCGAGCTACCCGACCATCCAGTCCGTCAAGGAGCATGGCAATGATAATCATAATGGCAGCCATACTCGTTCGACCTTCCGTCGCCAAGATGATACCAATCATTCCGAGAAACAGATTACCTAAAGTAAACATGTTCGGAATTGATTTCGTCATTTTTATATTCACCTCGTTCATGTACGTTCGAACATCGATTGTAGGGCTTTTAGATTTGTCTGTCAATGAATACTTGTTCCTGCAAGCGTTTCAAGCCTTCTTTGATGGTGCGTGCCCGAACCTCGCCGATCCCGTCTACTTCATCCAGCTCATGGATGGAAGCGGTCATAATGCTGGATAAGTCATGGAACTGGTCCACCAGGTTGCGGATGATCACATTCGGAAGGCGCGGGATTTTGTTCAAAATCCGGTAACCGCGCGGCAGTATTTCTTCCTCCGAAGCAGCGGCGGAAGCCGGGTATCCAAGAAGCCGTACGATATGGTGAATGTCCAGCAGCTCCTCATCCGTTGAACGCTTGAGCGCGAGAATGATCTCGCGGATCTTCTCCTCGCTGTACTCCCGGGCATAGTCTGCATACAGCAGCCAAGCCTCCTCCTCCATATTGCTCACAAGCTCATCCATCTGCATGCTGATCAGTCGGCCTTCGTTGCCGAGCTCGTTGATATAGCGCTTGATCTCCTTCTTGATGCGGAGCACCATCTCGACCCGCTGTATGACGTTCACGACTTCCGGGATGGTGACCAGCTCTTCGAATTCGGATGCCGAGAGGTTGGTCAGCGATTGGTTAAGCACCACGCGGTATCGCTCCAGCGTCTGTATGGCCTGATTCGCCTTGGTTAAGATGACGCCGATTTCCTTCAATGCATACCGCAGCGAGCCTTGGTACAGCGTAATAATGTTGCGGCGCTGCGAGATGGACACCACCAGCTTGCCCGTCTGCTTCGCCACCCGCTCCGCCGTTCTGTGCCGTATCCCTGTCTCGATGGAAGAGATCGAGGAATCCGGGATCAGCTGGGTATTCGCATATAAGATTCGTTTTAAGTCTTCACTCAAGATGATGGCGCCGTCCATCTTAGCGAGCTCGTATAAATAGTTTGGCGAAAAATCGCAGTTAATGGAGAAGCCGCCGTCGACAACTTCCATTACCTCCGGGCTGTAGCCTACAACGATCAGGGCGCCCGTCTTCGCCCGCAGCACGTTCTCCAGTCCGTCGCGAAACGGCGTTCCCGGTGCTACCAGCTTCAGCAAATCATTCATTTTGTCCAGTTGGCTCGTTTCTTTCACCTTCGTATGCCCCCTAATCTAACGCAACCGCTAATGCATCTGCAACGGTGTTGACTCCGATAATTTGTATTCCTTTCGGATGCTTCCATCCCTTCAAACTCTTCTCCGGCATGAGAACCCGCTTAAAACCCAGCTTCTCGGCTTCTCTTACCCTCTGCTCCGCTCTTGAAACGGCGCGAACCTCGCCGGTCAGCCCCACCTCGCCAAAAATAACGTCGTACGGCTTGGTCGGTATGTCGCGGAAGCTGGATGCGATGCTGACCGCAATGGCCAGATCCACCGCAGGTTCATCGAGCTTCACGCCGCCCGCTACGTTCAGGTAGGCGTCTTGGGTTTGCAGGTACATCCCCATCCGTTTCTCCAGCACGGCAATGATCAGGTTCATGCGGTGATGGTCCACCCCTGTGCCCATCCGGCGCGGTGACGGGAAGTGCGTCGTGGAGATGAGCGCCTGCAGCTCTACAAGAACCGGGCGCGTACCCTCCATGCTTGCAACTACGGTCGAACCCGCTACGCCCAAAGGCCGTTCGGATAAAAAGAGCTCCGATGGATTCCCGACTTCCCGAAGCCCATCCTCACCCATCTCAAAAATGCCAATCTCATTCGTCGAACCGAAACGATTCTTCACCGCGCGAAGCAAGCGGTAAGTATGATGACGCTCTCCTTCAAAATAAAGCACACAATCCACCATGTGCTCCAGCATCCTTGGACCTGCAATGGCGCCTTCTTTTGTCACATGTCCGACAAGGACGGTCGCGATGCCTTTCACCTTCGCCAGCCGCATAAAGCGGGCCGTGCATTCCCGAACCTGGGATACGCTGCCCGGCGCGCTGGTTACCTCAGGCAAGTACACCGTCTGAATGGAGTCGATGACAACGAAGCCAGGCTGTACGTTCTCAATGGCTTCCTCGATCGATTCCAGATTGGTTTCGCAGAGGACAAAAAGCTCCGGGGACAGCGCCCCGAGCCGGTCAGCGCGCAGTTTGGTCTGGCGCACGGATTCCTCACCGGAAATGTACAGAACGCGAATGCCGTTCTGGGCCAGTCGGTTGGAGGCTTGAAGCAGGAGCGTGGATTTCCCGATGCCGGGATCGCCGCCGACTAGCACGAGCGAGCCCGGGACCAGCCCGCCCCCGAGCACCCGGTTCAATTCCGCAATGCCCGTCTGGATTCTGGGTTCTTTACCGCTTTCTATATTTATGATGGAAAGGGGTTTTTCTTTACTATGAAAAAGAGGGGAATTCATCCCCTGGGTCTTGATTACCGTCTCGGTCTCCTCTACCATGGAATTCCATGATTGGCAGCCCGGACATTTTCCGAACCATTTGGGCGCTTCATAGCCGCATTCGGTACAGAAAAATTTCGTCTTAGTTTTTGCCATGTGAGTCTCCTTTATGTCGCGCATCATTTGTCGGATTCCGTAAAACCCTGCAAAATCAGGCATTACTCAAAGTTTACCATTTCTTATAATTCAACGTAAAGGTTAATTGGAAACTTTACGCGGGATGAAATGGATTTGTTTCAAATTTGAAGGAGCAGGGGGTGAACATGCGTTAATTGCTGCTGAAAAACCGCGTTCGCTTCGCTGCCGGATCGTTCTTGCGATCGCTGTTAAAACCAGGGAACTGGAATCGAAATCAATTTAAAGGCGACCGCTGTCGCTTCTTCAGAACGATTCCTTCCTCTCCGCTGGGTTGATACATGAGGGATCTGTTTTCGTAATATGCCATTCATCCATATAACCTCTAAGCATCCATGTATCTGCCCATACAAAGCCTTCATCTTCCGTTAACATTTAAATCAAAAACCCCGCCGGATTTGACTCCAGCGGGGTGATGTTATTTATCTTATTCCGTTTCGGCCGATGCGGCCGTTACACCTTCACTCTTGTTCACAACCAGTTCGCCGTTCGCTTCATCGATGACAAGCGAGTCGCCCTTGGCCACATTGCCTTTCAGCAGCTCCTCGGAAAGGCGATCCTCGATGTGCTTCTGGATAGCCCGGCGCAGCGGACGGGCACCGAAGGCCGGATCGTATCCTTCCTTCGCTATGAAGGCCTTCGCCTTGTCCGTGAGTTCGAAATGCACCTCGAATTCTTTCAGGCGTTTACGCAGCTCGTCGGACATCAGCGTCACGATTTCGGCAATGTGTTTCTCTTCCAGAGAGTGGAACACGATGATCTCGTCGATCCGGTTCAAGAACTCCGGACGGAAGCTCTTCTTGAGCTCATCCATCACTTTGCCTTTCATGTTGTTATAATCGCGGCCTGCATCCGTCACGGCGGTAAATCCAAGCGTGGAGTTCTTCTTGATCGCTTCCGCCCCGACGTTGGAAGTCAGGATGATCAGGGTATTCCGGAAATCCACCACGCGGCCCTTCGAATCGGTCAGGCGTCCGTCTTCCAGCACTTGAAGCAGGATATTGAATACTTCAGGGTGCGCCTTCTCGATTTCATCGAGGAGGACAACGGAATACGGCTTGCGGCGCACTTTCTCGGTCAGCTGACCGCCTTCCTCGTAGCCGACATATCCCGGAGGCGCTCCGACGAGACGCGACGTGGAATGCTTCTCCATGTACTCGGACATGTCGATTCGCACGACCGCATTCTCATCTCCGAACATGGCCTCGGCAAGAGCTCGTGCCAGCTCGGTTTTACCTACCCCGGTAGGACCCAGGAAGATGAAGGAGCCCATTGGGCGCTTCGGATCCTTCAGTCCTGCGCGTGCCCGGCGAACCGCACGGCTTACGGCTTTGACGGCTTCCTCTTGGCCGATTACGCGGCTGTGAAGGATTTCTTCCAGATTCAGAAGACGCTCGGTCTCTTCTTCCTTCAGTTTATTGACGGGAATACCGGTCCAGTTGGCGACAACGTCGGCGATGTCCTCCGGCGTTACCTCGGAATCGGTACGTCCTTGTTTTTCTTTCCATTGGTTCTTCGTGACTTCGAGCTCCTCGCGAAGCTTCTGCTCCGTATCGCGCAGCGCTGCCGCTTTCTCGAATTCCTGGCTTTGGACGGCTGCGTCTTTCTCCTTGCGGATGTCCTCCAGATGCGCTTCCTGATCTTTCAGATTTGGCGGTATGGTATACGTATGAAGACGAACTTTCGAACCGGCCTCGTCAATCAGGTCAATCGCTTTATCCGGCAGGAAACGGTCCGTAATGTAGCGGTCGGACAATTTCACGGCCTGTTCAATCGCTTCGTCGGTAATTTTCACGCGGTGATGCGCTTCGTAACGGTCACGCAGACCGTACAGGATCTGAATGGCTTCCTCCGGCGACGGTTGATCCACCGTGATCGGCTGGAAGCGGCGCTCAAGTGCAGCGTCTTTTTCAATGTATTTGCGGTATTCGTCCAGCGTGGTAGCCCCGATGCACTGAAGCTCTCCTCGCGCCAATGAAGGCTTAAGGATGTTGGAAGCGTCGATGGCTCCTTCTGCTCCGCCTGCGCCGATCAAGGTATGCAGCTCATCGATGAACAGAATGATGTTGCCGGCTTGACGAATCTCATCCATGATTTTTTTCAGGCGGTCCTCAAACTCCCCGCGGTATTTCGTACCTGCTACGACTGAGCCCATATCCAGCGTCATCACGCGTTTGTCGCGCAGCGTCTCCGGAATTTCATTGTTAATGATGCGCTGTGCCAAGCCTTCCGCGATCGCCGTCTTACCGACTCCCGGTTCACCGATCAGTACCGGGTTGTTCTTGGTCCGGCGGCTAAGCACCTGAATCACGCGCTCGATTTCTTTGCTGCGGCCAATGACCGGATCCAGATTGCCTTCCTTGGCAATGGCGGTCAGATCCCGAGCGAGACTGTCCAATGTAGGCGTGCTCACGTTCTGCGGCGTGCCATGATGGCTAGACACCGCTTCGCTGCTGCCCAGCAGCTGCAGCACCTGTTGACGGGCTTTGTTCAGGCTGATGCCCAGGTTGTTCAGCACGCGTGCCGCAACCCCTTCGCCCTCGCGAATCAACCCCAGCAGAATATGCTCGGTTCCCACATACGTATGGCCAAGCTTACGGGCTTCGTCCATGGAGAGCTCAATCACTTTTTTCGCTCTAGGCGTGTAAGCAATGTTGGTTGGCTGCTCCTGTCCGCGTCCGATTAATGTCTCCACTTCGTCCTGGATTTTCTCAAGACCAAGTCCAAGTCCGATCAGCGCTTTGGCTGCAATGCCGTCTCCCTCACGAATAAGTCCAAGCAGGATATGTTCTGTGCCGATATTGTTGTGACCCAGGCGTACCGCTTCTTCCTGAGCCAATGCAAGCACCTTTTGTGCGCGTTCCGTAAATCTGCCAAACATCATAGTATTGCACCTCCACGTTTCAATTAATATATTGAACCTCGCGGATTTCGGTGTATCGCCGGCTAAGACGTTTATACCGTCATCCAACTGTAAACCGAGAAATAATAACTAACGACTTCTTAACGGTTGCCCAATGTCTCCCGAATGAGCTTAGCCCTGTACATATCGCGTTCGGAAGGATTCATGCCCTCTCCATAGGTCTTCTGGAGAAATCCGGGCTGCGTCTTCACGTTCAGCTCGTTCATGACCGGAATTTCAGGGCCTTCCAGCAGGCCGAGATCCACGCCTAACCGAACATCGGACAAGCGCTGAGCCGCTTCCTTGGAATCCATGACCGCTGCATAGGACAGGATGCCGTATGAACGCATGACCCGGTCCGTAATACGGAGCTTGGATTCACTAAGGAGCCGCGCCCTGGCATTCTTCTCGTGCTCGATGATCTGCAGGGCCACGCTGTGAAGATTCTCGATGATCTCCGACTCGGTTTGCCCGAGCGTAATCTGATTCGAGATTTGAAACAGGTTGCCTAAAGCTTCGCTGCCCTCGCCGTATATTCCTCTAACGGTCAAGCCTACCTGCGATACGGCCGAGAGAATCCGATTGATCTGCTGCGTCATGACGAGCGCGGGCAGATGCATCATGACCGAAGCGCGAAGGCCGGTGCCGACATTGGTCGGACAGCTCGTTAGGTAACCCCGTTTGTCATCAAAAGCATAATCGATCTCGGATTCGAAGATATCATCCAGCGCCGTCGCGCGGCTCCATGCCTCCCGAACCTGAAATCCGGGATACAGACACTGTATGCGCAAGTGATCCTCTTCATTGATCATAATGCTGACGGATTCATCTTCGGTAAGGATGACGGCACCATTTCGGGATTCATTTGCCAGATTGGGACTGATCAGATGCTTCTCGACGAGAACCTTCTTATCCAGCTCATCAATCTCACTTAATTTAATTACATGCAAATGCCCGAAATCCTGCAAATCCTCCTTATCCTTTAACACATAGGTCAGGCGCTCTAGCACTTCTCCCGACTGCTGATCCGTTGCGAGCAGCGGGAAAGGAAGATGCTGCAGGTTGCGCGCCACCCTCACGCGGGTGCTGATGACAATGTCGGAATCCTGACCGTTTCCGCGCATCCACTCGCTCAGCGCCGAATCGGTAAACCGGAGATTAGACATCACGCATTCCTCCTACTAAAGTGCAAAATGTAACGATCTTATCCCTGAGCAATGTTACGCTCCAGCTCGCGGATTTGGTCCCGGATCTCGGCAGCCGCTTCAAATTCCTCCTGCAGGATCCTCATTTGAAGCTCCTTTTTAAGCTCATCGATCCGGCGTTTGATCTGAATCCGGCCGCCGGTACGCTTCGGCACTTTGCCCACATGAGAAGTTCCCCCATGGACTCGCTTGAACAACGGATCCAATCGATCCGAGAAATATTTATAACACGAGCTGCAGCCGAACCGGCCAAGCTTGCTGAACTGGGAATACGTCATGCCGCATTCCTCGCATTGCAGCGTCTGGGCCGTTTTCGCACCGGGGGTCTGGCCCTTGCCTGAAGGATCCAGATCCAGCAGGCCTGACAGCAAACTGTGTATAGAAAAACCATTCGACGTACCGGGGATCAATTCCCCTTTTTCGCGGGCACAAGTTTCACAAAAATGAAACTCCGTTTTCTCCCCGTTCACAATTTTGGTGAAATGAAGTGTCGCCGGCCGTTTACCGCATTCTTGGCATAACATACTCCGATGCCTCCTTACACAGACTCACTTACCTAATAAAGAAATCAGCATCGCCTTCATAATCCTTGCGCGCAGCTCATCCCGATAGGGAAGCTTCACATTCAGGCATTCCCTTGAAACGGCGGCCCGCATCAGGCTGGCCTCCCGCTTCGTCAAAAACCGGGATTCCTCCAGCTGGTAGATCAAGCCTTCCGCTACCGTCTGGTCAATCATGCTGCCGATGGTATGATGAAGGTGCTGCTGGAGTGCAGTATGCTGGGGAAGCTCGATACGCTGAATGCGTATGTATCCGCCCCCGCCGCGCTTGCTCTCGACAAGAAAGCCCTTCTCCAGCGTGAACCGAGTGCTGATCACGTAATTGATCTGGGAAGGAACGCAAGAAAATTGCTCCGCCAAATCGTTCCTTTGAATTTCGACGGTTCCTTCCGGACTTTCCTGCAAAATGCTCTTCAGGTATTGTTCGATAATATCAGAGATATTACGCATGGTCTGTTCATCCTCCACTGTTTGAAACGTTAAGACGGATAGTGATCTTACACGTCCGCACAGAGCCTTGCTTATACGTTGATTAACCATAATCAAAATCAGCGAACCCTCTCGTTGACTTTGACTTTCTTTGACTTTGATCTCATTATAGCACATTTTTTCATTTTGCCAAGAGGGTACTTCTCAAATGATTCGCGCTATGCCTGTATTCTTATTGTACCCACTTCTTCGATCGCTTATAGCCCTTTTCCGAAGAACAATTCAACCGAAGGAATAAAAAAAGAAGCAGCCAACGTTCCGGATTAAAACCGGTCTCTTGGCCACTTCTTCCTGTCGTTTTCTGTATCTTAAGCATCATAACTGATCAAATAATGCTGTAACTCCGTATTGTAATACCCGATGCTGTATTCAATGATGCTGCCCGTCTGGTCGTAGGAGGATCTCAACCGCTTCAGTAACGGGGTCCCGGCACTTACGCCCAGCAGTGAGGCAATCTCCTCATTAGCCACGGTCGCCAGGAAACGGTCCCGGAAATTCTCCAGCGTGATTTGACTCTCCTCGATACGTTCATACAAGGACGGCAGTTCGCTTGAATCGAACTCCTCCCCCATGTCCACTAGGGACGATACGTAATGGGTGTAGTAGATAAACGGGCTCCCGTCCAGCAAATACAGCCGCTCGATCAGCAGGCACCGCTCACCGAATTTCAGGAACAATTCGCTATCCGGTTCATTGTGCACCCATTCCGTCTTCAGATGGCGCTTCCGGATCTGGTGGCCCTCTTCAACCAAAATCTCGGTAAACAGCTTCCCCTTG
The DNA here is from genome assembly GCF_014863545.1 of Paenibacillus sp. JNUCC32. NCBI lineage: Bacteria > Bacillati > Bacillota > Bacilli > Caryophanales > Paenibacillaceae > Paenibacillus > Paenibacillus sp. JNUCC32. The sequence goes on along the minus strand of NZ_CP062260.1, from coordinate 6,335,308 downwards.
GACAGCTTGGAAAAGGACGTGTTCCGGGTCACGATCGTTCCCACACCGCTCCGCTTCTCTACATACCCTTCCTGGTACAATTCCTGGATCGCATTGCGAACCGTCATTTTGCTGACGTTAAATTCCTGTTCCAGCTGCGGCTCGGAAGGAATATGGGAACCAAGTGGATATACCCCATGCAGAATCCGATCTTTAATGATCTTCTTGATTTGCAAGTATAATGGACCGTTCTTCCGCGTGATCGACATGCTTCCTCCTACCTCTCCACGTCAGACATATGATGACTCATCGCCTGAAGCACTTCGCGTTCGTTTGCCGTCGGCGTATCTCCCGTTACGGTATGGGCAAGCATCGCCGCCGCTGCGGCAAAATCAACCGTCCGGCCCGGCTCATATCCCTCCGAGATCCCATGAATCACACCGCTGGCATAGGCATCGCCCGCCCCGATGCGGTCATGGACGGAGAACGTCAACGTTTGGGAAAAATGAAACGCTCCATCCGTGTAAAGATAGCCTTGCAGGGAATGGGTATTGTCCCCGTTGATCTTGCGGTGGGTACCCGACGCAACCGTAATATTATACTTCGCCGCCACCTTCGGAATCAACTCCTGCAGCTGTTCGTGCCGATCCTCCCGAGTTGTTTCCATGCCAAGGATATGGATGGCATCCTTCTCGTTCATGAAGACGATATCCGCCAAAGACAGCATTTCCTCGTAGTGCGGCTTGGCAAAATCGTAGCGGTCCGCGCCCCATAAGGAAGGACGGTAGTTGCAGTCGAACACAACCGTTCCGCCGCTTTGCTTGACCTTGCGAGCCAAGACCTTCATCTGGCCCCGCACGGTGTCGTTCATGGAAAGGGTGATGCCGCAAAAATGGATCACGTCGATCTTTTCGGCAATCGCATCGAAATCGTACATGGCATCCTCCGCCGTATTAAAGCTGCTGCCCAGGCGATCCGTATAGGTCACACGACCGGGTCTAACGCCAAACCCATTCTCCAGGAAGTACATGCCGACATATTTGCCCCCGCGGCTAATGAGCGAAGTGCCGATCCCAAGCTTGCGCAGATATGAGATCGCCGCTTCGCCAAGCGGGTTGTCGGGAAGCGTGCTGACGAGGTACCCGGCATGTCCGAACCTTGCCACGGCCGACGCGATGTTGACGCCCGTCCCGGAAAAGGAATAGTTCAGGTGGCTCTCTTGTGCCAAGGAAGCATACCCTGGTACTTGAAGTCGCATCATCACTTCGCCAAATGCAGCGATCGTCTTAGGCATACTGATCAACCAGCGCTTTTAACTTAAGGTGCAGCTCTTGCACGTCGCTAATGATCGTATCCCCGCTGGCCGAGTCGATGATCGAGGAGTATACGTGAGGGATGACCTGCTGTACTCCTGCCTCGAACGCGATGCGGACGATGGCTTCAAAATTCTCTTTATCGATTCCGCCCGTCGGCTCTAACGCGAATCCTTCCTCCGCGCATGCCTTCGCTACCGCACGATACTCCTCTTCCAGCTTCAAGCCCTGCATCGGGAAATACTTCAGTGCGTTGCCGCCCATATCGCGTACAAGCGCGATTGCCGATTTTACGGGGACGACGGCTTTGTCCGATCCGGCAGCGCTCACCGGTCCGGTAGATATGTTCACGTAGCCCACTTGTCCCGAAGGGGACACGAGGCTGTTGATCCAGCTTTCTTCGCCGCCCAGGTTGGCACGGGTTGCACCGACCGCCGGAAACACCTGATTGATATGCGTGCCCGGGTAGCTCTTCACGATCTCCGCGACCACCGCCGCTTGACGGTTATCGCCGGCGCCCAAGCCGATGGATACCGCATCCTCGATGACGGCCCCGTACTCCTTCATCGCGATGACGGCTTCCTGCGCATTCGGGTAATTTTTCGACAATACGCCGACCAGCACATGCCCTTCCGAAGCTTCGAATATTTCCTTCGCATTCTGAATGCTGCCTGCAAGAACGTTTAATGCCGCGCGGTTTCTGTAAAGACGTTTCTCCATGTTTGCCATCTTAGTTTCCCCCTGCAATCTGCTGTATTCTCGTTATAATGACTTGCAAATCATCGCCGGAAAGCGAGCGAGGATCGATATCAAAATACCCCTGGCGTACGCCGTAATCCCGGGTATACACCGCAATGTCGCCTTCGCGCAGCTGATCGTTCATGGATTTGGCGCTTACCCCTGCCGCCTCCTCATTGACCTTCACGCGTCCCCGGAAGATCGCTCTTCCCGCTTCGTCCTGCACGATCGTAACCTCAATGCCCGGCAATTTCGATAAGGACTTCATTTCCTCCAGTGCCGCCTTCTCCAACTCGCTCTTATCTTCCTTCACCATATACTCATCCAGCGCCTGAAGCAATCCAAACGTCGTTTCCTTGCCGACCTTCATGCTCCGCCCAATGCCATGCAGCTGCGCCTTCACCCACTCCACGTATTGGCGCTTGCCGCCTACTATACCGGAGGTCGGACCTTCGATTGCCTTAGAACCGCTGTAAATAGCCAGATCTCCGTACTTCACATACTTCTGGATATCCTCCTCGGCAGCGGCATCCACGATCAGCGGTATTCCATGTGCCTGGGCCACTTCTGCCGCTTCTTCCACCGAAATCATGTTTTTCTGCACGCAGTGATGGGACTTCACGTATAAAATGGCAGCGGTCCGTTCATTTATCGCCTCTGCGATATGCTCCTTACGCCCTTCGTTGGCGTACCCTACCTCTACGACCTTGCCGCCTCCGAGATAAACCATCGTTTCGACGGGAGCTCCATACTGCACATTATGCCCCTTAAACAGGATGATCTCGTTCTTCGCAATCGGCTCCTGATGCAGTCGGTCACTGCGCCTGCGATTGCCCTCGGTGACGATTCCAGCCACGGATAGAGCGATGCCGCTGGAAGCCGAATTGACGACAACCGCCGCTTCGGAGCCGAGAATGCGCGCCATGTAATCGCCTGCTTTATCTACCAGATCCGCGATTTCCACGTAACTCTGTCCACCGATCCGCATGGCTTCCATGACGGTATCCGTCGGTGCCGACACGCCAAGAATGCTCATGCGCCCGCTGGCGTTCACCACGCGTTTCAACCCGTATTTAGCATGTAATGAATGATCCATTGACTACCACTCCTTTGGCTTCGATATATCGGTCAGCGATTCGGGTCTCCCCTTCGGAATCGGTCAAACTCATCGGTCCCTGCCGCACCGCGAACAGGGTAAGGTGGGCAGCGTCGCCGACTTGAATTCGGCCCAGCTCCGGACGGCCCAGCCATGCGGCTGCATGGTCCGTTACCGCAGCGACCACTTCCTGCAAGCCGTATCCTAGATACAGAAACTTACTCATGACATTGGCCAGGCTGTACACCGGACCATGGATGCGATTGCCGCGATAAATATCGGTGCTGATCGTATCCGGCTTAATCCCTTGGGCTTTTGCATACTCCGCCACCAGGAACGAGAAGCTCGCCGTACCATGGCCGACATCCAGATGAACGCCGCGGGCAATCGCTTCGGTCAGGGCAGGAATCGGCTTTCCGCCCGAATCGAATAAATTGTTGGCTTTCCCGTTCAAATAATGAGTGATTATGTCGTCCTTCTGAAGCAGCTCCAGCACTTCCTCAATCGGAGGAGGCCCTGATCCGATATGAACCATCAGCGGCAGGGCCGTTTTCCCGGACAGTTTCCTTGCGAGTCGAAGCGGCTCTACGCCATTGTCCTTCACTACGCTTTTGCTGATTCTTGCCTTGAGCCCGATGATCAGGTCAGGATACGTCAATACCGCTTTTGCTGCCTTCTCGGGATCGATCCATTCCAAACTGGAAAGCTCGTCGATCCGCTGAAGTCCAATATGGGAAATATTCAAAAAAGCAAACACGTTTGTCTTGGCCCTGGCAACCTCGGCTGCCAATTCTCCAATCGTATCCGCGCCGCAGCTTCCTGCATCGATAATGGTGGCGACGCCTTGCTGAACGCCGATCTCGTCGATGGCATCGCCGTAGGGCTCCAGCTTGGCGACCGCATGGACGTGCATATCGATCCAACCGCTGGACACATATAATCCCGTACCGTCAAAACCGTTGTCACCCGATGCCGTATTCGCATTCGTTATTTCGGTAATGAACCCGTTCTCCATGACAATGTCAAAAGGCTTCTCTTCATCCACCGTCTGTACGTTGCGCAAAACAAAACGCTGTTCCAAAATCTTCATCGTTCCACCCCTTCAGCCTTGCCGGACCAGCCTTAAATCCTCTTCAGTACCTGCCGATTTGCATTGCTATATCTTAATACCATGGTTATAGCATAGCACAGAACATCCTGAACGTGAATATAACGTTATAATGTTTAAATCATATTTCGAATTTTATCCGCTATCTCTTGCCTATAAATTGGAGTCCATGGATTGATAGCGGCATACTGCTAAGGTTCTAGTTCTGTGTTCCTAGCGGATTTCCTTCTCGCTTCATACCAAAGAAACTGCCTTGGATAGGCAGTTTCTTTGGTCCGTTTATAGTATTAAATCCTCATATTCTTTAAGTTAAACCTCAACCTTCCGATCAACGAGATACACCGTGGCATATAGGATCAAGGCCGCCACAATGACCTCAAAAGCAAATGCGCCCCATGCTAACGTATACTGCGCGGCAGATACGGTGAAATCAGCCTCATTCTCGAAGGAAATGGTCGCCATCGGGCCAACCCATGCTGCCTCTTCTCCGAAGAACAGCTGGCTGATCCAGGACAGGACATTATGCAATACAAAGAACACCAGAATGCCGATCCATACGCTGCCTTTCTTCGTGATGCTGTTGGCCACGGCAATGGCAAAAAATATCGTAATCATCAGGAAGATGAATTTCCATGCCGTCAACAGGGCGAGACCTACATAATACATAACAGGATAATCGGAAAAACGGATCATTTCCCATGGGATGCCGGCAACGTTCCAGTAGTACCACAAATGCAGTGCCATCAGTAGACACAGCGCCAGTAAACTCGCACACGCCAGAATAAGGGAGGAAACCACGCTCCAGACGGAACGGACGGGGAGCAGACGCCGGTGATATGCCTTGATGTTATAGCCGAAGTTCTTGCCAGTGACCACAAGGAGCAAAACACTCACAGAGCCATAAGCCAGCATGCTTAAACCGAAACTCAATCCTAGCTCCCAATCTCTTATCGAACCTGTCACCGTAATCGCGATCTGCACGATAAGAAGAATCGCAAAAGCGCCGAGCAGCGTGGTCGAGTTTCTCTTCCAGTCGTATTTCAGCAGTCTCATCATTCCGCATACACCTCTTTAAACATCTCATCTATGCTTTTTCCGTGTTTTAGGCGGATGTTCTCCACTTCATCATGCATGGCAACCTCGCCGTTGCGAATGAAGATCACTTCATCAAATATCCGTTCGATGTCCCGGACAAGATGAGTCGAAACTATGATGCTGCTGTCCTCGTTGTAGAATTCAACGATGGCATCCAAAATTTTTCCACGGGCTACAGGATCCACCCCGCCGATGGGTTCATCCAGCATATACAGCTTCGCTTCGCGGGACAATGCGAGCGTTAACTGCAGGCGCTCATTCATCCCTTTGGACAGGGAGCTGATGCGATCATTGGTCTTTAAATTCATGAAGTCCAGCATTCTGTTTGCCTTCTCTACATTAAAATCCTCATAAAAATCCTTGAAGTACGCCACCGCATCCGAGACCTTCATCCAGGATTCTGTCATCGGCCGGTCCGGCATGAAGGACACGCTGGCTTTGGTCTCCAGCCCCACGGGTTTGCCGTTCACGTAAACGGCACCTGCCGTAGGCTGGATCAAACCGGCCGCAATCTTCATCAGCGTGCTCTTGCCGCTGCCGTTGGTACCCAGCAAGCCGATGATTTTGCCTCCGCTGATATCCAGATTGACATCATGCAGCGCTCTGCGTTTACCGGCATACGTTTTGGTCACGCTTCGTACCTGTAACAGATTTTCCACCATGGTCTCACCTCCGCTTTTTGGATCATGGCTGCTTCACAGCATCTTCCACGATCGTAATGATATCCTGATCTTTAAAGCCGAGCTCCTGCATGCCGCGTATAAACCGTTCCAGCAGATCGCCGGCCATTTCTTTTTTGATTTCCATGATTTTCGATTCCTCGCTTGTTACGTATCGGCCCAATCCCCGCCGCGTCTCCACAATACCCTCACGCTCCAATTCCTGAAAAGTTCGCTGCACCGTGTTTGGATTTATTTGAAGCTCACTCGCTAATTCTCGAACCGATGGGATTTTATCACCGGGCAAAAGTTTGCCGATGATGATTTCTTTCTTCAGATACGTCATGATCTGTAAATAGATCGGCAGATTATTGTCAAATTCGATACTCACTGTCGGGTTGCTCCTTTCCGCCGCTCTACCTCGAACTCAGGCTCCTTATGCGACATCCCGTTTTTTAAACGTAACAAAGCCTGCCGCAAGAAACAAGAGGAGATATACAGCGAGCACAATAATTGAGAACGTTAAGCTCATGCCTGGTACCGGGGAGCTTGCGCCACCGCTGTACAGGGAAAGATCCACATTCAGGAACAGCAGGTATTTAGACCAGGAGTAACGCGCAAGCAGCTGTACCACCATGCTTTCCATAATGACCATGAACATGCCGATACCGATTGCAGGACCGGTGGATCTCGTTAGAATGCCTACCATAAAGGTTAGCGTTACATAAACGATCGTATACACCAGGTTGTTCACTGCTCCAATGAGTACATCGCCAAGCGTAACGGAGCCGACATCCATGCCGAACGTAATTTGGCCGGTCAGCACGGCTACAGCAAACATGAAAGCCACCAGTGTTAAGATGTAAATCAATACGGCCACATATTTCGATGCCAAAATTTTGGTGCGGCTCTGTGCACGTATAAGCAGCAATTTGATGGTTCCCATGCTGTGTTCCTTCGCTACGGCTCCTGCCGTAACAACAATGGCAAGCAGGGTCAACACTTGCCCCATTCCCTTGGTGGTTACAGCGATCTGGGCAAATTCATAGCCGGTGCTGCCGCCATCGGAAAATTTATAGAGCAAGAACGCCGTGAAGATCACCATTCCGGCCAAAAGCGCATATGGCAAGAAGAAGCTGCGTTTCTTAAACATTTTGAGCCATTCGTTCCAGACGAGATTTCCAAAGCTACGCAATGCGGTTGCCTCCTGTCCATTTCAAGAATTCTTCTTCAAGCGACGACTTCATCTCTTCCACCCGGTAAATCCGTACGCGTGCATCGCACAGTGACTGGATCAGCGTGGGTATATCCTCTTCGTGAAGTTGAAGGGTGATCATCCCCTCCTCCTCTGAGGAGTTGATTAGAATGATGTCTTTGAGATGTTGAGCCGTTTGTTCCGCCATGGCTGTGTCATTTACGCGGAGACTTACCGTCGTTAACTCTTCATTCACGACCATCCCCCCGATTGAGCGCTCAGTGACGAACTTGCCTTCCTGGATGACAACCACGCGGCTGCACATCAGCTCCATCTCCGACAGCAGATGGCTGGATACGAGAATGGCAATTCCCTCATCTCTGGCGATTTGCTTCAGATAATCCCGCATCTCGCGAATACCGGCAGGATCCAGGCCGTTCGTCGGCTCATCGAGAATAAGGATGGACGGATTGTGGAGCAGAGCCTGCGCGATTCCTAATCGTTGGCGCATACCAAGGGAATAAGCACGAACCTTCTTGTGTATGGCGTCCTGCAGCCCAACAAGCTTAACAACCTCCATGATTCTTGTGATCGTCACTCCCTCGGACATTCGCTGATACTGTCTCAAGTTGTCATAACCGCTCATGTACGGATAAAATTCCGGATTTTCGATGATGCCCCCGATATGACGAACGGCTTGAACGAAGTCCTTCTTGATGCTGTGTCCCTTTACCAGTACATCGCCTTGGCTCATATCGATCAACCCAACAATCATTCGAATGGTTGTTGTTTTGCCCGCGCCGTTCGGTCCAAGCAAACCAACGATTTCACCTCGATGAATGTCAAAGGATAGCTTGTCGACGATGTTCTTCTTTCCAATCGTCTTGGTGACCTGTTCAACGGTCAGAACGACTGGACCTTGCTTGGCATTCTTCCTCTCCGTAGAAACTGAAGCATGTAATTCGTTCTTTAAATCCGTTGCAGCATTCTCTATATTTGTTGCCATTTCATTTGAATCGTTTCCGCTCATCTATTTGTTCCACTCCTTTTTGTATCGGTGTTATAGTTAAATAGTACACTAGTGTCTTGGTTGTGTAAAGCCCTTTTTCGTTTAAAATTCGTATTGACTTTCAGAGGTTGGAAAATTATACTTAACTCATTCATATAACCAAAAGGTTATATTTTGGAGAGATGGGGGATTCCAACCATGAGTGATATGTACCGCGCCATTTCCGATCCCATCCGAAGGAAAATCCTAAATATGGTCGCTCATCAAGAGCTCCCTCAGCTGGAGATCGTGAAGGCATTCCATATCTCACAGCCCGCCGTAAAAAAGCATCTTGCTATCTTGCTGGAAGAGGAGCTATTACTAGAGCGAAGGGAAGGCAAGTATTGCTACTACCGATTGAACACCCCGACTTTTCAGCGGGGGTATGCGGAGCTTCAACAAGAGCTTGGCTCTATTCTGGAGAATAAGTTAAGCAGACTTAAACAATATCTTGAGGAGGACTCATAAGAATGGACTCTATTTTTAACCATGCTAAGCGGGAGATTGTCATCCGTACAACACCCGATCGTGTATGGCAAGCCTTGACCGATCCGCAAGAACGCAATCGATGGGAGACTCGCCATTGTGAGATCGATCTGAAGGTCGGCGGTCAAGTCTCTCTTGATTACGGCTGGGGCGTATCCTATAGCGGCACGATTGAGGAGCTTACGCCTTACCGCAAACTCACGCTCAAGGGAGAAGACCAGGAGCTTACCATTTGGACCATTGAACCACATACAGAAGGCACCTTGGTCCGCATCGAGTATACAGGATTATGGTCCAATGAGCGGGAGTATATGATGATGGATAACATGGCCTTCGGTACATACCGATTCATGCGGAATATGGAGAGCGTGCTGGAGACTGGCCAAGATATCCGATCCACTTTCTGGTCCAGCTGGATCGGCATGAATCATTATACATACCGTCGTGACGGCATAGAGGGCGTCAAAGTCGTTGAGGTGTTTGCCCACACGCCAGCAGACGGTGTCTTAGAGGAAGGCGATATCATTACGAGTGCGGCTGGCCAGGTCATTCGCAGTTATGATGAGCTGGAAGATCATGTCACATCGATGAAGCCTGGCGAGCAGGTTGTCATCGGTTTTATCCGACATGGCAAACCTAGCAGCGTTACACTTACGGTGCTTCCTTATGGACAGAGGAACGTGGTTGAAGCATAGAACATGAAGTTCAATCAGTAAGATGTATGCATGGGCGGCAGCTATCCAAGAACGGATCGCCACCGTCCGCAGAGAGAACACAGAGTGTGCATGATGTATATGAAGATACAAGATGTTTGCTGGCAAGCGAGGGCAATTTCATCATGATACTTTTCTTAGTTCCAAATGAAATCAAAATGACGATCCCTGCAGGATCGCCTTTTTGATTTTTTAATCTGTTGTTTAAAGAAAAAAGCAACTCCCTGTCAAGTACAGCTTCATTGTCGGTACTCGTCTTAGTAACCATCTCAGTCCGCTTTCTTGGAGTTTTACCCATCGCGTATCAAGGGGCAACATCCCCAAATTATCTGCATATAGGAAAAGACCGCTATCGATTACTCGATAACGGTCTTTATGGTTGTTCGCTTGGCGACGTCCTACTCTCCCGGGACCCTTCGGTCCAAGTACCATCGGCGCTGGAAGGCTTAACGGTCGTGTTCGGTATGGGAACGCGTGGAACCCTTCCGCCATCGCCACCAAACGGTTCAGATGCTTGATCACCTGAAAACTAGATACGAAACGATATTTGCAGCACATTAGAATCCGTAGCATTCACCCGATGTGGTATCGGGGTCCCCGAAAAGTATTCGGCGTTGCTTCAAAGCTTCGCTTCACTTTTTGGGGTGTTTTTTGGATAAGCCCTCGACCGATTAGTATTGGTCAGCTCCATGCATTGCTGCACTTCCACCTCCAACCTATCTACCTCGTCGTCTTCAAGGGGTCTTACATACTGGGAAATCTCATCTTGAGGGGGGCTTCACGCTTAGATGCTTTCAGCGCTTATCCCGTCCGTACGTAGCTACCCAGCCATGCTCCTGGCGGAACAACTGGTGCACCAGCGGTACGTCCATCCCGGT